>CANFSO010000015.1 GCA_947449895.1 Comamonadaceae bacterium
AGTTATCTACAGCCGCTGAACAATCGCTGCCGCACCCAGACCGCCGGCACCGGCGACAGCGGTCAACCCGAGTGACGATGGTTTTTCACGGTTCAACTCAGCCAGCACGCGCACCAGCGCAATGGCGGCAGACGCTCCAATCGGGTGGCCACGCGCCAAACCGCCGCCGCCTCGGTTCACCCGCAGGGGGTCTATGTGCAGGGCTTGGCAAAAGCTCAAACCCTGCACAGCAAAGGCATCGTGCAGCTCGATCACGGCTAACGTTTCGGCTGAGGTTAAGCCGGCTCGCGACAACACGGCGCGGGTTGCCGCCTCCGCTGCAAGCAAGGGTGTTTCCGGCGGGCAGCCCACTGATGCTGAGGCGATCCAGGCGGCTTGGGGCGACAGCCCCAGTGCCCTGCACGCCTTTGGGCTGGCCAGCAATACAAAGCCCGCGCCATCAGCTTTGGTCGAAATACTCAATGCACTGAGTGAGCAGTCCAGAAGGTCAGTCCCATCGCATTCAGTATCCTCATATTTCGCCACTGCCGGCATGCGAGCGGCCAGTGCGCCAGAGATACGCCGCGGATAGGGATCGTGCGCCAAGCCGTTGATGCTGATGATTTCATCGGCCAAGAAGGCTTGATGCGCCAAGGCGCGCTCATGGGTCTGCTGCGCATAAGCGTCCTGCGCTGTGCGCGTCCAGCCCTGCGCTGCGGCGTAGCGGGCGGCAGAGGCCAGCATGTCGGGGTCACGGGCAGGGTCAGGCGCAAACGCGGGCCGCTCATAGGCCACGGCGGCATCGCCTTCACGCAAGGGGCGATGTTGCCGAATCGGCGACCGGCTCCACGCCTCAACTCCCCCGGCGATGACCACCGACGCTTGCCCCGAGGCGATCAACCCAACCGCCATAGCCACAGCATCCAGTCCCGAGCAACATTGCGTGTCAATTGAAAAAGCTGCGGATTGATCTGGCAAGCCGGCCGCCAGCGCCACCAGTCGCGCCGGATTTCCGCCCGCACCCAAGGCATTGCCGACGACCACGGCATCCACTCTTTCAGGGCCGATGCCGGCGCGCGTTAGCAAAGCTTGAATCACCGGCGCGGCGATCTCATGCGCTTGCAATGCGGCAAAAGCGCCGCCGTGCGGAGCCACAGCGCTGCGCGCCCAGCCAGCGATCAAAGCAGTGGGTAAAGCCGAGGCAGTAGACATGGCGAGTTCGGGTTGGCGGTGTTGTTGAGATGGTTGTGCAAGCGCCGCGCCAGCGCAGCGTGATCCGTCTTGCCGCTGGCCGTCAGCGGCCAGTCATCACACGCAAAGTAGCGCTTCGGTGCTTTGTATGCTTCAAGCTTTTTTCTGCACCAGGCGGAGAGTTCGGCTGCATGAAGCTCACCTGCGTAAGCTGAGTCCAGTTGCACAACCGCGACGACCTTCATGCCTCGCAAGGTATCCGCCACACCTTGCACCGACGCCTTAGCGATACCTGGGTGAGCGGTCAACACTGACTCCAACTCCTCCGGAAACAGGTTTTTTCCCTGGGTGGTGATCATCCGGTTTTGCCTGCCAGCCAAGCACAACCTGCCTTGCGCGTCTAGGTGGCCCATGTCTCGCACTGACAGCCAGTCGCCGTCGCGGATGGCTGCGGTGGTGTCTGCCATCACGTCCATTTTTGCGCCCATGTAATCCATGAAGAGCATCGGGCTGCGGACAAAGATCAAGCCTGGACTGCCAGCTGTTTCTGCGTCCCGAATGTCGATCTCAACATTCCTAAAGGGCCGACCGACGACCTCCGTCGGCGTGGACGCATCGGCATCCATCCACGCGATGAAACTGGTTTCTGACGCACCGTAAAACTCGATGATGCGGGCTTGGGTAAACAGCGCTTGTAACTCGGCTGTCCGGTGGCGCGCCCAGCGTGCGCCGCTGATCATGATCAAGCGAGTCACCTCGATCGGAGCGATGCCATGCCGGGCCGCCCATTCGATCATCAGTATCAGCTGGCTTGGCACGGCGATCAGGCACGGCGTGTGGCCTTGTCGCAAAGTATCCAAGGCGCGTGAGGCAGAAAATTGTTCTTGAACGACAACCCCCGCGCCGCTCCAAATGCCCAGCAACATGCCGAACAAAAACAAAGAGTGCGAGCTGCGACCGGGCGACAAGATGCCGCTGGCGGCATCGGGCCCGAAGGTGTCGACGCAGATCCGAAAACTCTCAGCCCATGAACGGTGGTGGCGTCTGAAGCCTTTGGGCAGGCCGGTGCTACCGGAGGTGAAGCCGATATAAAAAGGTGATGTGGGCTGAAGCTCCCGCAGGGCAGTCGGCAGGTGGCTGATCTGCTCGCGCATCGTTTCTCGCACGGCGGCCGGCCAATCTGGATCAGCCATGGCCGCACAACGCCCGCTGCTGATGACGGCTAAAAATTCAATCAGCTGAGGGATAGATGTTGCGCTGTCGCCTAGTAAAACTGTGGCTGCAGTTTGTGCCTGGGTCAGAGCTGCCGCTCGTTGCTGCACCGCCGCGTACAACTCGGCAAAGGTCAGATTTCTGCTGCCGTCACTGATGGCCACGGCATCACCGCGCACGTTGGCCCAGTGCGCCAGTGGCGCGTGGACCAGATCGGTCAGCGGGTCTGGGTTATTGAAACGAACGACCACCAAAGCGCCAATCTGGCATGCCGCGAGCTACCGAGTGAACGACGATGGCGCACAAGACGCACTTGATCAAGTCGCCCGGCACAAAGACCAAGGTGCCCCAGAACGCTTGCGTCCAACTCAGCTTGGCCAGCGTGACCAAGCCAATCACACCGCAGACGTGGATGGCGAGGACGCCACCGACAGCCGACGCGAAAAAGGCGCTGACCGCAGCGCGGCGTGGCGAGTTGACAGGTAAAAACGCCATCAGCAGACCGGTGGCCAAAGCGCCGATGGGAAAGCCGATCAGGTAGCCGCTGGAGGGCGCGACGAAAACGCCCAAGCCGCCGCGGCCACCCGACAGCAGTGGCAAACCCACCGCTACGGCTGCGAGAAACAGCAGCAGTGCTTGCAGTGCTCTTTTGGGGCCGAGCATGCAGCCGGCCAGCATCACGCCCAGTGTTTGCAGCGTGATGGGCACGCCCATGGGCAAGTCAATTTTGGGGATCAGACCGAAGACGGCCACCAATGCGGCGAATAGTGAGACGTAGGCGAGTCCGCTGGAGCGAGAGGAGGTCATATTGAAAGGTTTAAGTCGGTGAGGGCGATTCAAGGCGGAAGGCGCAACTCAAGCGCATCTGCCACGCGCTGAGCCGAGGTCAGCATGCGGATGGTCAGGGGCGCCAACAGTTTAAAGCCGCCCGATTTTCCAGTCCGTACGCGGTGCGCATCGTCAAGCCGTTTCCACTGAATGAAAAAATGCTCGGTGAAGCGAAGCATCAGCGCAATCTGCAAGGCCAAGGCACTTGATTTGACACCAAAGCGATTCAGCGGCGACAGCCAACTTTCTAGGGCGTCTAGCAAGTCGTTGGTGCGGGTCGTCAGCATCAGTGCGATGCCCAGCAGTGACGCACTCAGCAGGCGCAGCGCGCTGACCATGCCCAGCAAAGGCTGTTGCAGGTAGGCATGAAATGCGGTGATCAATAGACCAGTCACGAAAACCAGGAACAGCAGTTTTCGCGCTGGCAGCGTGGCCCGACCGAGTGATACAAACAGCAGCAAGCACAGTGCCGCGCATGCGAGCAACACCCAAGTGCTGTTGAAGACGTAAAGAGCCGTGCCGAAGACGGCCAACAGTATCAGTTTCAGGGACGCTGAAACTGCATGCAGCCAAGTGCGGTGGTCGCTGTAAAAACTGCCCATGCGAATGTTTTAGTCGATCTTGAAGTGCGGTGACAGGCAACGCGCCGCCACATCGGCTTCGTAAGCGGCACAAACGCTTGCGCCGTCGCCATCAGCGCGCACTTGGCCTTTGTCAAGCCAGATCACGCGCTCAAATCCCCGCACATGGTCGAGTAAATGCGTGGACACGATGACTTGCTGGCTGGCCTTCGAAATCTCCAAGTCGAGCATGACGCGCCCCGGCAGATCCAGGCTTGAAAACGGCTCGTCGAGCAACACGGACTTGGGTGACGCCATCATCAACGCGAGCCAACACACATGCTGGCGTTGACCTTGGCTGAGACTGCCAATGGCCCGTTCAGCCCAGTCACCCAAACCGCGTGCTGTCAGCACTGCTCTGGCTTGTTGGCAATTCACCTTGCGGGGCAACCCGTTCGGACTGAGGCTCAACGCAAGTTCTTCTTCAACGGTTGGAAAAATGATTTGATCGTCCGGATTCTGGAACATCATGCCGATCAATCCAACGCGCTCGGCGGGCCTGCTCTGTGCGTCGTAGCCCCAGACGGAGACTCTGCCAGACTGTAGTTTGTCCAAACCGCAAATCACCCTGAAGAGGCTGCTTTTGCCCGCGCCGTTGTCACCAATCAAACCGATGCGTGACTCATTCAGCCGCAGCGTCAAGTCGTCAAAGACGGTCGTCGTACCGCGCAGCAAACGCACGTGCTCCAAGTGGATCGGGCACGGGGCTGAAGGACTCATGGCGTCGGACATCGGGTCTCAAGTGGGTGCTCAGGCAGCCAACTCAGCTTGCCCTAAAAATTCTTGAATGGCTGCTGCACATTCGAGCGCATGCGTCAGGTGGATCATGTGGAACTCACTGTCAACGTAACGCACGTCAACCTTGTTCAGGTGTTGGCGAAACAAATTAACCTGTGCGTCATCCGTGATCTGTCCATTTTTGGGGAACAGCGCCAAAGTCGGGCATTTAATTTTCGGCAGATAGTCAACAGCGCTGGCGGAGCTGACCAGCTCCGCATAGCGGACCAGTACCTCGGGCACGCCTTTGGCGAATTCTTTGACGTACCAGTCAATCAGGGCTGGATCGCAGTCGGGTGGGAATCTCGTCAGCACGCTGGTCTCTCGCACCCATTTTTCGATGCCCATGGCCCGCATCGCCTCTAACCTGGATGAGTGGCCAAGTGCGTAGCGGGATTTCATGGTCTCGTTGATGAACGCCGGTGTGGCCACCAACGCTAACGCCCGGACCTTCGCGGGGTACAGGGCCGCCAATAGGATTCCCAATATGCCGCCCATGGATTCTCCGCAGAAAAACACCGGCTGGTCCGTCAGGCTGTCGATCAGGCCGACCAAGTCCTCGACACAGGCATTCAGCGAGATCTGACCGTTCACATCGGTCACCGCGTCTGATCGGCCAACCCCCCGCATGTCCGGCCGGATGACTTTGAAGTGTGTCGCCAGCGTCGGAATCCAGCGGTACCAAAAATCTCCGCTGCGTCCGTTGCCGTGCTGGAGGATCAAATACGGACGATCAAGCCATGGATCCGTGAAATCGTCAATCTGGTAGTGGATTCGCAGTCCCTGCGCGCTTGAAAAATAGGGCATCTCAATCAATCGTGACGTTTGCTTTGTGGGCCACGGCGGCCCATTTGACTTTTTCGGCTTTGAAAAAATCGGAGAACTCTTTGGGACTGCTACCGACTGGAATGGCTCCGTCGCCACTCAATCGGGTCAAGACCTCGGGTACTTTGAGCGCCTTGGCAACCGAGTCCGCCAGCAGCGCTACGGCGGTGTCGGGCGTTTTGGCTGGCGCAAACAGACCATACCAACCGTCCACCTCGTAGCTCGGATATCCCGACTCGGACACCGAAGGCACAGCTGGCAACGCTTTCGATCGGTGGGCACTTGTGACCGCCAGTACTTTGATTCTGTTGGACCGAATCATCGGTGCTGCCGCGAGCAGGTTGTTGAGCATGGCGTGCACTTGGCCACCGGCGAGGTCGTTATTAGCGGGCGCCGCGCCTTTGTAGGGCACGTGCATCAAATCCATGCCTGTCAGGGTGTTGAGAAGCTCCATGCCAAGGTGGGGTCCGCTGCCAGTGCCAGACGATGCGTAGCTCAACTTCCCCGGATGCGCCTTGACGTAGGCTATGAATTCCTGAAACGTGTTGACGGGCAAACTCGCCGGCACCGTGAGGAGATAGGGGTATTTGGCAATCAGCGAGACGCAGACGAAATCTGAATCGGTGTTGTAGGGTAATTTTTTGTAGATGGCCGGTGCGATGGCGTGGGATGCAATGGTCAGCAGCAGGTTGTGACCATCTGCTTCAGACTTGGCAATCGCATCGGCCCCAATGACACCGTTGGCCCCGGGCTTGTTGTCCACGATCACGGGCTGGCCAAGCAAGGCGCTCATTCGCTGGCCGATAGATCTGGCCAGAACATCGGTTCCGCCGCCGGCAGGAAAAGGAACGATGACTTTGATGGGCTTGGATGGAAAACTGGCGCTCAGTGACAGGCTGGGCGCCAGCGCACAGCAACCTGCTGCGGCCATGAGTTGGCGTCTTAGCATGGAGATTTTGGGAGAGTCATTAAGAGTCATATAGGTGGCGCTGATCGTATCAGGGCAGTTCCGATAGAAACCTGTATGACCGCTGGGATAATGCCCAAAACTGAGATTTTGTGACAACCCATCCCTACAACTTAGCCCGCTTCGACATGGTGTCGATCCAACTGGCGGTGGCCTGCGCCCGCACCGGCAGCCTGACCGCCGCGGCGCGTGACTCGCATTTGGCTTTGGCCGCAGCGAGCCGGCGCATTCGTGACCTCGAAACCGCGTTGGGTGGGCCCTTGTTTGAGCGCCATGCACGCGGCTTGACAGCCACACCCGCCGGCAAAATATTTGCCAAACATGGGCTCGTCTTGCTCCAGCAAATGGGCTTGTTGGGCGCTGAACTGAGCGACTTGCAGCAAGGTGTGGCGTGTCATATTCGCATGTGGGCCAGCACCGCCGCCATCAGCCAGTTTTTGCCACCGCTGCTCGCCACCTACAACGCCGCCAAGCCGCAAGTTCGGATTGATCTTGAGGAGCAAGTGTCGAAGGTGGTGGTCGCTTCGTTGCGCGACGGCCGTGCGGACGTCGGTATTTGGGTGGAAGGCCCGGACGCCGAGGGCCTCGATTTGCAGCTGTTTGCACACGACGAGTTGGTGCTGGTGCTGCCAGCGCGGCATCGCTTGGCGTCGGCGCGCAGTCCGATCGGCTTTGTGGACACCTTGGCTGAAGACTACATCGGCCTGAACACCGGTGCGGCCATGTTGACGCGGCAGCAGCAAACGGCTCAAGCCGCCGGCATGCCTTTGAAGCTGCGCATGCAGGTGCGCAGCTTCGACGCGGTTTGCCATTTGGTGGCATCAGGGCTTGGCATTGCCATCTTGCCCAAAGCGGCGGCCTTGCCGATCATGCAGTCCATGAAGCTCGTCAGCCGGCCTCTGGCTGATGCTTGGGCGCGGCGCCGGATGATGGTCGCAACGCGGGCGGGCGAAGCGGATGCGGGGATTCTGGATTTCGTCAGCTTTCTGGCCGATGTCGGGCCTGAGCGTTTCAAGGCTTCGCCAAAAGCGAAAGCTCCACGCAGCAAGAAGCAATAGACAGCGGTAGCCGGCACGGGGCACACTCCTTCGATGTCCATTCCTACATCACCCAACACCCTCGGCACCGCGGCCCTGAGTGGCCTCAAAGTCCTCGAACTCGGCCAGTTGATCGCCGGCCCTTTCGCCGCCAAGACACTGGCGGACTTCGGTGCCGACATTATCAAGATTGAAACTCTAGGCACCGGCGATCCGCTGCGCAAATGGCGCTTGCTGAAAGACGGCACCTCCGTCTGGTGGCAGGTGCAGTCGCGCAATAAACGCTCGGTCGCGCTTGACTTGCGGCAGCCTGAGGCGCAGGACATTGTTCGCTATCTGGCGGCTGAGTGCGATGTGGTGATCGAGAATTTTCGACCGGGTGCGATGGAAGCTTGGGGCCTCGGCCCTGACGATTTGCACCAACTCAACCCCGGCCTGATCATGCTGCGCATCAGCGGCTACGGCCAAACCGGTCCCTACCGCGACCGCCCCGGTTTTGGCGTGGTCGCCGAGGCTATGGGCGGCCTGCGCCACTTGACGGCTGAGCCCGACCACGTGCCGGTACGCGTCGGCGTCAGCATTGGTGACACGCTGGCGGCGCTGCATGGCGTGATCGGTATTTTGGTGGCGCTGCAGCACCGCGCCAAGACCGGCGAAGGTCAAGTCATCGACGTTGCGCTGTATGAGGCGGTCTTCAATTGCATGGAAAGCCTGCTGCCCGAGTACAGCGCGTTTGGCGCGGTGCGTGGGCCTGCCGGTAGCGCCTTACCCGGCATTGCGCCCAGCAACGCTTACCTGTGCAAGGACGGCGCTTATGCCCTGGTCGCCGGCAATGGCGACAGCATTTTCAAGCGGCTGATGACGGTGATTGACCGCGCTGATCTGGGCGCAGACCCTGCGCTTGCCGACAACACCGGGCGAGTTCTCCGCGTGGCGGAACTGGACGCTGCCATTGGGTTGTGGACGGCGGCGCACAGCGTCGATGAAGTTCTCGCGGCGCTTGACGCGGCCTCGGTGCCAGCCGGTAAAATTTACACCGTGGCAGACATTGCCGCCGACCCGCATTACCAAGCCCGCGGCATGATCCAGCAGGTGCAGATGGACGACGGCAGCACACTGGCTGTGCCCGGCATTGTGCCCAAGCTCTCACGCACGCCGGGCTCGCACCGCCGCAACGCGCCCAACGTCGGGCAAGATACCCTGGCTGTCTTGCGTGAAGTGGGTTTGACCACAGCACAAATACAAGCCTTGTATGACCGCGGCATTGTTGAAGGAATTGAAAAATGAAACGACTTTATTTCAACGAAGTGTCGACCCGCGATGGCTTTCAAATCGAGCCTGAATTTGTGCCGACCGACAGCAAAATTGCACTGATCGATGCGCTGAGCGAGTGCGGCTACGCCAAGATCGAGGTGACTTCTTTCACCTCGCCCAAGGCGATTCCGATGTTGCGTGATGCCGAAGAAGTGATGGGCCGCATTCAGCGCGCGTCGGGTGTTGAATACACCGTGCTGGTGCCGAACTTACGCGGCGCAGAGCGGGCGCTGGAGTCGCGTGCCGACGAACTCAATCTGGTGATGTCGGTGTCTGAGACGCACAACTTGGCTAACTTGCGCATGCCCCGCGAACACAGCTTTGCAGCGCTGACGGAAGTCATCAAACGGGTTGACGGCCAGACTCCCATCAACGTGTCTTTGTCCTGCGCCTTTGGCTGCCCGATGGAGGGCGAGGTGACGCAGCAAGAAGTGCTGCAGTTGGCGCAGCGCTTTGCAGATCTGGGTGTGCGTGGGTTGACCATTTGTGACACCACGGGCATGGCGCATCCGGGGCAGGTGAGCCGCTTGGTGGACGCTTTGCAAGCCAAGCTGACGCAGCAACTCACTTTGCATTTTCACAACACGCGCGGTATGGGGCTGGCCAATATCTTGGCAGCAGTGCAGGGCGGTATTGAGCGTTTTGACGGTTCGCTGGGCGGACTCGGTGGCTGTCCGTATGCACCCGGTGCCAGTGGCAATGTCTGCAGCGAAGACGCGGTTCACATGCTTGACGCCATGGGCTATGACACCGGCATGGCGCTAGAGCGTTTGCTGCAAGTAGCACGTGAAATGCCAGCGATTGTGGGCCACGATGTGCCTGGCCAAGTGGCCAAGGCCGGAACCAGCATGAAGCTGCATCCGGCGCCGGCTTATGTGGCTGAACTGAGGGATAAGTTTTCGGGTTGACAAATACCGCGGCTTCGGTAACTCGATTTGCCGCTCAACACTTTTTAAACAGGACACACCATGGATTTAAAACTCTCCGGACAACACGTGCTCATCACTGGCGGTAGCAAAGGGATTGGCTTGGCCTGTGCGCAAGGATTTTTGCGCGAGGGCGCAAATGTCAGTTTGGTGTCCAGGAGTTCCAGCAATCTGGACACGGCATTGGCGGCGTTGCTGTTGGACCAGCCACAGGCCAAGGGCCGAATCGGGCTATTCGCGGCTGACCTCAAAGCACCGGCTGAGGCTGAACGTGCTTTGATGCAGGCGGAGGCTTTGCATGGGGCCGTTGATGTGTTGGTTAACTCTGCCGGCGCAGCACAGCGAACCGTGCCAGACGAGTTGAATGCGCAAGCTTGGCGCGACGCCATGGACGCCAAGTTCTTCACCTATGTACACATGATTGATCTGGTAGTCAAAAAAATGGGCCAGCGTGGGCAGGGCGCCATCATCAACATCGTGGGTGCCGGCGGCAAGGTGGCGAGTCCCTATCATTTGCCGGGTGGTGCGGCCAATGCTGCTTTGATGTTGATCAGCGCCGGACTGGCTGCGGCTTATGGCCCAAAAGGGGTTCGCATCAACGCTGTGAATCCGGGTTCCACATTCACAGACAGGCTGAAAACCGGCCTCGTCACCGCCGCCAAACTCAGTGGTATTTCTGTTGACGAGGCTCTGCAACAGGCCGCACAAAAGGTGCCTTTAGGGCGACTGGCGCAGCCTGAAGAAATTGCCAACGCGGTGCTGTTTTTGGCGTCCCCTTGTGCCAGTTACGTGACGGGCGTGAACTTGACGATGGATGGTGCTGCCACACCGATGGTGGTTTAAACCGCTGCGTTCAATCGATGGCCGCGCTCCAGCGATCACCCCAGTTTTTGTCTATGCTGCGGCGGTCGCGTTTGGTTGGGCGGCCGTGCTCAATGCTGTCTGCGGGCTCGTTATTGAGCTTGCGCTGTTCAGTCGCCTGTTGTCGGTTAGTGACGCTTTCTGAGGTTTCTTCGTAAAGCAGTTGTGCCACAGGTGCGGCCCCGCGTTGCATGCTCAAGCCTTTGACGATCACAGTCCGCAACACCGGTCCTTGGCGCAGGGTCAGCGTGTCGCCCGCCTTGACGTCGCGAGCTGGTTTGACATCTTGGCCGTTGATCTGAATCCGGCCTTTGTCGATCTCTTCGGCCGCCAGGGTGCGGGTTTTGTAAAAGCGGGCAGCCCACAGCCATTTGTCGATGCGCATTTTTTCCATGACGCATTATTTACGAATCAGCGGCGTTTGTAGAAAGAGTACTTTTAGATAGCATTTAGGCGCCGGAGCATCACAAATGGGGGCATGATGCTAAGCCCCCTATAAAATTCACCGAAGAGGAGACTTACTATGCGTCGTGACTTGTTCTTGAAATCCCTGGCCGCATTGGCCGCTACGGGTGCGCTTCCGTTGTCGGCCTTCGCCGCCGCCAATATCAAAATGATGATTCCCGCCAACCCTGGTGGCGGATGGGACACCACCGGTCGCGCGCTGGGCAAGGCCTTGGTGGACGCTGGTGCCGCTGCCACCGTGATCTTTGATAACCGGGGTGGAGCCGCCGGTGCACTGGGTCTGGCCCAGTTTGTCAACGGCAGCAAAGGCGATGCCAACGCGCTGATGGTCATGGGCGCCGTCATGCTTGGCGGACAGATCACCAGCAAGCCGGCCGTCAACTTGTCTCAGGCGACGCCGATTGCGCGCCTGACCAGCGAGTACAACGTGTTTGTACTCCCGCCCAATTCGCCATTCAAGTCGATGGCAGACGTCATTGCACAGCTCAAGAAAGATCCGGGCAGCGTCAAGTGGGGCGGCGGTTCACGTGGTTCCACTGAGCACATTGCGGCGGCCATGATTGCCCGTGAAGTCGGTGTTGACCCATCGAAGATCAACTACGTGGCTTTCCGGGGCGGTGGCGAAGCGACGGCCGCTATTCTTGGCGGCAACGTCACCATTGGCGGGAGCGGCTACAGCGAGTTTGCTGAATACATCAACACTGGCAAGATGAAAGCGCTGGCCGTGACGTCGGACAGCCGCCTCAAAGGCGTGGCGGTCCCGACGCTCAAGGAGCAGGGCATCAATGTGGTGATCGGCAATTGGCGCGGCGTTTATGGCGCGCCTGGCATCACGCCAGCGCAGCGGCAAGCATTGACAGAGCTGGTGCTGAAAGCCGTCAAGACCAAGTCTTGGGCTGAGGCCTCAGAGAAAAACAGCTGGACGGCTGCGGTGCTGTCAGGCCCGGCTTTCGAGAAGTTTGTCGACGATGACTTCGCCAGCCTGCGCGCGACGATGGTCAAGTCCGGAATGATCTGAGCCTGCGAAAGCTTGATGCATTCGTAATGCTGCCCGGTGCTCGTAAGACACCGGGCAGTTTGTTTGATTTTTTATATTGAGTGATGTTTGCGATGACTGCACAAACTTCCCCAGCCGTTTCGCCCTTCCAGACCGTCATCGGCATCGGTGTCATTTTGTTGGCGCTGGGCTTGGCCACTGGCGCATTGAGTATCTCGTCTGAAGCGGGTTATGGCGGCGTCGGGCCGAACTTTTTGCCTTGGCTGGTGGCGCTGGCGCTGCTGTTGTGCGGCGGCTTCATGCTCTTTGAGTCGCGCACTGGCGGTTTTCGGGCGCTCGATGATGCACCTGGCGCAGCCAAAGCCTATTGGCCCGGATTCGTCTGGGTCTCGGCCGGCTTGTTGGCCAACGCGGCTCTCATCACCACCATCGGTTTTATCTTCAGTTGCACCCTGTGTTTTGTGCTGGCGGTGCAGGGCCTGCGCGGCGCTCAAGGCGACATGGACCGTCGCCCGGTGATGTGGCTCAAGGACATCCTGATTGGCTTGGCGATTGCTGCGCCGGTCTACTGGACCTTCACTAAATTCCTCGCTATCAATCTGCCGGGTATCACCGGCACCGGCTGGCTCTGAGCACTGTTATGGATATTTTCAATCAACTGATGCAGGGCTTTGCCACTGCGGCCACACCGGTCAACCTGCTGTGGTGTTTTGTCGGCTGTGCGCTGGGCACCGCCATTGGCGTGTTGCCGGGTATTGGCCCGGCGGTCGCGGTGGCCATGCTGTTGCCAATCACGGCCAAGGTCGAAGCCACGGCCTCGATGATCTTTTTTGCCGGCATTTATTACGGCGCCATGTATGGCGGTTCAACCACCTCGATCTTGCTTAACACGCCGGGAGAAACCGCCAGCATGGTGACGGCGATGGAGGGCAACAAGATGGCCAAGAGCGGGCGCGCTGGCGCTGCGTTGGCCACGGCTGCCGTCGGCTCGTTTGTCGCCGGCACCATCGCCACCGTGCTGGTGACGTTGTTCGCGCCCGTGGTGGCTGAGTACGCCGTTAAACTCGGCCCGCCTGAGTACTTCATGCTGATGCTGCTGGCCTTCACCACCGTCAGCGCGGTGCTCGGCAAAAGCACGGTGCGCGGCATGACGGCGCTGTTCGTTGGCTTGGCCGCTGGCCTGATTGGCATGGACCAAATCTCTGGCCAAGCGCGCTACACCGGCGGTGTGCCGGAGCTGCTCGACGGCATTGAAATCGTGTTGGTGGCGGTCGGGCTGTTTGCGGTGGCTGAAGCACTCTACGCCGTGCTCTACGAAGGCCGCGTGGTCGAAGAGCAAAACAAGTTGAGCAAGGTCCACATGACGGCTAGAGACTGGCGCCGGTCATGGCCGGCATGGCTGCGCGGCACCGCCATTGGCGCGCCATTTGGTTGCATCCCGGCGGGCGGCACGGAGATCCCGACCTTCCTGAGTTACGCCACGGAAAAGAAACTCGCCAAGGCCGATGTCAAAGACGAGTTTGGCAACCAAGGTGCGATTGAAGGCGTGGCCGGCCCCGAGGCGGCCAACAACGCCACCGTCACCGCCGCCATGATTCCGCTGCTCACGCTGGGCATTCCAACCTCCAACACCACAGCCATCTTGCTGGGGGCGTTTCAGAACTACGGCATTCAACCCGGCCCGCAGCTGTTCACCTCGTCATCGTCGCTGGTCTGGGCCTTGATCGCTTCGCTCTACATCGGCAACGTGATGCTGTTGGTGCTCAACTTGCCCATGGTTGGCCTCTGGGTCAAGCTGCTCAAAATCCCCAAGCCCTACCTGTACGCCGGCATTTTGATTTTTGCGACGGTCGGTGTCTACGGCATGCGGCAAAGCGCGTTTGATCTGTTCTTGCTCTACGCCATTGGCCTGCTGGGTGTTGTGATGCGGCGCTTTGATTTTCCGACCGCGCCCGTGGTGGTTGGCATGATCTTGGGCCCGCTGGCCGAAGCCCAGCTGCGCAACGCCATGTCGATCGGCGAGGGCAGTGCCATGGTCTTTCTTCAGCGCCCGATGTCGCTGGCGCTGGTCGGCGTGGTGCTGGCCGTGCTGGTGTTGCCGCGTTTGGCAAAGCGGTTGACTGCGTCTAAGTTGGCTTGAGCGGCTTCAGACTTTCGCCCCCAGCCCAATAGCTTCAACGCGGCTTTGCGCCAGCGCTGACACATCGGGTGCTTCCTGCGTTGGCCAGCCGCTCAAGTGCTCTTCGCAAATGCTGGCCAGGGCGTCAGCCCATTCAGGGCTGTCGTTCAAGCAGCTGATGTAGTGGAAGGTTTCGCCGCCTGCGTGCATGAAGGCTTCGCGTGCTTCATCGTTCATTTCTTCGAGCGTCTCTAGACAATCGCCGGTGAAGCCGGGGCACATCACGTCGACCCGTTTGACGCCTGACTGGGCCATGGCGATCAGCGTTGGCTCGGTGTAGGGTTGCAGCCATTTGGCTTTGCCAAAGCGCGATTGAAAAGTCACTTTGTAGCGGTCTTTGGTAAGGCCCAAGGCTTCGCCCAGCAGGCGTGCGGTTTTGTAGCACTCGCAGTGGTACGGATCACCGAGCTCTAAGGTGCGTTGTGGCACGCCATGAAAACTGAACACCAATTGGTCGGCTTGACCGTGCGTGTCCCAGTGCGCCCGCACCTTGCTGGCGAGCGCTGAAATGTAGCCCGCGTCGTCGTGGTAGTGGTTCAAAAAACGAAACTCGGGCAAGCGCCGTACCTTGGCGGCCCAGGTGTAAACCGCGTCAAACACGCTGGCTGTGGTGGTGGCGCTGTATTGCGGATACGCCGGCACGATCAGCACACGGGTGATGCCGAGTTCTTTGAGTTCTTCGAGTTGCGAGGCCATCGACGGGTTGCCGTAGCGCATGGCGTAGCGCACCGCCACGTGGTGGCCACGCGCCTTCAAGGCCGCGCCTAGCAATTGGGCTTGCTTGTCGGTCCAGATTTTCAGAGGGGAGCCTTCGGCGGTCCAGATGCTAGCGTATTTGGCTGCAGATTTTTTCGGCCGGATGCGCAAGATGATGCCGTGCAAGATCAGCCACCAAATCGGTTTCGGGATTTCGACGACGCGCTGATCGCTCAAAAATTCGGCGAGGTAACGCCGCACGGCGGGTGCGGTGGGCGCGTCGGGTGTACCGAGGTTGCAATACAAGACGGCAGTGGTGGCGCCAAGGGCCGGCACGGTGCCGTGGCTGAAGGAGGGTTCGTTTGAAAAGCGCATGTAGGATATTCTCCCTTACCTATGCTTGATATCCAAAAAATCAGGGCGATCACCCTGGACCTCGACGACACCTTGTGGCCGATCTGGCCGACCATTGCTCGCGCGGAGACGGCGCTGCAAGACTGGCTGCGAGGTCATGCGCCGCGAACCTCGGCGCTGTTTGCCGACCCCGCTGCGCGGCTGGCCTTGCGGCATGACGTGATGGCGGCCCGGCCTGATTTGCACCATCAACTCAGTTCGCTGCGGCTGGAATCGATCCGTCTTGCGCTGGGCCGATCTGACGAAAACACGGCGCTGGCCGAGCCCGCTTTTGAGGTGTTTTTCGACGCGCGTCAGCAGGTCACGATGTTTGACGACACGCACGCCGGGCTGGCGTTTTTGTCGGCACGCTTTCCATTGGTGGCGTTGTCGAATGGCAATGCCGACTTGGCCCGGGTTGGGCTGAGCGCTTACTTTAAAGACAGCATCAGCGCGCAGGGTTTTGGCGTTGGCAAGCCCGACCCGCGCATTTTCAAGGCGGCGGCGTCTGCAGCCGGTGTTTTGCCTGAAGAAGTCCTGCACATTGGCGACGATGCCGCGTTGGACGTGTTGGGCGCTCTGGCCTGCGGCATGCAAACGGTTTGGGTGAACCGTGAAGACCACCTTTGGACGCACGAGACCGAGCCGCATGAAACGGTGACCAGCCTGATCGAACTGACGGCACTGTTCTGACGGCACTGTTTAACGCTCCAGTTTCGATGATTATTTTTGCTTCAGTTTGATTTTTAAAGCGAGACAACATGACCTTGAAGATTTACGGTATTGCCGCCTCACGCGCCTCGCGCCCGCTCTGGGTAGCCCATGAGCTTGGTTTGGATTACGAGCATGTGCCGTTGCCTTACCAAGGCGGTGCGACGCGCACGCCGGAGTTTCTGGCGATCAACCCGAACGGTCATATTCCGGCAATTGATGACAACGGCGTGCTGGTCTGGGAGTCCATGGCCTGCACCTTGTATCTGGCGGAACGTTTCAAGGCTGCAGATGGCAGCAGCTTGGCGGCTCAAAACCCGGCTGAGTTGGCCGATATTTTGCGTTGGACTTTTTGGTCGGTAACCGAGTGTGAAAAAGATGCGCTGACGGTGTTGATGCACACCGTCGCCATGCCCGTAGACAAGCGCAAGCCACTGTTGGCTGAAGAAGCGACACGCCGGATGATGGTGCCCTTGGCGGTGCTGGAGCAGCATTTAAGCGGTACAGGTCCCGCGCCCCGCCCGTACTTGGCGGGCAAGCGATTCACCGTGGCTGACATTGCCGTAGCGTCGATTTTGGCGTGGGTTCGTTCAGCGCGCGAGATGCTGGCGGCTTATCCGTGCACCGTCGAATGGTTGGAGCGTTGCCTGAAGCGTCCTGCTCAGCAGCAGGTGCGTGCCTTGGCCCGGACCGTGACAACCAGCTAAGCTTGAATTCAGCCTAGCAATTTGGCCGCTTGCAGACCCGAGCGCACGGCGCCTTCCAGCGTTGCCGGGTACGGCCCTGAGATGTAGTCGCCGCAAGCTAGCAAGCCCTGGGCAATCTGCGCACCCGGGCGTTGTAAATTGGGCGTGCAGGCAAAGGTGGCGCGTTTTTCGATGATGGTGTGTACCAGTTCAAGTGGCAGACCCAACTGGCGCTGACCTTGCGCCAGCACCTGTGCGCTGATCTGCGCGGTGTCGCCTTGGCTGGCACTGACCACGAAGGCTAGCAGCCCGGTCGGACCGCCGAGTTGGCCACGGTCAAAGACAAACTGGGCGGGTTCTTTGGGGCTGGTTGGCAAAGCCAACATCGGCTGAGACAAGCTGGATGTCGTTGCGTTCATGGTTGCGTGAATCACTTGCGCATAGACCGTTGCCAGAGCTTCGAATTGCAGGCTGTTGGCGAGTGCGATCCAGCGGCTAGTTTCCGCTTTGAAAGTCGCAGGCATCGTCACCGTTTCAGTCAGCCGCGCCGCCTCTGTTGGTGGGCAGGCGAGTATCACTGCATCAAATGTTTCTGCGCTGCCGCGTACGTCGCCGCCTCGGACGTTGAGGCGCCAGCCTCCAGAGCCGAGCGTCAGTGCGTCGATGCGCACGCCGAGCCGCGGGGCTGGACCGTGATTCGTAAGCCATCTCAAAGCCGCGTCGGGCAGCAGTGCGCTGAGGTCTGTGTGCGGCAGCAGCAGGTCTGAGGCGCCGGCATGGCTGAACAGAGCGTCTTGCATGACTCGGAGGAAAACCTGTGCACTGGCGCGCTCGGCCGGGGTGTTCAAGGCTGACACGCAGAGCGGCTCAATCAGCCCCGTCATGGCACGTGGCGACAGGCCGCTGCACAGCGTTGCAACCGACATGTGGGCAGGGCATTCAAAACCGCCAGCCTGCCAGCGTCGGGCGAGTTGGAGCAGCGACCATTTGTCTTGCCAGGCCCAGCCGCGCGCGCCCAGAATGCCAATGAGCGCTTGCACGGCTGCAGGCCCGCGCCATGCCGGTAAATTCAGACCATCTCCGTTTGGAAATTCCAAGCGCAGCGGTATGCGCATCAAGTTGGCGTCGGTGTCAACGCCCAGCGCGGTCATCAGGCGCAAGGTCTCGGCATAAGCGCCGATCAAGATGTGTTGGCCGTTGTCGATCTGCAGAGGTTCGCCGGCTAAGGTGGTTTCAACGCGTCGGGCCCTGCCGCCGGGGATGCGCGCACTTTCAAACAGCGTGACGTCGTGCCCTAGTTGGGTGGCCTTGACGGCTGCAGCGCAACCCGCCCAGCCGGCTCCGACAACGGCGACTTTCATGTCTTTAACCTCAAGACATGGTGCCAAAGGCCTGGGTTTTCCAGGCCAGCCAAAGCTTGCGCAGTGGCGTCAGGCTGACGCGTTGGTGGAGTACTTGGTAGCCATCGGTTTGGATCTCGCGCAGCAAGGTGCGGTAAATGCTGGCCATCATGAGGCCGGGTTTTTGGGCGCGTCGGTCTGCGGCGGGTAGCAGGGCCAGCGCCTCGTCGTAGAGGGCTAGGGCGCGTTGGGTTTGGAACGCCATCAGCGCGGTGAAGCGTTCGGAATATTGGCGATTCAGGATTTCATGGGCTTTGACATCGAACTGCTGCAACTCACTCATGGGCAGGTAAATGCGGCCGCGCAGGGCGTCTTCGCCGACATCGCGAATGATGTTGGTGAGCTGAAACGCCAGCCCGAGCTTGTGTGCATAGGCGGTGGTGCTGGCCTCTGTCTGCCCAAAAATACGGGCCGCGACTTCGCCGACCTCGCCGGCCACCAAGTGGCAATAGTGCTTCAGGGCGGTGTAGTCGAGGAAGCGGTTTTGCGCCAAGTCCATCTGGCAGCCTTCGATGACGGCGAGCAAGTGCCGCGCTTCGATGCCGTATTTGGCGGCGCAGGGCATCAGGGCTTTCATGACCGGGTGCGATGGGTTGCCCGCAAAGGCTTTGGTGACCTCGGATTGCCACCAGGCGAGCTTGGTGCCGGCCACGCCGGGGTCGGTGACTTCGTCGACCACGTCATCGACTTCACGGCAAAACGCATAAAAAGCGGTGATGGCGGCGCGCCGCTCTTTTGGCAAAAAGAGGAAGGCGTAATAAAAGCTGCTGCCGGATGCGGCGGCTTTTTGCTGGACGTACTGCTCTGGATTCATGCTGAGATTGTCGCCGCAACCGTGGGGCGGCTCCGGCTCGATGTTGACTACATCCAGATAGCGCGCCAAGCCATCACCAGCGCATCGCGTTTGCCAATGACGGGTCGCTTCTGCAGCGTGGCAAAGTCCAGCTGTTCAATGCGCTCGGCAATTCGCAAGCCGCCTTGCACCACCATCCGCAGCTCCCAGCCGGCTCGGCCCGGGACTTTTTTGACCAGTGGTGCGCCTTGCCGCATGAGTTCGCGTGCCCAGTTGACGCTGTCGACCACCAGCGCGCGGGTGTTGTTTGAGAGTTGCTGGCTTAGCAGTTCGGCTTCGCTCACACCATGCTTGGCTTGCATGTCGGTGGGCAAGTAAATGCGACCACGCGGTATGTCCTCACTCAAGTCTTGCCAAAAGTTGACCAGTTGAAGCGCTGTGCAAATGCAGTCGCTTTGCACCAAGGCTTCGGGTTCTTGCACGCCGTAAAGGTGTAGTAACAGACGCCCAATCGGGTTGGCCGAGCGGCGGCAATAGTCCAGCAACTCGGCTTGGTCGGCGTAGCGTGTTTTAAAGATGTCTTGCTCGAACGCACTGAGCAGGTCGGTGAGCAGGGGCAACGGTAATTGCCACTGCTGCAGCATCGGGCCAAGTGCAGCATAGACGCTAGGCCAACGGTTTGAGCCGTTTTTCCCTTGAATGACTGCGCTCAGTTCATCCCGGTAAGCTGCCAATTCGGTCAATCTTTCGGCTGGGCTGGCGTTGCCTTCGTCGGCGATGTCGTCTGCGGTACGCGCGAAGTGGTATATGGCGGCAATAGGCGGCCGAAACTGAGCCGGACACAGCCATGAAGCCACAGGGAAATTTTCGTAATGCTCAACACCATTCATGGCCCGATTCTCGCTTGACAATGTGGGCGGCTTCTTTTAGATTACTAACCGATCAGTCAGTAATAAGAGTTCCAGCTATTTTGCACAGTCAGCCCCGAGCCCTCTCCACATGAAAAAAATAATCTTTGTTGCCGCTTTTGCGGCTCTTGCGGCTGTTCTCAGTGCTTGCTCAAAATCACCACCGACCGAAGAACCCGTGCGCGCGGTCAAGGTGCTGACCGTGGGCCTGGACACTTTCCAGGTAGAGAGCGAGTTTGCCGGGGAGGTCAGGGCGCGGGTTGAGGCGCGTTTGGCCTTCAGGGTCGGCGGCAAGATCATCACGCGGCAGGCTGAATTGGGCCAGCACGTCAAGTCCGGCCAAGTGCTGGCGCAGCTGGACCCGCAAGACTACAAGCTGGCGGTCGATGCCGCTCGGTCTCAAACCGCCGCCGCCTTGACAAATCGAGACTTGGCCGTTGCGGAGTTCAAGCGCTACAAAGACTTGCGCGAGCAAAGCTTCATCAGCGCAGCCGAGTTGGAGCGGCGCGAGGCCACGCTCAAAGCCGCCCAGGCGCAGTTGGAACAAGCGCAGTCGCAGTTGACAACGCAAAGTAACCAGGTCGGCTATGCCATGCTGGTGGCCACCGCTGATGGCGTTGTCACCGCGGTTGAAGCCGAGGCGGGTCAAGTGGTGTCGGCCGGAACGCCGGTCTTTCGGATGGCCACGGATGGCGCTCGGGACGCTGTGTTTGCTGTGCCGGAAGACCGCTTGGCAGCGATGCAGCCGGGTCAGAAAATGCGGGTAAAAGTTTGGCCCCAAAACACTGAGTTGAGTGGCGTGGTGCGCGAAGTGTCGGCCAGTGCAGATCCGGTCACGCGGACCTTTCAGGTGAAAGTGGCTTTGAACGCAAACCAGACGGCGCCGGCTTTGGGTGCCACGGTGAATGTGGCTAGCGCTGCGTCAGCCGGCGCTGGTTCACAGGTCAAACAAGTCATCAAGCTGCCAACGTCGGCTTTGCGCCAAGAGGGTCATGGCACTGCGGTTTGGGTGTTGGATCCAGCCAGCATGACGCTGCGCTCGCAAGCCGTGCAAATTACCACGGCAGACGGCAACGAGGTTGTGGTGGCCGCAGGTCTTGAGCCGGGCATGCAGGTGGTTAGCGCAGGTGTGCACGTATTGGCTGCCGGGCAAAAGGTCACGTTGTACCAGCCACCACACGCAGCCAAGTGAGCAGGATATGACATCTTTTAATTTGTCGCGCTGGGCGCTAGAGCATCCGGCGCTCACGCGCTACTTGATGGTGGTTTTGATGGTGTTCGGGTTAGCGTCTTATTTTCAGCTGGGGCAAGACGAAGACCCGCCTTTCACTTTTCGGGCGATGGTGGTGCGCAGCTACTGGCCGGGGGCAACCGCCCAGCAGATGGCAGAGCAGGTCACCGACAAAATCGAGCGTACGCTGCAAGAAGTGCCGTATGCCGACAAGATCCGCAGCTACTCCAAGCCGGGTGAATCACAGATCATTTTCCAGATCAAGGATTCCTCCAAAGCCAGCGAGGTAGCTGGCGTTTGGTATGCCGTACGGAAAAAAATTGGCGACATGCGCGGCACCTTGCCTGCGGGCGTGCAGGGGCCATTTTTCAACGACGATTTTGGCGACGTGTATGGCGTCATTTACGCGTTGGAGTCTGATGGTTTTAGCTATGCTGAAGTTAAGACCGTTGCCGATGATGTGCGTCAGCAATTGCTGCGCGTGCCGAACGTGGCAAAGGTTGAACTTTTCGGTGTGCAGGACGAAAAAATATACGTCGAGATGTCGCGCAAGCAAACTCAGTTGGGCCTGGATCTGAACCAAGTGCTGGCGCAGATGAACCAGCAAAATGCGGTGGAGTCTGCCGGGACGGTCCAAACACCGCTAGACGCGTTACCGGTACGTGTGGGCGGGCAGTTTGAAGCGGTAGAGCAACTTAAAGCGATGCCGATTCGGGGCAGCTCAGGCAATCAGCTTCGGCTCGGCGACATCGCGGACATCCAGCGCGGGTACATCGATCCGCCAGCCATCAAGGTGCGTCATCAAGGCAAAGAAGTGATTGCGCTCGGCGTGTCGATGACCAAGGGCGGCGACATCATCGCGCTGGGGAAGTCACTCAAACAATTGCGTAGCAGCCTTGACGTCAGCTTACCCGCTGGCGTCAAGCTGGTGCAAATTCAAGATCAACCCAAGGCGGTGATCAGCTCTGTCAATGAGTTTGTGGGCGTGCTTATTGAGGCGGTGTTGATCGTGTTGGTGGTCAGTTTCGTCAGCCTGGGTTTGCACAAGCGCGCAGATGCGGCCACGCTGCCGCTGTGGAGGCGCTACTACATCGACATGCGGCCCGGTCTGGTGGTCGGCATCACGATTCCGCTGGTGTTGGCGTTGACGTTTTTGGCCATGAACTATTGGGACATCGGGCTGCACAAAATATCGCTGGGATCGCTCATCATCGCGCTCGGTCTGCTAGTGGACGACGCCATCATCGCGGTCGAAATGATGGTCCGAAAAATGGAGGAAGGTTACGACAAAGTGCGTGCCGCTACTTTTGCATATGAAGTCACGGCCATGCCGATGCTGACCGGCACCTTGATCACCGCTGTCGGTTTCTTGCCGATTGGTCTGGCCAAATCCGTGACGGGCGAATACACCTTTGCGATTTTTGCGGTGACCGTGATCGCGCTGGTGTTGAGCTGGATCGTGTCGGTGTATTTCGTGCCTTACCTTGGCACCTTGCTGCTCAAGTCACGGCCCGTGGTGGTTGGGCAAGACGCACAGTATGAGCATTTTGATACGCCGTTTTACAACACCTTTCGTCGTGCTGTGAACTGGTGTGTCGAGCACCGCTGGCTGACCATTGGTGCCACGGTGTTGACCTTTGCACTGGGCATTGTCGGCATGAGCCAGGTGCAGCAGCAGTTCTTTCCAGACTCAAGTCGCCCCGAAATTTTGGTCGACATTTGGTTCCCTGAGGGCACCTCGTTTGCAGCCAATGAAGTGACGACCAAGCGGGTCGAACAGCGTTTGATACAAGAGATTGGCGTGAGCACTGTGAGCGCTTGGGTGGGCTCGGGTGTGCCGCGTTTTTACTTGCCGCTCGACCAAGTTTTTCCGCAAACCAATGTGACGCAGTTCATCGTTGTGCCACAAGACCTGAAGGTGCGCGAGTCTTTGCGGATCAAGTTGCCGGCGTTGCTGGCAACTGAATTCCCAGAGGTGCGTGGCCGCGTCAAGTTGTTGCCGAATGGTCCGCCTGTGCCTTACCCAGTGCAGTTTCGGGTTATCGGCGTGGACCCTTTGTTGCTGCGTGCGCGTGCTGATGAAGTCAAAGCGGTGATGCGAGAAAACAGCCACACGCGCGGCGTCAACGACAACTGGAATGAGTCGGTCAAAGTGGTGCGGCTCGATGTGGATCAAGCCAAGGCGCGCGCGCTTGGGGTTAGCAGCCAGTCGATCGCTCAAGCCTCACGTCTGGTGTTGAGCGGCACGGCTGTTGGTCAGTACAGGGACGGCGACAAGCTGATTGACATTGTGGTGCGTCAGCCGCTGGAAGAGCGCAACGCTATCAGCGACATGGGCAATGCTTATGTTCCGACAGCCTCTGGAAAATCGATCCCGTTGACGCAAATTGCCAAGCCGGTGCTGGCCTGGGAGCCGGGTGTGATGTGGCGCGAAAACCGCGACTACGCCATCACCGTGCAGGGTGATGTTGTCGAGGGTATGCAAGGTGCCACCGTGACGGCGGAACTGCTGCCAGCGCTCAAGGTTTTAGAGCGCCAGTGGCAGAGCCAAGGTTTGGGCGGCTACAGAATAGAAGTGGCGGGGGCCGTTGAAGAAAGCAGCAAGGGCTCGGCGTCTATCGCTTCTGGCATTCCGATCATGCTATTTTTGACCTTCACTTTGCTGATGCTGCAGCTGCAGAGTTTCAGTCGCTCCCTGCTGGTATTCATCACTGGGCCTCTGGGTATCGCTGGCGTGGCGGGCGCTTTGCTGCTGCTGGGCCGGCCATTTGGTTTTGTGGCGTTGCTGGGTGTGATTGCGCTGATGGGCATGATTCAACGCAACTCGGTCATCTTGATTGATCAGATTGAGCAAGACCGCGCCCGTGGCGTCCCAGCTTGGGACGCGATTGTTGAGTCTGCGGTGCGGCGACTGCGCCCGATCGTGCTCACCGCCGCTGCTGCGGTGCTGGCCATGATCCCGTTGTCTCGCAGTGTCTTCTGGGGCCCGATGGCGGTTGCCATCATGGGTGGCTTGATCGTCGCTACCGTGCTGACACTGCTGGCTTTGCCTGCGATGTATGCCGCTTGTTTTCGCGTCAAGCGCGAAACTGCGGCATCTGTTTGATGGGATGGCTGGAAGCCCCCGGTTACAGGCTAAAATAGAAAGTTAGCCGATTTCAAACGGGAATTTTCCAGCTCTAGGGCTGATGATTCCCGTTTTTAGTTCAGGCGCGGGGATGGCGAAATTGGTAGACGCACCAGGTTTAGGTCCTGACGTCCGCAAGGATGTGCCGGTTCGAGTCCGGCTCTCCGCACCACACTTTACGGGCAGCACCGCCTTGTTTCAAGGCGCTGACTGCTCATTACCAAGCTGGATATTAGGAGAAGTTCATGTCCGTGACTGTAGAAACGCTTGAAAAGCTGGAACGCAAAATGACGTTGACGCTGCCCGTCAACTCTATCCAATCCGAAGTCGATGTGCGCCTGAAGCGCTTGGCCCGCACGGTCAAGATGGACGGTTTTCGTCCAGGCAAAGTGCCGATGAATGTCGTGGCACAGCGCTACGGTTACTCGGTTCACTATGAAGTCATGAATGACAAGGTGGGCGAGGCTTTTTCGGCTGCTGCCAATGAAGCCAAACTGCGCGTGGCCGGTCAGCCGCGTATCAGCGAAAAAGAAGGCGCGCCAGAAGGCGATTTGCTGTTTGATGCGGTTTTTGAAGTCTATCCTGACGTCAAAATAGCTGATCTTGCAGGCGCCGAAGTAGCTAAGGTCAGTGCTGAAGTCAGCGACGCGGCCATCGACAAGACGCTCGATATCCTGCGCAAACAACGCCGCACGTTTGCCCAGCGCGCGATGGACGTTGCAGCGCAAGACAACGACCGCGTGACGATTGATTTTGAAGGCAAGATCGAGGGTGAAACCTTCCCAGGCGGGAAAGCCGAAGCCTTCCAGTTCTTGGTTGGCGAAGGCCAGATGCTGAAAGAATTTGAAGATGCTGTGCGCGGCATGAAGTCGGGCGAAAGCAAGACCTTCCCGCTGAGCTTCCCTGAGGATTACCACGGTAAAGATGTGGCTGGCAAACAGGCTGACTTCATGGTCACGGTCAAAAAGATCGAAGCCGCCCACCTGCCAGAGATCAACGAAGCCTTGGCCAAGTCACTTGGTATCGCTGACGAAACGGTTGAAGCTCTGCGCGCTGACATCCGCAAGAACCTCGAGCGTGAAGTCAAGTTCCGCTTGTTGGCACGCAACAAAAACGCTGTGATGGACGCTTTGCTGGCCAATGCCGAACTCGACCTGCCAAAGTCCAGCGTGCAGGCTGAACTCGATCGCATGATCGAAGCAGCCCGTGCCGACCTCAAGCAGCGCGGTATCAAAGACGCTGACAAAGCGCCGATTCCTGATGACATCTTCCGCCCACAAGCTGAAAAGCGTGTGCGTTTGGGTCTGGTGGTGGCCGAATTGGTTCGCACCAACGAGTTGCAGGCCAAGCCTGAGCAGCTCAAGGCGCACATCGAAGAGCTGGCTGGCAGCTACGAAAAGCCGCAAGACGTGGTGCGTTGGTACCTGAGCGACAACAGCCGCATGGCCGAAGTCGAAGCCGTTGTGATTGAAAACAACGTCACTGATTTCGTGCTGGGCAAAGCCAAGATCAACGAAAAAGCCATTTCATTCGACGAGTTGATGGCACAAAACTGACCTGAGACACGAGTCTTTGTCGAATCTGGGGCTTGTGCTTGACGGTACAAGCCCCAGATTGATTTTAGGTACAGTACAAATATCTCTGGAGAAAAACACAATGGTTGCAAACTACAGCTACGGCGGTTCCTACACAGGCGCGCAAGGTCTCGGCATGGTGCCGATGGTCATTGAGCAGTCGGGCCGCGGCGAACGCTCTTACGATATTTATTCACGCCTGCTCAAAGAGCGCGTGATTTTCCTGGTCGGTCCAGTGAATGACCAGACGGCCAACTTGGTGGTGGCACAGCTGCTGTTTCTGGAGAGCGAAAATCCAGACAAAGACATCTCGTTCTATATCAACTCACCCGGTGGTTCGGTCACGGCCGGTATGGCGATTTACGACACCATGCAGTTCATCAAGCCGGATGTGTCGACGCTGTGCGTCGGCATGGCCGCCAGCATGGGTGCGTTTTTGTTGTCGGCGGGTGCCAAGGGCAAGCGTTTTTCTTTGCCAAACTCACGGGTCATGATTCACCAGCCTTCGGGTGGTGCACAAGGCCAGGCGACGGACATTGAAATTCACGCCCGCGACATCCTGAAAACCCGCGATCAGTTGAATCGTATTTTGGCGAGCAACACTGGGCAGACAGTTGAGCGCATTGAGCGCGATACAGAGCGTGACTATTTCATGTTTGCGGATGACGCTAAAGAGTACGGATTGATCGATGAGGTCATCGCCAAGCGTCCTTAAAAAAGCAGCTTGCGCTAGGCTCTGCTACGGCGTTTTCTGTAACAGAAAACGCCGTTTTTGTTTCGTTATCATTGGATAACATTTCTTAAGATACAGTCCGGCGACGGACACGCGAAAAGGCAACAGCAATGGCCGAGAAAAAAGGCACCACCAGCGAAAAAACGCTTTACTGCTCCTTCTGTGGCAAAAGCCAGCACGAAGTGAAGAAGCTCATCGCTGGCCCTTCTGTATTCGTCTGCGACGAATGCATTGACCTCTGTAATGAAATTATCCGTGATGAGTTGCCAGCTGGCACCGAGTCTGGGGATGCGCGCAGCGATTTGCCAACGCCAGCCGAAATCAAGGCGACGCTGGACGGTTACGTCATCGGTCAAGAACCGGCCAAACGCATTTTGGCGGTCGCGGTTTACAACCACTACAAACGTCTGCGCCACAAAGACAAGGCCAAAAAGGACGATGTTGAGCTGACCAAGAGCAACATCCTGCTGGTTGGTCCTACTGGATCTGGCAAAACCTTGCTGGCACAAACATTGGCGCGCACCCTGAACGTTCCGTTTGTGATGGCCGACGCCACTACGTTGACGGAAGCCGGCTACGTTGGTGAAGACGTTGAGAACATCATTCAAAAACTGCTGCAAAGCTGCAACTATGAAGTTGAGCGTGCCCAGCAAGGCATCGTTTACATCGATGAGATCGACAAGATCACGCGCAAGTCTGACAACCCGTCGATCACCCGTGATGTGTCGGGCGAGGGTGTGCAGCAAGCGCTGCTCAAGCTGATTGAAGGCACGATGGCGTCCGTGCCACCACAGGGGGGCCGCAAGCATCCGAACCAGGACTTCCTGCAGGTCGATACCACCAATATTCTGTTCATTTGTGGCGGTGCTTTTTCAGGGCTTGAAAAAGTCATTGAAAGCCGAACCGAAACCTCGGGCATTGGTTTTGGCGCCTCTGTCAAAAGCAAGAAAACCCGCAGCCTGACCGAAGCCTTCAAGGACGTCGAGCCCGAAGATCTGATCAAGTTCGGCTTGATTCCTGAACTGGTGGGTCGTATGCCAGTCGTCGCCACGCTGGCCGAACTGACTGAAGATGCGTTGGTAAAGATTCTGACGGAGCCCAAAAATGCTGTCGCCAAGCAGTTCAGCAAGTTGCTGTCGATGGAGGGTGTTGAGCTGGAGATTCGCCCCTCTGCGCTGAAAGCTATTGCCCGCAAGGCGCTGGCTCGCAAAACCGGCGCGCGCGGTCTTCGCTCGATCTTGGAGCAATCGCTGATTGACACCATGTACGAGCTGCCTAACATCAGCAATGTCGAAAAAGTAGTGGTTGACGAGTCAACCATTGATGAGAACAAGCCGCCTTTGCTGGTTTACCGTGAGGCCGCTAAAAAGGCTTGAAATGTCGGCTTAACGCCCCAAGTCTTTCAGATGTATCCTGCTGCCGGATGAGAAACATCTCCGGCGGCTAACGTGAAAGGTTTATATGTCCGGTCAAACTTCATTGCCGCCGCTTCCGATTGATTTGCCGCTGTTGCCTTTGCGCGACGTGGTAGTCTTCCCGCACATGGTCATTCCGCTGTTTGTCGGTCGGCCCAAAAGCATCAAAGCGCTCGAGTCCGCCATGGAGTCGGAGCGCCGCATCATGCTGGTGGCACAAAAAGCCGCAGCCAAAGATGAGCCGTCTGCTGAGGACATGTTTGACGTCGGTTGCGTGGCGACCATTCTGCAAATGCTTAAACTGCCAGATGGCACGGTCAAGGTGCTGGTCGAAGGCCAGCAACGCGCCAAGGTCAATTCGATTGTGGACGGCGAGCATCACTTCACCAGCAATGTCACGCCCGTTGAGCCCGAAGTGGCTTTGCCCGGCGACAAGACCAGTGAAGTTGAAGCGCTGCGCCGTGCCGTGATGCAGCAGTTTGACCACTACGTCAAACTCAACAAGAAAATTCCGCCCGAGATCCTGACTTCAATCTCCAGCATTGACGATGCCGGCCGCTTGGCCGACACCATTGCTGCGCACTTGCCGCTGAAGCTGGACGCCAAGCAGGTCATCCTTGATCTGAGCAACATCAAAGCACGCCTCGAAAATCTTTATGAGCAGGTCGAGCGCGAGGTCGACATCCTTAACGTTGACAAAAAAATCCGTGGCCGCGTGAAGCGCCAGATGGAAAAAAATCAACGCGATTTTTACCTGAACGAACAAGTCAAAGCGATCCAGAAGGAACTTGGCGAAGGCGAAGACGGTGCTGACATTGATGAGATAGAAAAGAAAATTAAAGCGGCCAAAATGCCGCAAGAGGCCCGCAAGAAAGCTGAGAGCGAGTTGAAAAAGCTCAAGCTCATGTCACCGATGTCGGCTGAAGCGACCGTGGTACGCACCTACATTGATGTGTTGACGGGACTGCCTTGGAGCAAGAAAACCAAGATCAAGCACGATCTGAAAAACGCTGAAGATGTGCTGAACGAAGATCACTTTGGCTTGGAAAAAGTGAAAGACCGCATCGTTGAGTATCTCGCAGTGCAGCAACGCGTTGATAAATTGAAGGCGCCGATTTTGTGCTTGGTCGGCCCACCGGGTGTCGGCAAGACATCGCTCGGCCAATCCATCGCCAAAGCCACGGGCCGCAAATACGTGCGCATGGCGCTGGGCGGCATGCGTGATGAAGCTGAGATTCGTGGTCACCGCCGCACCTACATTGGCGCTTTGCCTGGCAAGGTGCTGCAAAGCCTGACCAAGGCTGGTACGCGCAATCCGTTGTTCTTGCTTGACGAAATCGACAAGCTTGGCACTGACTTCCGCGGTGACCCTTCGAGTGCCTTGCTTGAAGTGTTGGACCCGGAGCAAAACCACACTTTCGGCGATCATTACGTTGAGGTCGACTTCGACTTGAGTGACGTGATGTTTGTCGCCACCTCTAACTCGATGAATATTCCATCGGCCTTGTTGGACCGGATGGAAGTGATTCGCCTCTCGGGCTACACCGAAGACGAAAAAACCAGCATCGCCATGCGTTATCTGTTGCCAAAGCAATTGAAGAACAACGGCGTCAAAGAAAGCGAACTCGACATCTCTGAGCCAGCGGTGCGCGACATCGTGCGTTACTACACGCGTGAAGCGGGCGTGCGTTCGCTTGAGCGTGAATTGTCGAAAATTTGCCGCAAGACCGTCAAGGGCATTCAGCTCAAAACGATGCAGCCCAAAGTGCTTGTCACACCGGACAATTTGAATGATTTTCTGGGCGTGCGCAAGTTCAGCTACGGACGTGCGGAAGAGCAAAACCAGATTGGTCAAGTGGTCGGCTTGGCTTGGACAGAAGTTGGTGGCGACCTGCTGACAATTGAAGCCGCCATCATGCCGGGCAAGGGCGTGATCACGCGCACCGGCTCGCTGGGTGACGTGATGAAAGAATCTGTTGAAGCCGCCCGCACGGTGGTGCGCAGCCGTTCACGCATGCTGGGCATTCGCGACGACATGTTTGAAAAGCGTGACATTCACATTCACGTGCCGGATGGCGCCACACCAAAAGACGGTCCGAGCGCCGGTGCCGCGATGACCACGGCCTTTGTGTCGGCGTTAACGGGCATTCCGGTGCGCGGTGACGTGGCCATGACAGGTGAGATCACGCTGCGGGGTGAAGTCACGGCCATCGGTGGACTCAAGGAAAAGCTGTTGGCTGCATTGCGCGGCGGCATCAAGACCGTGTTGATCCCCGAAGAAAACGCCAAAGACCTGCAAGAAATTCCAGACAACGTGAAGAGTGGTTTGGAAATCATTCCGGTCAAATGGATTGATCAGGTGTTGGCTGTTGCACTTGAGCGCATGCCCGTCCCTTTGTCCGATGAAGAGGTCGCCTTGGCGGCTGCAGCCATCGCTGCATCTGCGGCAGCGGTGACTGCGCAAGCGGGTGCCATCAAACATTGATCGAATCACTAGAAAGATTTTTGCTTGTCTTTCAAAGCAGTGAAAAATCCAAGCTATAATTCGATCTGAAACGCGGGAGTAGCTCAGTTGGTAGAGCGCAACCTTGCCAAGGTTGAGGTCGAGAGTTCGAGACTCTTCTCCCGCTCCAAATTAAAAGGGCAGCACTTCAAAATGCTGTCCTTTTCTATTCGGAAGGCGTATAACATTTCGTTGTTAAAACGGCGCGATAGCAAATCGGTTATGCACTGGATTGCAAATCCAGTTAGCCCGGTTCGACTCCGGGTCGCGCCTCCACTCCATTGCGGGAGTAGCTCAGTTGGTAGAGCGCAACCTTGCCAAGGTTGAGGTCGAGAGTTCGAGACTCTTCTCCCGCTCCA
>CANFSO010000016.1 GCA_947449895.1 Comamonadaceae bacterium
GAAGGCCTGACCTCGCTGAAATACGTCGTGCTGGGTGAAGGCGAAGTGCGCGGCTGAGGCTGGGTAACGCTTTTGAAGGGGCTTGCAAGCCCGGCTGACGCCCCTATATACGCTGAAACCGTGGCGAGCCCATAATCTGCCAGCCAAGCCTAGTCGCTTTGCACTCATAACAACAACTCACCTGAAAGTGACCGCATGGTCCCCCACCTCATCACCGCCCTGAACGGCCCCATCAACGAGCTGGAACAACGCATCCTCGACTCCACACCGGCGATTGAGCGCTGGTTTCGCTTGGAGTGGATGGAGCACACACCCCCGCTTTACTCTTCGGTGGATATCCGTAATGCAGGCTTCAAGCTGGCGCCGGTGGACACCAACCTGTTCCCGGGCGGCTGGAATAACCTGACACCTGAAATGCTGCCTCTGGCAGTGCAAGCAGCGATGGCAGCGATTGAAAAGATCTGTCCAGAAGCGAAGAATCTGCTGATCGTTCCCGAGAGCCACACGTCCAACAGCTTTTATCTGTCCAATGTGCTGCAGCTCAAGCGCATCTTTCACCAAGCCGGGCTGAACGTGCGTTTTGGTTCGCTCGACCCCGATATCAAAGATCCGACCACGCTGGATTTGCCCACCGGCGAGACCATCACCATCGAGCCGCTGATCCGCACCGACAGGCGCTTGGGACTGAAAGACTTTGATCCTTGCACCATTTTGCTGAACAACGATTTGTCGACCGGTATCCCAGGCATGCTGGAAGACCTGCACGAGCAGTACTTGCTGCCGCCGCTGCACGCTGGCTGGTCGGTGCGCAGGAAATCGCGTCACTTCCAAGCTTACGAGGAAGTCGCCAAACGTTTTGGTAAATTGCTCGGCATGGACCCGTGGTTGATAAACCCCATGTATGCCAAGTGCGGTGAGGTCAACTTCGACGAAGACGTAGGACTGGATTGCCTGCGCACCAACGTCGATGCACTGCTGACCAAGATCAAGCGCAAATACAAGGAATACGGCATCAACGAGAAGCCTTTTGTTGTCGTCAAAGCTGACAACGGCACTTACGGCATGGGCATCATGACGGTGCGCGACGTCAAAGATCTCGACGCATTGAGCAGCAAGAGCAAAAACAAGATGAGCACGATCAAAGACGGCCAAGCGCTGTCCGAAGTCATCATCCAAGAAGGCGTTCTGACCAACGAGCGCGTCAATGACGCCGTGGCCGAACCGGTGGTTTACATGATGGACCGCTACGTGGTCGGTGGTTTTTACCGCGTCCATGCAGAGCGCGGCGTAGACGAAAATCTCAATGCACCAGGCGCCAGCTATGTACCACTGGCTTTTGTCGACAGTGGCCGTCTGCCGCAACCGGGTCAAAAACCCGGCTCCAGCAGCCCGAATCGCTTTTATATGTACGGCGTGATCGGTCGCCTCGCCATGCTGGCGGCCAGCTACGAGCTAGAAGCCACAGACCCCGACGCAGAAGTCTACGACTGATAGAAACACCAAGCGTTTCAACTTCGAGAACATGCAGTTGCTGCAGTGCAACAAGACACTGTTTTTTAGGTCCTCTGCGGCTTCCCCTTAGTTACGCCGGTCTGGCGTGAGCGCAAAATAACGCTCCCAAATGTAACTATTTCACCGACCAAGCCAGAGCTTGCTTCTGCCCGCCCCGGTGAATTGCTTGTGACAACCTCTAAATCCTCCCTCACGGCGCTGACTCTGGGCGCCATCGGCATCGTTTACGGCGATATCGGCACCAGCGTCCTGTACGCGGTTAAAACAGTTTTTGCCACGGGCCACGTGGAGTTGAATCCGGTGAACATCTTCGGCATTTTGTCGATCTTTTTCTGGACTTTGACCGTCATCGTCTCGATCAAATACGTGATGTTGGTGCTGCGAGCTGACAACCACGGCGAAGGCGGCACGGCGGCCTTGCTGGCGCTGGCATCCAACGCCGTCAAGGACCAACCTGTCTTGCGCCGGCGACTGCTGGTGGTCGGTATGTTTGGCGCTGCGCTTTTTTATGGTGATGGCGTCATCACCCCGGCGATTTCGGTGCTGTCCGCTGTTGAGGGCCTGGAAATTGTCTCGCCCACATTCACCAAGTATGTGATTCCGCTGACGCTGGCTATTTTGCTGCTGCTGTTCATTGTGCAAAAGCGCGGAACCGCCGGCATTGGCAAGTTTTTTGGCCCCATCACGCTGATTTGGTTTCTTGCCATCGGCGTCTTGGGGGCACTGCAAATCGCCGAAAACCCGGCTATTTTGAAGGCTCTGAGCCCGCATTACGCGCTGCTCTTCATGTGGAACAGCCCAAGTACCACCTTTCTCATTTTGGGCGCCATCGTGCTGTGCGTCACCGGCGCTGAGGCGCTCTACGCCGACATGGGACATTTCGGCAAACGTCCGATCCGACTAGCCTGGTTTTTCGTGGTCATGCCGGCCTTGACGCTGAACTATTTCGGCCAAGGTGCATTGCTGCTGAGCACTCCTGAAGCCGTTAAAAATCCGTTTTACCTGATGATGCCCGAGTGGGCCTTGCTGCCGATGGTCGGACTGGCCACCATGGCCACGGTGATCGCTTCGCAGGCCCTGATCTCGGGTGCGTTCAGCGCCACCAAGCAAATCATCCAGCTTGGTTATTTACCGCGCCTGTACATGGTTCACACCAGCATCAAAGAAACCGGCCAAATCTACATTCCATTCATCAACTGGACGCTGTTCGTGGCCATCGCCCTGGCCGTGGTGTTTTTCAAATCGTCCGATGCGCTGGCAACGGCCTATGGCATCGCGGTCTGCGGGAACATGCTGATCACCACGATTTTGACTTTTTACGTCATTCGCCATGGCTGGAAATACCCGCTGGCGTTGTGCCTCGCGGCGACGAGCATTTTCTTTGCCATTGACTTCGCCTTTCTGGCGTCGAATGCGCTCAAGTTCGTTGAAGGCGGCTGGTTCCCCATCCTGATTGCAGGCGCGATCTTCACCCTCATGGTCACCTGGGAAGAGGGACGTTTCATTCTCAACAAAAAACTGCGGACCGATTCAATTGACCTGAAAAGCTTCTTGGAAGCTGTTTTTGTCAGCCCGCCACTGCGTGTTGAGGGGACCGCCGTATTTTTGACGGCGGAGCCAGGGGCAGTGCCAAACGCCATGCTGCACAACCTCAAACACAACAAAGTGCTGCACGAAACAAACTTGTTTGTGACCGTGCGCAGCCACGAAGTGCCGTGGATCAACATGGACAAACGCTTGGAAATCACGTCCCTTGGACGCCACTGCTGGCAGGTGGTGCTGAACTACGGCTTTAAAAATGACCCCGACGTGCCGAGCGCGCTGATGCAGATGCGCGGTCAGGGCTGCCAAGTTGACCCGATGACCACCAGCTACTTTTTGTCACGTGACACCGTGGTACCGACCATCGGCGACGGCATGGCGCAGTGGCGCGAGAAGCTGTTTGCACAAATGCACCGCAATGCCAGTTCGGCCGCTGACTTTTTGAACTTGCCGAACAACGCCGTCGTAGAGCTGGGTAGCAAGGTGGAAATCTAAAACGGCGCAGTTAGCGGCGGCACTTGCGCCATTGATTTTGTTGTTTTCCAGTTGACAGCCGTTTTCGGGGCTTTTAGGTGGCCCGCCAGAGTGCAAAATAGCGCTCCCGATGTAACTACATCCCCACGTGACGAGCGCTCAAGAAAAGCCTCGTCGAAGCCGTGGGACTATTTTTTTGTCAAGTTCCAAATCCTCCCTCGCGGCGCTGACCCTTGGCGCCATCGGCGTCGTCTACGGTGACATCGGCACCAGCGTTCTGTATGCGGTTAAAGAAGTCTTCGGCTCAGGCCATGTCGCCTTCAGCCCGGACAACGTCTACGGCATCTTGTCCATCTTCTTCTGGACGCTGACCGTCATCGTCTCGATCAAGTACGTGTTGCTGGTGCTGCGGGCTGACAACAACGGCGAGGGCGGTCTGGTGGCCATGCTGGCACTGGCCTCTCAGGCAGTCAAAGACAAGCCAAAGCTACGGCGAATATTGCTCGTCGTCGGCATTTTTGGAACCTCCCTTTTTTACGGGGATGGCGTCATCACGCCCGCCATTTCGGTGCTATCAGCCGTTGAGGGACTGGAAATCATCTCACCGGCATTCAAGCAGTACGTGGTCCCGGCAACGCTGGTTATTTTGTTTGGTCTGTTTGCCGTGCAAAAACGCGGCACCGCTGGCATTGGCCAATTTTTTGGCCCCATCACGCTGGTCTGGTTTGTCGTCCTGGCCGTGCTGGGCATCTCGCAAATCATCACCTACCCGGCGATTCTCGGGGCCATCAGCCCGCATTACGCAGTGATGTTCATGTGGACCAACCCGGGAACAACTTTCATCATTTTGGGAGCCGTCGTGTTGTGCGTCACGGGTGCCGAGGCGCTTTATGCAGACCTCGGGCACTTTGGAAAAAAACCAATTCGACTGGCTTGGTTTTCAGTCGTCATGCCGTCATTGACACTCAACTATTTTGGTCAGGGCGCACTGCTGCTGAAAAACCCGGAGGCCGTTAAAAATCCGTTTTTCCTGATGGCACCCGATTGGGCCTTGGTGCCACTGGTGCTGCTGGCCACCATGGCCACCGTGATCGCGTCACAAGCGCTCATCACCGGCGCCTTCAGCGTCACCAAGCAAGTGATTCAGCTGGGTTATTTACCGCGCTTGAACATTCAACACACCAGCGTACGCGACACCGGCCAAATCTATATGCCGATGGTCAACTGGGGACTGTTTGCCACCATCGTGCTAGCCGTGGTGATGTTCCGTTCCTCCAGCAATCTAGCCTCGGCCTACGGCATTGCCGTCACGCTGGACATGCTGATCACCACCACCCTTACTTTTTTCGTCATTCGTCACGCCTGGAAATACCCGCTGTGGCTGTGCGCTGCAGCCACTAGTATTTTCTTCATGGTCGACTTGGCCTTCTTTGCCTCGAATCTGATGAAGTTATTTGCGGGAGGTTGGTTTCCGTTGCTGATCGGCGGTGCCATCTTCACGCTCATGATCACGTGGAAACAAGGCCGAGAACTCCTGAACAAAAAGCTGCTCTCCGACGCGCTGGACCTGCCCACTTTTCTTGAATCCGTGTTCGTGAGTCCACCCGTGCGCGTTGAGGGCACGGCCGTCTTCTTGACTGCGGAACGCGGGACGGTACCCAACGCCATGCTGCACAACCTAAAGCACAACAAAGTACTCCATGCAAAAAACATTTTTGTGACCGTACAAAACCATGAGGTGCCATGGATTGGTATGGACAAACGAGTACAGATCGAATCCTTGGGCCGCCATTGCTGGCAGGTGGTCGTTCATTACGGCTTTAAAAATGACCTCAATCTGCCAAAGGCTTTGATGAATATCAACAGCCCCGGATGGGAGATAGACCCCATGAACACCAGCTACTTTCTGTCGCGTGACACGGTCATTCCAACCATTGGCAGCGGCATGGCGCCGTGGCGCGAAAAGCTGTTTGCCCAGATGCATCACAACGCCAGCGGCGCGGCCGACTTTTTGAAGTTGCCAAGCAACTCGGTGGTGGAGTTGGGCTCGAAGATTGAGATTTGAGCTTTGGGTTAGGAGCTTGGCGCTGACAGCTTCGCCTGTTCGCTGATGAGGCTACACAGCGCAGACTCGACCGAAAACTCGGCAACCTGCCAAAATCGACACTTGCGATTTCGCCACAGCCTTCATTTCTTTTGAATCTCAGCCCACCATGAACATTCTCTTCGTTGCCGATTCGCTTGAATCTTTCAAGATTTACAAGGACACTACCTTTGCCATGATGCGGGAAGCGCAGCGCCGCGGCCACACCATCAGCGCCTGCGAAACCAAAGACATCATGTGGCAGCGCGGCATGCCCGTGACCGCCTTTGTGCGTGACATTCACCTCACCGGCGACGCGCAAAACTGGTTTACCGCCCAGCAGCAGCACCCCGACGAACGGCCGCAGGCGCTGCGTGACTTTGGCTGCATCATCATGCGCAAAGACCCGCCGTTTGACAGCGAATTTTTCTACAGTACACACCTGCTGGAGCAAGCCGAGCGGGAAGGCGCGCGCGTTTTCAACAAGCCACGCGCGCTGCGCGACCACCCCGAAAAACTCGCCATCATGGGGTTTCAGCAGTTCATCGGCCCAACGCTGGTGACACGCGACGCCGAAGACATCAAACGCTTTCACGCCGAGCACCAAGACATCATCTTGAAGCCGCTCGATGGCATGGGCGGCACAGGTATTTTTCGGGTCAAGGCTGACGGCATGAACCTGGGCAGCATCATCGAAACGCTGAACAAAGACGGCGCACAAAGCGTCATGGTGCAAAAGTTTTTGCCTGACATCGTCAAAGGCGACAAACGCGTGCTGGTGATTGGCGGCAAGCCCGTGCCGTTTGTGTTGGCGCGCATTCCACAAGGCAACGAAGTGCGCGGCAACTTGGCCGCCGGTGGCCTAGGCGTGGCGCAAGCCTTGTCAGCACGCGACCGTGAAATCGCCGAAGCGGTCGGTCCGGTGTTGGCGGCACGCGGCCTGCTGCTGGCCGGGATTGACGTCATCGGCGACTGCATCACCGAGATCAACGTGACCAGCCCGACCTGCTTTCAGGAAATTTTTGATCAGACCGGCTTTGATGTCGCGGCGATGTTCATCGACGCACTCGAAGCGGCGCTGGCTACCCCGGCCTGAACACTGTTTAAGCGACCAAGGCCCCGTCCACAAACACCTTCAACTCCCCAGCTGCAAACGGCAGCCAAGTTTCGTTGGTGGTGAGCGGCGCGGTCACCACCACGGCGACACGATCGGTAGTCTCGGTGTGTTTGGCGAAGTCGATGCTCAGGTCTTCATCGTGCAAGGTGGCGTGCGCAAACGGGTGTCGGCGCTCCACATAAAAGAGATTCGTCGAGGCATGGGCCCAGAGCGCCAAGCCGTTGCTGAGCATGAAGTTGAAGGTGCCGTGGCGTGCCACTTCTTTGGCCAGCTCACGCAACGTCAACGTGAGTTCAGCCACACTGGGCACGCCTGCATGGGATTTGGCGAGTTCTTGCATGATCCAGCAAAAAGCGCGTTCGCTGTCGGTGTCGCCAACCGGTTTGAAACCGGCGTGTAAGCGCGGATGAAAATTTTTCAGGTCGCCGTTGTGGGCAAACACCCAGTAGCGCCCCCACAGTTCACGCACAAAGGGGTGACAGTTCTCCAACGCGATACGGCCCTGCGTGGCCTTGCGAATGTGAGCGATGACGTTGCGGCTTTTGATCGGATAGCGGCGAATCAGCTCCGCCACCGGCGACTCAAATGCAGGCTGGTGATCGACAAAGTGGCGTAAACCCTTGTCACCCTCTGGCCCAGCCAGGCCGACTTTGTTTGGACCTTCAAAAAATGCGATGCCCCAGCCATCTTTGTGCTGATCCGTTTGGCCGCCACGCTGCGCAAACCCAGCGAAGCTGAAGGTCACATCAGTCGGGGTGTTGCAATTCATTCCAAGCAGCTGACACATATTGCAGTCCGCCGCATCAGTTTCGCGGCTCTGACCACAGGCGGCCGCCCGTCGCCCAGTTCTCGCGCTTGACATCGGTCATGATGATGACGACAGACTCAGCCGAACCGCCCAGCACTTCGACCGTGACACGGGTGATCTCGGCCACCAGTTTTTGCTTTTGCTCGGGGGTTCGGCCTTCAAACATTTCAATGTGGTAGGTGGGCATGGTGGTCCTTGCGGGCGGGTGGACGTCAAGATGACAATGCATCAATCCGTGAGCCCTCGATGATAAAAGCCCGCAGCCCGTCGTTTCAGTGCCGCCTGAAAATTGATACCTTGCGGGGTTTCAGCATCATGCGTCTGAAGCTGTCAAACTCAAACTATCCAAAGCGTTAACTTGCTAGATTGCTTTTCCCCTTGTGCTCTTTTGCTCTTTTGCTCTTTTGCTCTTTTGCAGCGTCCCATCGAAAGCCTTTGCCTTGCCATCTCCCCGTTCCCATTTTTCTTCGCGTAGCGCTAGCGTCAGCCATCCGCATCTGCCGAGCTTGGCCGGCCGCGCTTACAGCTGCCAGTGCGGCCGTCCGGTTTTTTTCAGGAATAGCCAATGCTTGGCCTGCGGCACCTCTCTCGGGTATGACCCGCACAGTGCCCAATTGCTTTCACTGATGCCCGTTGACACATCGGCGGTAGCTGGCGCGCCTGAACTTTGGCAGGCGTGGCAGGTACTCGTGGCGTTGGAAGACGTCGAAGCGGCCCCGGAGGTTCCAGAGCCGCCAACCAGCTACTTCCGCTGTCTTAACCTGACAACACCCGCCGCCTGCAACTGGCTGGTGCCCAGCACGGACCTGTTTGGCACCACAACCGGCCTGTGTCGTGCCTGCCAACTCAATCACAAGATCCCCGACCTGAACGATCCGGAACACCCTGACAACGGCAGGCTGTGGGGCTTGGTCGAGCTGGCCAAGCGGCGTTTGGTGTCAGCGCTCATGGTGCTGGGCTTGCCGGTGGCGTCCAAGCTCACCGAGGACCCCGAGCACGGTCTGATGTTTGATTTCTTGCGCTCAGACAGCGAAGGCGGCCACGTCCTGACCGGCCATGACACTGGCCTGATCACCATCAGCTTGATTGAGGCCGACGACGCAACGCGTGAAGCCGCGCGCCAAGCCATGCACGAGCCGTACCGCACGCTGCTCGGTCACTTCCGCCATGAAGTCGGTCACTATTACTGGGACCGACTGGTCTGGGGCTCCGAGTGGATGAACGGCTTTCACACCTTGTTTGGCGATGAGACCATCGACTACGCCGAAGCCTTGCAGCGTCACTACGCCAACGGCCCTGCACCGGACTGGCAGCAGCACTACGTTAGCGCCTACGCCAGCACGCACCCGTGGGAAGACTGGGCCGAGTGTTGGGCGCATTATCTGCACATGCGCGACACGGTCGACACCGCATTGAGTTTTGGCTTGAGCGCCAAGAAAATGCAGCTCGAGTTCACGCCTTTCACCATCGACTCGCTGTACCGACCCAAGCACCCCAAGGCCAAACGTTTTTTGGCTTTCTTGAATGACTGGACGCGGCTCACCACCCTGCTCAACGAGATGTCGCGCTCTATGGGTCAACCCGACTTTTATCCCTTCGTGCTGCCGCTCGAGGTGGTGGCCAAGTTGCACTTCATTCACCTGCTGGTGACCTCTTCGGGCGAATCGTCGCAACGAGGGAAAACGGCCGCCGGAGACCGTGCCGCGCCGATGACTCTGGCCTCCGGAAAAGCTCTCGCATAGGTGTGTGAATACGCCTCGTAGCAGCCGCAAGCGATGCTTTCCAGCCCCGCCTCATCGAGCAGCATGACATAGCCGCGGCTGTAGCTGATGAGGCCGCGCCGTTGCAAGGCGCTGGCCGCTTGCGTCACGCTTTCGCGCCGCACACCGAGCATGAGAGAGAACACTTCATGCGTCAGAAAAAGCTCGTTTGAGGACAGCTGGTCACGCGTCATCAACAAGGTGCGCGCCAGTCGTTGCGCTACCGAATGGTGGTTGAGGCAAACCGTCTGTTGCGCCAGTTGGCTCAGGCGCGCATCGGCATAGCGGTTGAGCACTTCACGCAGACAAGGACTCTGCCGCAGGTTCTGCTGCAGAGCGCTTCGCGGCAAGCGATAGGCCCGCCCCGCAGCCTGCACGCGGGCATGAAAAGCAGAATGCTCGACGTCAAACACAGCCGATGTGTGGAACATGCCCTCAGGGCCCACCTGCGCGATAGCCATGTCGGCGGCAGCCGGTACCGGCAAGATGATCGAGACGAAACCCTCCACGGGAAACCACACGTGTTCGGCGACCTCGCCTGCCACACACAGCACAGCATGCAGCTCGAACTCGACCAGCTCGCTGTGCGCGAGCAACAGGCCGCGCTCCTGTGGCGGCAAAGCTGCCATCAATTGATTCGCCAGTGACAAATTTTTTTGAACCATGACGCGCCTCCACCTGATGCTGTCTGACACGCTGAAACAAGCCGTCAGAGTCATTCCACCTGCAATCAGCTTCAGGCTGCGCCCAACAGTTCGTAACACTCTGTAGCTTGTATGTCGGGGTATGTCGGTGCATGAACGATTGCACACTGATTTTTCACCGGTGCTTGTGCACAGTGCAGAGCTGCTGATTGGCAAAGTCCATGAATACGGGCTCATGGATTACCACGCTTCGCTCGCAATGACGGATGGCGAGTTAAACGCTCTCCATGACGCAAGCACAGTCACTGCGAGCGAAGCGCGGCAGTCCATCCCACTCGCCGCTCACCACCAATCAGTCGCCACCGAAAGTTGTGTGTGCCAGCACACGTACAAAAAAATGAGACGCACGCCGCGGGACATTAAAGTCTTTGAGCGTTGCGCGGACATCACTCTGTGTTTGGGGCGTTAGCGATGACCTTGCAGATTTCTATGAATTCAACCAATGATTGTCGAAACTCTTTACGCGCACTGATCGCCGCGTTTGCGCTCGTGGTCGCCGCAACAAGTTTGTGCGACGTGGCGATGGCGCAAGCCGTCAAAAATATCCCCATCACACCTCGCCTCGGTGAGCCGGTCACACTGAACTTCGTCAACGCAGAGATCGATGTCGTGGCCCGCACCATGGCCACCATCACTGGCCGCAATGTGGTGGTCGACCCACGCGTCAAAGGCAACTTGACGCTCATCACTGAAAACCCGGTACCGCCTCTGACAGCCTTTGGTCAGTTTGCGGCACAACTGCGCGTGCAAGGCTATGCTGTGGTTGACTCTGCAGGGCTCTACAAGATCGTGCCTGAGGCCGATGCCAAATTGCAGGGCGGCTCGGTCTCAGCCGGCCCGGTGCTGGGCAGCAGCAACCAGATCGTGACGCAAATATTCAAGCTCACCCATGAGGCTGCCAACAATCTGCTACCCGTGCTCAGGCCGCTGATCACGCCCAACAACACCATCAATGTGAATCCCGGCACCAACTCGCTGGTGATCACCGACTATGCTGACAACCTGCAGCGGCTGGCACGCATCATCGCGGCCCTGGACATTGCCAACGCCAGCGATCTCGAGATCATTCCGCTCAAGAATGCGTTGGCGACCGACCTGGCGCCACTGCTGGTCAAGCTGCTGGAGCCCGGCGGCGTAACGCAAGGTGACAGTTCTTATCGCACCACCCTGCTGGCTGAGCCGCGTGGCAATTCACTGATCTTGCGGGCCGCCAACCCGGCACGCGTGGCGCTGGTTCGGTCGCTCGTTGACAAGCTCGACCGTCCACCAGAGCAAGGTGAAAACCTCAGCGGCAACATTCACGTCGTCTACTTGAAAAATGCCGATGCCACCCAGTTGGCGTTGACCTTGCGCGCGGCGATCGCCAGCGATTCCAGCACGCCCGGCGCGGCTGCGTCCGCATCTGCAACTACCGCGCGTCCGGCAATCACGACCAATGTGAGCCTCTCGACAGCAGCCGTCTCATCGCCCGCACGGCAACCGAGTACCGGCGGCCAAATACAGGCTGACCCCTCCACCAACTCGCTCATCATCACCGCACCCGACCCGCAGTACCGGCAACTGCGCGCCGTGATTGAGCAGCTGGACTCCCGGCGCGCGCAAGTCTATGTAGAAAGCCTGATTGCCGAAGTGAATACCGACAAAGCTGCAGAATTTGGCATTCAATGGCAAGGGCCGCTGGGTCAAGCCGGCAACAATGTCATCGGTTTCTTGGGCACCAACTTTGGCGCTGCCGGGAAAAACATACTGGCCCTGTCGACGCAAGGACTCAGCGGCGTGTCGACCAACGGCGTCACCCCCGGCACGGGCCTGAACATCGGCGCAGTCCAGCGCAGCAACGGCGTTTATGCATTGGGATTTCTAGCACGCGCATTAGAGCAAACAGGCTCGGGCAATATTTTGTCAACGCCTAATCTGCTAACACTCGACAACGAAGAGGCAAAAATCGTCATCGGCCAAAATGTCCCCTTCATCACAGGCCTTTACGCCAATACCGGCACAAGCACCGGCGGCACGGTCAACCCGTTCCAAACCATTGAGAGAAAAGATGTTGGCCTGACCTTGCGGGTGCGGCCACAGATCAGCGAAAACGGCACGGTCAAATTACTGATTTCCCAAGAAGTCAGCAGCGTCGATGCGACCTCTGTCAATTCAGCCTCGGGGCTAACGACGAACAAACGCTCCTTCGATTCGACCGTGCTGGTCGAAGACGGCGGCATTGTTGTTCTGGGTGGCCTGCTGCAAGATCAGTACGCTGAAAATGAAGATAAAGTGCCTCTGCTGGGCAGCTTGCCCTTGATTGGAAACCTGTTTAAAAATCAGACAAGAAGTCGAAAAAAAACCAACCTGATGGTCTTTATCAGGCCGGTGGTGGTGCGAGATGCCAGCGCAACCGACAGCTTATCAATAGATCGCTATGACCTGATGCGCGGTCAGCAAAAAATGGCACAACCTGCACGCAGCCTATTGCTGCCCATCAATGAAGGACCTGTGATGCCCGGCTACTCAGGACTGCCGCCCGAAGCCGCTGAGCCCGCCGCAGCCAACGCCGAGACGCCTTGAGCATGTCACAAAGCTACCCGCTACCTTACGCATTCGCACGCGCTTCTCAGTTGCTGCTTGAAATCGACGGCGACGAGCTCACACTGTGGCACAGCGGAAAACCAGCCCTCAGTGCTTGGGGCGAAGTCATGCGCAAATACGCCGTGAACAAGGTCGCACGTGCCGACGCTGGCGCACTGGCGCAGCGCATTAGCGCCGCTTACGCTAGAGAGGAATCCAGCGCCGCCGCAGTGGTGAGTGAGGTCGAAAGCGATGTCGACGTGTCGAAAATGTTGCAAGAGTTGCCGGCCGTCGAAGACCTGCTGGCCACCAGCGGCGACGCGCCCATCATCCGCTTGCTCAATGCTTTGCTGACGCAAGCGGCCCGTGAAGGCGCCAGTGACATTCACATTGAACCCTACGAGCAACACTCTGCGGTTCGTTTCAGGGTGGATGGCACGCTGCGTGAAGTGGTCAGGCCGAATCGTGCTTTGCACGCCGCCTTGATCTCGCGCTTGAAGATCATGGCTGACCTCGACATCGCCGAAAAACGCTTGCCGCAAGACGGTCGAATTTCGCTGCGCATCGGCACCCGTGCAATTGATGTGCGGGTCAGCACGCTGCCGAACGCGCACGGCGAACGCGCCGTACTGCGGCTGCTCGACAAGAGCGGTGCCAAGCTGAACCTCGAAGCCGTCGGCATGGAAGGCAACACGCTACAACGCTTCACGCGATTGCTGAAACAGCCGCACGGCATTGTGCTGGTCACCGGCCCGACCGGCTCGGGCAAGACCACCACTTTGTACGCAGCGCTGAGTCTGTTTGACGCCAATATCAACAACATCATGACGGTGGAAGACCCGATCGAATACGAAATCCCCGGCATTGGACAAACCCAAGTCAATGCGCGCATTGAGCTGAGCTTTGCCAGAGCGCTGCGGGCCATTTTGCGGCAAGACCCAGACGTCATCATGATTGGCGAAATACGCGATTTTGAGACCGCCCAGATCGCCATTCAAGCCTCACTCACCGGCCACTTGGTGCTGGCCACGCTGCACACCAACGACGCCAGCAGCGCTGTCACGCGGCTGATCGACATGGGTGTTGACGCTTACTTGCTGAGCTCATCTCTGCTCGGTGTTTTGGCCCAGCGCCTGGTGCGAAAAATATGCCGCGCGTGTGAGAGCAAAGGCTGCAACAGCTGTGCCCAAACTGGTTACGCGGGTCGCACGGGCGTTTTCGAGTTGTTGGTAGCCGATGACGTCATCCGCGCCATGATTCACCGCGGCGATTCAGAAGCCAACATCCGCGCACAGGCCGTCCAGATCGGCATGACGCTCATGCGTGATGACGCGCAGCGCTTGATTGATACGGGCATCACCTCAGCGGCTGAAGTTGCCCGCGTCACGCGTGATTAAAGCGATCAAGGTTCCTCATGCCCGCTTTCTCATACGACGCCCTTAACCTACAAGGTCAGCTGTGTAAGGGCGTGATTGAAGCCGATACCGTGCGCTCGGCGCGCAGCGTATTACGGTCACAAACGCTGATTCCACTTCAAGTCCAGACGGTTGGACGCGGCAGCGGTGTCGGCTTGAACCGAGCGATCTTCGTTACACGCACCTTCAGCGCCAGTGAATTGTCAATCTGGACGCGGCAGCTCGCCGGGCTGATCAATGCCGGGCTGCCCATCGAACGTTCGCTGACGGCCCTGACAGAAGAAGCCGAAGACCTGCGCCAGCGCGACTTGGTGGCGGCACTGCGGGCCGATGTCAATGCCGGCTCCTCGTTTGCTGCGGCCCTCTCGCACCACCCCCGCGATTTTCCAGTGATCTACCTCAGTGTGGTCGGCGCAGGGGAGGCCAGCGGCCAACTCGGGCTGGTGCTGCAGCGTCTGGCGGACGACCTAGAAGAAGCCCGCAACCTGCGCGCCAAACTGGTGGGGGCTGCGCTCTATCCCGCCATCGTCACGCTGGTGGCTTTGGCCATTGTGATTTTTCTGGTCAGCTATGTGGTACCGCAGGTAGCTTCGGTGTTCATCGGCAGCAAGCGCGCTTTGCCCTTTCTCACCGTGGCCTTGTTAGGGCTGAGTGCCTTTGTGAGAACCTGGGGCTTGGCGCTGCTGAGCGCGCTGGTGATGGCTTTTTTGACTGCCCGTCTGGCACTGCGCAAACCTGCACTGCAAGAGCGTTTTGATGCGGCTTGGCTGCGACTGCCGCTGATCGGGCGGCTGGCACGGCACTACAACGCAGCACGTTTTGCGAGCACCTTGGCCATGCTGGTCGGTGCCGGCGTGCCGATTCTCAAAGCCTTGCAAGCAGCGGCCGAGACGCTGTCGAACAAAGCTATGCGCGCAGACGCGCTGGACGCCTTGGTGCAGGTGCGCGAAGGCTCACCTCTGGGTCTGGTCATCGGACAAAAAAAACGCTTTCCAGGTTTGCTCAGCATGTTTGCGCGGCTGGGTGAACAGACCGGCGAACTACCGCTGATGCTTCAACGTGCAGCGACCCAAATGGCGACCGAAGTGCAGCGCCGCGCCATGAATTTGGCGACAATTTTCGAGCCGTTGCTGATTGTCCTTATGGGGGGAGCTGTGATGCTGATTGTGCTCGCGGTGATGCTGCCAATCATCCAACTCAATCAACTGGCGCGCTGACACTCAACGAGGCGGCAGCGTCATCACCAGCGTGCCGCTCCACAACGCCTCATCGGTCTGCGTTTCGCGAGACAGCCGGGCTTCAAAGGGTACGCTATGCGCTTCGGTGCGAGCGCGGGCCAACCACTCTGCAAGGGCTTTAGCGGGTGTCCCCCGCAACACCAGATTGACACGCTGATCACCGATGTTGATCTCGGTGTTGCCGCCCAGTAAGCTGGCCGACGCTTGCAATCTGTTGACAGCCTCAGCCGGTTCAATATGTGGCCGCGCCTGCGAGGCCTGCGCATGCACCTGCAGCAGATGCAGGGTCTGCAGCTGTGCGTTAGCCTGGTCCTGCGCCAGCGGGTTGGCGCGCAAACTGCGCAATGCCGGCAACACGCCAACGCCTATCAGCAGCGCTAACGACAACACGCCGACACCCAAGGACAGCCAACGCTGCTCGCGCGGGCCGAGCGCGGCAAAGCGTTCGGAAAGGCTACGCATCAGAGGTTCCTTGAGGCTGCTGCAGTCGGCTGCATCAACCAGTTCGCGCCATCGCGGGTGGCGCTATAACCATGCATTTTCAAACCGACGCTCAGCGCACTGGCCTCCTTCGTGGTCAACTCAAGCCCGATCAAACGCAACTGACCACTGGCGTAATCCATGCCCTTGAGGGACTGCCCGGCTGGCAAGTCACGACTCAGCGTGCTGAGCATGACATCGAGGTCGGCGGCTCCTGGTGCGCCACGCGCTTGCTCCAGCAAACGCACTTCACGGGCCATCTGCACAGGCACATCCACAATGACTTTAAGGTTCGGAAAATTGTTCGTCAGAATTTTTTTCATGGCCTCGTGCTTGTCAGCCAGCTGGTACTGAGCCACCCACGCCAATGTGTTGAGGCCTAGCACGTTGACACTGAGCACCGCGATGGCAGCCCAGCGCGCAAAGCGCCAGCGCGGCGCTCGCAGCCATTCGACTTTGCCGCGATCTGCCAGGTTGCGCATCTGCAAACGCTTGGACAGGTCCCACGCTGAAGCGATCACTTGAACCATCCGTTCGACCTGCGACAGTGGGGAGACCGGGCGCTGCAAGATCTGAGTGGCAAGCTTGACCAACGCAGGCTCGGCGCTGACGTTGTCGTTGTCGGTCGACACAAGCCCGTCCAGAACCTCCGTGCTCAATGGGAACATAGCAACACCGCTATCCCCACAGACCACCAGCTGCGGGGCGTCTAGAGTCCCGGTGACGTGCAACCGGCGTGGCACCACGGGCGGACCCCACTCGGGCACCACGCGCGCGACCGGACGTTTAGACGCCTCCAGTCCTTGTACCGCCATGGCCAACCAGCGCCGCTCGCAGGCAGCCACCCATTGCACCCTTCCGGGCTGGAAAGTCGGCGGCAAGACGAAATGCAACAGGCTTGTGTCGTCGAGCAACTTATCTTCCAGCAGACCCTCAAGCACCGTACGCATGCGGGATGAAGCAGGCGTCACCCCGTCGGGCAAGGTCACTGCGTGCCATGACAAAGCTTGCAGAGGCACGGTCGCGATGCAAACGTCGCCCATTTTGTCCAGCAACGGTAGCGCCTCCGCCAGCGCCCGGCCCGTCTGGGCCACCGTCACGCCATCGACAGTGACGATGAAATCGAATTCGGAGTGTGCCGAGACTGCCTCCAAAGGCAACAAAATGTTCAAGGTGCTCATGGACTTTGTTTCAATGCCAGCGTGGTCGTGGGCGGTGGATTTTCTGCCGCCACAGCACGCCTGCGCCACAAGGTTCGCACGTTGATGCCGTCGCGCTGTAACAAAGCGTTCTCAGCCACGCTAGCGGGGCCCAGTCGAATCTCGGTGTGCAGTTCGAAGTAGCGCGAGCTGACGCTGTATTGCCCCTCGCTCTGCAGGTCTGAGATGCCCGTATCGGCAACCGATTTGAATGGCTTGGAAAATCTCAGCGCCACGATGCGTTCGGCATCGGTGCGTTGAAAACTGGGCAGCAAACTCTGCAACACCTGGACACTGGCGCTGTTCAGGTTCACCGGCGTGCGACTGGGCAGCAGAGTCACATGCGCTTGCAGCGCTTCCAGTGTGGCCGGTGCCAGCCCCAGCCACACCAGTTGCGACATGTGTTGCGGCATCATCACTGTTCCAGCAGATGCCGTGCTGACAGCATCTGTAACGCTACCCGTGGTACTGGCCAGCCTAAGATTGCTAGACAAGGTGAGCAGTTGATCCGGCGCCAGCTTCAGCACTTCAAACAACTTGTCAAAGGCCAGCAACCACTGCGGCGACAAGGCTTGACCCTCAAGCAGATTAAGCACATTCATCTTGCCCTGTGCATCGCTCAGTTGCTGAGATACAAGTGGGGTTGCTGGCACGTTTGTATCCGCCTTTGCCGCCGCAGAAGATTGATCCGCAGTGGCTCCGCGACCCGCCAAAAAATCATCCAATGGCATGTTGACGACAGGCTGCGCCCAAGCTTCGCCGCTATGGTCTACTGCTCCGTTGTGCAGTGCGTCGTCATGCAGCCGGGCACGCGCCCAGTCGTGCGTACCCTCCAGCAGCCAATTGGCTTGCAAGCGACCACGCTCAGCGGTCTCGACTTCAACGCCGCGCCATTCCTGCCAGAATGCCCGACTGGCGAAAGCCGCCACCAAGGCGACCGTGAGCAAGGCTGCCAATAGCGCACTTCCTGTGCCCCTGAATCTTGCTTGGCGTATCTTGCCAGGCGTCATCTCACAACGCCCGAGGCAGGGTTGAACCAGTCGCTGATCAGACTGCCCGGCAAGGCTCCGTCCGACGGCAACGCCAACAGCAGTCGCAAGCCTTCTGGTGTGTCGCTTAAATTCGCCACGACCGCATTGGTCTGCAGCGCAAGCCGGCCACCGCCCGATCCGATCAAGGTGTTCGACGGCACCCACTGCCCGTTCGCGTAGTACGACAGCTGCCAACTGCTGAGTGGCGTCACTGCCACGGCACTGCCGCGACTGGCAACCGTGTTGTCATCGCTCATGTCACCCGTCGTTAGCGCCCATGCTGCCGCTTGCTGCCAAGCGTTGATCAACTCGTTGCGCTGGCTCAGCGGTGCAGACTGCCAACGCACCCATTGCTGCGCACCCGCCACGATGCGCAGCGTCCACGCGACGACCAACAATGCCTCAGCGCTGCCAACGGGACTGCTGCGAACCATCCGCAGCACGTGGCCATCCCAATCCAGCGCATTCACATCCGGCGTTTCCACCACACGGTCCAAGTCGATAGCCCACTGCGCCAAGCCCATCTGCAAGCCACCGATGCTGGCGCTGCTGGAGCGCGTGGCTTGGGCGACACGCAGCATCGCGTCCAGGCCTCGCCAACTCATCAAGGCCAGCAACGCCATCAGACTCAAGGCCACCAGCACCTCGATCAAGGTGAAGCCTCTCAAGGGTTGAGCAGGGAGTAGGCGCATCAATAGCGCCCCATCACGGTGGACAGACTCAGCAGCACCTGTTGCGTTTCATCGGTGCTGGCGTCAGCGGCTTGAACCTGCGTAATGACCAAACGAAAGTCGGGGTTTGGGCTGGCCATCACACTGAGCCTGACGTTGAAGTCACGCCCCGCCTGCGTGCAGGTGCTGGCGCTCTCACCACCTTCCGGCAGTTGATGCCGCAAGCGTAAACGCACCAAGTCGTTTTGCGCGCACAGCTGCGCCAACAGCAGCGCTGGTTCCCGCTCAGTGAAGCGGATCAAGGTCATGCTGACCGCCATCCCAGCCATCAACGCCAGCGCCACCATGCCGATGGCCACCAGCACCTCAATCAGGGAAAAACCATTGGCACCGCGCCTAGTGATCGGTTTCATTTGTTTTGCATTTTTTACACTCACACACGTTCACCGCACAGTGAACGGCCGCAACCCATCACTGCTGACAGTAGCTCTGCGATCTGGCGCTTCGCTGATCGACAGCACCACGACTTGTGCGCCAATGATGGGCTCGGGTCCCAGCAAGACTGACTGCGCTGACTGCACACTGATGCCCGCAGCCAACCAGTTCTCAGGCCATGTTTGTGACGGCAATCCATCGAAACGAAAACCTGCTGGCGTCGCCACCCAACGCACCGGTACGCCACTGGCGCTTGAAGCGGCGCGTGCCGCTTCAAGCAGCGCCGCCAGCCGATCGGCTTCGCGTTCAAGTTGTGCATTGGGCGCATCGCGCAGGGCGAAGCTCACGCCAGCGGTGGCCAAAGCCATGATCGTCACCACGACCATCAGCTCCAACAGCGTCACGCCTTGACTATGGTTTTGAGTGCAAACACGGAAAAATCCAGCACTCATTGCCAGCTGCCGATATCGGCGTTCTTGCCCTCGCCGCCGGGTTGGCCATCAGCACCATAAGTCACCACGTCGACCTCGCCTTTCAGACCCGGCTTGAGGTACACATAGGGGTTTCCCCAGGGATCATTCGGCAGCTTGTCGATATAGGCTTTCCAGTTATTCGGAATGGGGGCGGTGTTGGGTCGTTGCACCAGCGCTTGCAAGCCTTGCTCAGCAGTCGGGTAGCGCTGGTTGTCGAGCCGGTATAACTTGAGCGCCTGCATCAGGTTGTTGACGTCAACGCGCGCGGCCTCCACGCGCGCGTCGTCTGCGCGGTCCAGCACATTCGGCACAATCAAAGCCGCCAACACACCAATGATGACCAGCACCACCATCAACTCAATCAGCGTGAAGCCGCGCGCCGACCAGCTGCAGTCGCGCTTGCATTGACGATGGCCGCGGGTGGATGATGTCTTGGTCATGATAAATTTTGAAACTGAATCAAGGCGGCACTGGGTCACCGCCCTGTTGCTATCAACCGCGTTGCTGTGCGTCGGGTACTGGATGCGGGCGGGGTTGTCTGTTGGAAAAAAATCGCCCGTGACGGCGACGCTAGCGACCGTGCCGGTGGTAGCCGGCACGGTCGCTGAGCTGTCACGCGTGCTGGGTGCGCCGCGCCCCGCGCTGGCCGGTGCATCCATCAGCCCGGTCGAACGCTTTCGCGTCATTGGCGTCATTGCCAGTGCTTCAGGCCAAGGCGTAGCGCTGATGTCTGTGGACAAACAGCCGCCACGGCCTTTTTCAGTAGGGTCTAACGTTGCACCGGGTTTCGTCCTGAAATCAGTGACGCAGCGTGATGTCAGTCTCGCGGACAGCTTGCAAGGTGCGGTGACTGCGACCTTGCCTTTGCCTGATCCAACGAACGTTAAGAAAGATGTCCTCAGCAACAATTCGCCGGCACTTTTACCGAACCAATCAGAGCCCTTAAAAAACTCGGTGGAGGTAGATGCAAGTCCACCATCGCTGCCAACCATCCGTGGGGCGCCAAGCGTGCCCGGCGCGAACACAACAGTACCGTAGAAAGAATTTTCGCGCCATGTGATCAATCGCATAACGTCACCTTAGGGGCACGTCGGCAGATGCAAATGAAGACCGCAAGCCGAACTTGCGTCAGCCGTGACCTACGCTCACTTCCAGCACCACGAACTTCGCAAGTGAGGCTTTTTAAGCATCAGCTCAAACCTGCGGCTTCCAGCCAAAGCCATCGTCCTCGGGCAAGGCCGGGGGCGGCATGTTGCCGTCGTCAGGATCAACAGGCAAGTGCGCAGGATTGTCCGGATCTTCCAGCGGCGGCGGTCCTCCTGGCAACGGTGCTGGTCGGGGATGTTGGCTGAACTTCATGATGTGCGCTCCCTCTATAAACGAGTCCCGCCGGCGAGACGACAAAAGCCGATAAGCCGACACGGAAAGCTGGAGTGTCATGCAACGTGAGCTGGCACTGAAGTGGCTGAACGCCGGTTGTGCTGTCAGCCAATAGCGCGGGCGTCCACAGATCACTGGCAATGCACTGGTCGTGAAAACCACCCTAGCAACAAAGCGTTGACCTCGTCAGCGCGTTCAAACTGAACCCAGTGTCCCGCGCCTTTGAGGACATGGGCATGGCCATCGGGCAAGCTGGCAGCCAAGGTGCTGGCGATCACTTCTGGATCAGCCGTCACGTCATGCTCGCCCCAGACCAGCAAGCTGGGGCCAGAGCGTTGCATCAGTGCCGCCAACAAACCACCGCCTTGCGAAATGTCTTTGCTGCGAAAACGTGTGCGCAGACACGCATCTGTGTGAATCTGCACCGCCAGCGGATCAATCTCTTCAGCCGCTGCGTGCAGCATGTGCATGGACAAGTTGTGGCGCATGACGTCATCTAACGCCGCTGGATCAGCGGACTGCGCTGCCGCTTTCCAGCTGCGTAATTCGCCGCGCGGACGGCGGCGACTTTGGTGGCCTCCCGGCCCGAGCAAGACCAAGCGGCGAACCTGTGGACGCTGCGCAGCAAGGTGAGCCGCCACCAAGCCGCCAAACGAAAAGCCGACCAAATCAATTGGCGTGTCAGCGCCCACCAGTTGGTTCAGCGTGGCTATCGTCGGCGCTACCAGCGAAGGCAAACCGCCGCCGGGCAAGGGCTCGTCAGAGTCGCCATAACCTGGCAGATCAGGCACCCAGACGGTGTGGTGTGCGGCCAAAGCCTCAATATTGCGAACCCAATGCAACCAGCTGCCATGCCCACCATGCAGCAAGACAAGTGGTGTGCCGACACCAAAACCACGCCAGCAGACCCGCAGCCCTTCATGCGCGATGAACTCGCATCTGGCTAGGCTGGTCAAGCGCGCGATCAGTGACTGGGCCAACGTGTTGTCAGGTGGCATAGCAGTCTCAACCTTGTTCGGAAAGAGCCACCACGCCGTCGGCGGCACGGACGCCTTGACCTGCGGGCAGCACAAAGATCGGGTTGATTTCGGCTTCAAGCAAGCGCTCACCGAGCTGAGCGGTCATTTGCGAGAAGGCGACGATGCTTGAGAGCAGCGCTTCAACATCGGCCTTGGGGCGGCCACGAAATCCATCCAACAAGGGCCAGGTTTTGAGCTCGTGAACCATCTCCAGCGCTTCTTCGCGGCTCAGGCCACCTTGGGCGGGCAGCAGGCGCAAGGTGGTGTCTTTGAATAGCTCGGCCGTGATGCCGCCCATGCCCAGCAAAATGGCTGTGCCGAGCGGGTCGCGGTGCATGCCCAAAATCAACTCAGTGCCGCCTGAGACCATCTCTTGCACCAAGAAACGCTTGGGTTCGATGTTCGCTTTGGCTTGTACTTCGGCGGCCATCACCGACAGTCGCGCGCCAATGTTTTCGGCCGTGAGGTTGACCGCCACGCCGCCCACATCACTCTTGTGGATGATCTCGCTGGAGAGTACTTTCAACACCACGCGGCCCCCCAAGGCTGCGGCGGCCGCTTCAGCTTCGGCGGCAGTGGTGACAACGGTTTCACGCGCGCAAGGCAGGCCGAAGCGGGCGAACAATTGCTTCGCTTGGGCTTCGTCCAGTGCACCCGCCGGGAAGTCATCAATCGACACTGTCGCGCTGGCCATCGATGCTTCCGGGGGTGCTTTCCAGTGCGCGGTTTGCAGCATGCCGGCCAAGGCCACCGTGCAGCTTTCAGCCGCCGCAAAGGCCGGGACGCCGCGTTGCGTCAGCAGCGCTGCAACGTCTGGCGCATGCGGGCTGACGAAGGCGATGACCGGTTTGTCGCTGCCGGGCAGACAGTCTTGAATGGCACCAGCCATCAGCTCCGGCATGGCCAAGCTGGATGAACCGACGATGATGGCCAGGGCGTCGTAGCTCGGGCTGTCCAGCAGGGCGCGAATGGCACCGCGCAACAACTCAGGTTGCAAGCCGGCAAGCGTCACGTCGATGGGGTTTCGGTCCAGTGCGGCATGGTCACCTGTTTGCAGCGCACGCAAGCGGGCAGCGGTCTCGGCGTCAGGCGCTGGCGTTTCAAAACCGGAGACGCCGAGACTGTCCGAGACCAAGGTGCCGGCACCGCCGGTGGATGTCAAGATGGCGACGCGATTGCCGCGCAGCACACGCCCGGTCGAGAGCGCCACGGGGATATCCAGCAAGTCGCTGAAGGCCTGCGCCCGGATCACGCCAACTTGCTTGAACAGCGCGTCATACATCCGGTCTGCGCCCGCCAGCGCGCCGGTGTGTGAGACCGCCGCCTGCGCACCCGCTTCAGAGCGGCCAATTTTGAAGGCCACCACCGGCTTGCCGGCACGCGCCGCCTTGAGTGCAGCCGCCCGAAATTTGTCTGGATTGCGCACGCTTTCGACGTACAGCGCAATCACCTTGGTGGCAGGGTCATCGGCCAGGTAGTCGACAAAATCAGCCAACTCCAGATCGACCTCGTTGCTGGTAGAAATCAGCTTGGAGAGTCCAATGCCACGCGCGGCAGCCCGCGAGAGCAGGGCGCCCAAGATGCCGCCGCTTTGCGAGACCACGCCAATTGAGCCGACTGGGAAGTGCGCCATTTCTAACGCGCCACTGGCCGACAAAACGATGTTGTCGGTCAAGTTCACCAAGCCGATGGTGTTGGGACCGAGGATGCGCATGCTGCCCGCCGCCTCCATCAGCTGCGCCTGACGGCGCGCACCTGCTTCGCCAGTTTCGGTGAAGCCGCTGGCCAGCACGATGGCTGCAGCCGTTCCGCGTTCTGCCAAGTCGCGCACGGCGATGTGGGCCCGCTCAGCACCGAGCAAAACGATCGCCACGTCGGGCACGGCTGGCAGCGAGGCGATGTCTGGGTAGCAGCGCAGACCGTCGATGTTGTCGACGCGCGGGTTCACCGGGTAAATCTCGCCGATGAAGCCATGCTTGCGAAGATAGGCCACCGGGCGGCCTGCTGTTTTGCTGGCATCCGCTGAAGCGCCGATGACGGCAACGCTGCGCGGTTGAAGAAGGCGCGAAATGGCGTTCATGGTGTCACTGCTTGCTGGCTGTCTTGCTCAGGAAGGCCATGACCGATTCACGGTGCTCTGTGCTGGTGTAGCAAATGCCCTGCGCCTGACTGCCTTGGGCGAAGACTTGTTGAGCTGACATCTCGAAGGTCTGGTTCAAAATGGTCTTACCCAAGGCCAGTGCAGTGGCTGAGCCTTGGCTCAACTCGGTGGCCCATTTTTGAGCATCAACCACCAGCGTTTCGGCGCTCACTTGGCGGTCTGCAATGCCCAGCTTCAAAGCTTCTTCAGCCTCGACCTTGCGGCCCGTGAAGATCAGTTCTTTGGCTTTGGACAAGCCGACGCGACGCGGTAAAAAGTACATGCCGCCGCCATCTGGAATGATGCCTCGGTGAATGTAAGACCAAGTGAAGCTGGCGGCATCACTGGCGATGATGAAGTCGCAGGCCAGCGCGGTGTCTGCGCCCAGACCGGAGGCCGCACCGTTGACCGCCGCGATGGTCGGCTTGGGCATGGTGTGCAACAACGATTGCGTGTGGTGCACGCGCTGCTGCCGATGCCAACCGTTGAAGGCGATGTCGCCGGTCGGCGCGTTCATGCGGCGCTCCATGCCAGCGACGTCGCCGCCCGCGCAAAAGCCTTTGCCATTGCCGGTGAGTACCAAGGCGCGGATTGCTTTGTCGCTGGCGACATGCTCCAGCGCCGTGATGAACTCGGTGCGCATGTCGTCGCTCATGGCGTTGCGCTTGTCTGGGCGGTTCAAGTAAATCGTGGCGATGCCGGCGTGAACCTGCAGGTCGATCAAGGAGGTGGTCATGTCAAGGGGCCTAGTTGAAAATTTTGTGGAGCTCAGTGTTCGATGGCTTTAATCGGCGGTGATGTTGGCGGCCTTGACCACCTTGCGCCAGCGCGCTTCTTCGCCTTTGACGTAGCGGTCAAATTCTTCGGGCGTGCCGGCGCTGATGACCAAGCCTTCGCTCTCCACCCGCTTTTTGAAGGCATCCGATTGCACGGCCTTCTTGGCCGCTGAATTCAAACGAGCAATGACGCTCGGCGGTGTGCCAGCAGGGACAAACAGCCCATACCAACTGTCGGCCACGTAACCGGAAACGCCGCTTTCGGCGACAGTGGGCACCTTGGCCAAGCTCAGCGCCGGGGAGCGATCAGCGGTGGTCACGGCGAGTGCCCGCAACGTTCCAGCCTCTACGAAAGAACCCACAGCGGAAGCGGTTGCAAACATAATGTCGACGTGTCCGCCCAGCAAGTCATTGAGAGCCGGACCCGCGCCCCGGTATGGAATGTGGGTCAGGTTCGTGGCCGTCAGGTTTTTGAACAATTCACCGGCCAAGTGTGCCGACGTTCCGGCGCCTTGCGACGCAAAGGACAATTTTCCAGGCTGGGCCTTGGCTGCTGCAATGATGTCTTGAACCGACTTGAACGGACTGTCCGCGCGCACCACCAACACATTAGGCGATCGCCCTACCAGCATCACAGGCGCAAATGCTTTGTCCTGCACATACGGCAACTTTGGCTGGATGCTGGGATTCACCGCGTGCGCAATGGTCGCCATGACGAGGGTGTAGCCGTCTGGCGCGCTCTTGGCGACGGCGTCGGTGCCGATGATGGTGCCACCTCCGGGCTTGTTGTCAATGATGACGGGCTGACCCAAGTCTTGCCCCATGGCAACCCCCATGGTTCTAGCGATCAGATCGGTACCACCGCCAGGTGAAAACGGCACGACGATGCGGACAGGCTTGTCAGGAAATGCTGCAAGTGCAGGCACTGCCGCCAGCGCACCAAGGGCGAGCGCGAGGCTGATCGGACAGGCATATTTCCTGAGCAGGCATGAAAAAATTCTCGGCATCACTGAACCTTAGATTGTTCGGCAAAGTGTAGGCCGCGAGCGGCATGCGCGATAGAGTCAATTTCCAACAGATGGAAATGACGAAGAACACGGCGCCGTATTTCTCAGGCGCCACAAGCCCGAGTCAAGCGCCTACGGACAACTCAAGTCGCCCCGTGGCACTTCTTGTATTTTTTGCCGCTGCCGCAAAAGCACACATCGTTGCGGCCGGGCGTGACCTCTTTGCGCACAGTGTCGACACGTGGGCCAAGTGTCAGCCAGAGTTCACGCAGATCGTAGACCGCCCAGATGGCTTCGCCAAAGGCATTCAAGCGCGCAATACTGGTGCTTGGCAAGCCTTCTTCCAACAACGGTGAAACTTCGGGTTTGCCGGTGTCGTCTTCGGTCATGGCGACAACGGCTTGAAGTGCGCCGTCCAGCCATTTGGCGGCATCTTTATCGCGCGGCGCGGCCCAGTCTTCAGGCCAGCTTTCGACGGCGAACATGAAGCCCAAGGCCCACACTTGCGCAAAGGCCGGCAGTTCGTCGGCCTTGAAGTTGACCTGCTCGTCGGCCGGTAGTTCTGCCACCGAAGCGCGCACATCCATCACCTCGGGGTGATAGCAATCTTCGTCTTCAAGTGATTTGCATTCGGCGTCTAGCGCGGCGGATACCTCGGCCCAGCGCGCTTGCCACAAGGCGGTGAAACGTTCGCGTTGTTCGTCGCTGGCGAACGAGCCTTCCGCATCTTCTTCTGATGTCGATGCATCGGCTGCAGCCACTGCGCCATCCTCGCCAAGCCCCAGTAACACCGGTATGTATTCAGCAGCAGGCACCGCACGGCGGCCACAAATCAAAGCCGCCATGAAGCCTTCACAAAATTCCCATTGCGGGGTTTCGTCATAGCGGGTACGCAGTTCATCAAGAATCGCGTCGAGCTCGTCGAACGTTTCCGGCGGCAAGAAGTCGTCTGCTTCATTGAGGGTGGTCGACGTCGGAGCAGGAGGTGTTTTGGAGTTGGTCATAGGTGAATCTCAAAAGTAGGCAGAGTGGCGTATAACGGTTGAGCCTCTCTCGTGAGGGAAAGTGTATCTGCCCCCGACGCTGTTCTTTTTGCGTCTTCCTCGAAAGCCCAGCCATGCGCCGCATCCTGACCATTGCGAAGAACCTCCCGCTGCCAGACCTGCGCCCCTTGCTGCGACGACTCCATGCGTCACTGCAGCAACTCAACGCCCAGCTGCCCGTGCGTTACAGCTTTCTCGTCGCCTGCTTTTTGGGCGTGCTGTTGACCTTGTTTTCGCTGATCGGATTTGGTGTCGGGTTTCTGGCCTTGCTGTTGTTTGGCGGGCTTGTGGTGGTCGGCCTGCACGACTTGCGGCAGACGCGCAGCGCAGTACTGCGCAATTACCCGGTGATCGGGCATCTGCGGTTTTTGCTTGAATACATTCGCCCGGAAATTCGCCAGTACTTCATTGAAAGCGACAGCGAAGCCGCGCCTTTTTCGCGGGCCCAACGTTCGTTGGTGTACCGCCGCGCCAAGGGGGTGCAAGACAACCAGCCTTTCGGAACGCAACTCGACGTGACGCGCCAAGGCTACGAGTGGATCAACCATTCGATGCAACCCAGCAAATTGGCTACGCTTGACTTTCGGGTCTGGATTGGCGGCACGCCTGAAGAGGCATCTCTGTCTCTTTTCCCTTGCACGCAGCCGTATGCCGCCAGTGTTTTCAACATCTCAGCGATGAGTTTTGGCGCCCTCTCGGCCAACGCCATTCAGGCACTGAACTCCGGCGCGAAGCGCGGTGGCTTTGCGCATGACACCGGCGAGGGGTCAATATCTGCGCATCACCGCATCCACGGTGGTGACCTGATCTGGGAGATTGGCTCGGGCTATTTTGGCTGCCGCAACGACGACGGCAGCTTCAACTCTGAACGCTATGAAGTCAACGCGCGCGACCCGCAAGTCAAGATGGTCGAACTCAAGCTCAGCCAAGGCGCCAAACCCGGCCACGGCGGCATTTTGCCGGGCCCCAAAGTGACATGGGAGATCGCTGCTGCGCGCGGTGTTCCGCAAGGTGTCGACTGCGTTTCGCCGGCGGGCCACAGCGCGTTTTCAAGTCCAGTCGAAATGCTCGAATTCATCGGCCGGCTGCGTACCCTGAGTGGTGGCAAGCCGACGGGTTTCAAGTTTTGTTTAGGCCACCCATGGGAATGGTTTGCCATTGTCAAAGCCATGCTGTCGACCGGCATCACACCCGACTTCATCGTCGTCGACGGTGCGGAAGGCGGCACCGGCGCAGCACCTGTAGAGTTCAGTGACCATGTCGGTGTGCCGTTGCAAGAAGGTCTCGGCTTGGTGCACAACACGCTCATCGGTGTGGGTCTGCGTGACCGTATCAAACTAGGCTGTGCCGGCAAAGTCATCAGTGCTTTTGACATCGCCCGAATGATGGCGCTAGGCGCTGACTGGGCCAACGCCGGCCGCGGTTTTATGTTTGCGCTAGGCTGCATTCAGGCCCAGAGTTGCCACACTGGAAAGTGTCCCACAGGTGTGACCACGCAAGACCCGCTGCGCCAGCAAGCGCTGGTGGTACCCGACAAAGCCGAGCGCGTCTGGATGTTTCACCAACGCACGCTAGAGGCGCTGAAAGAGTTGGTGCAGGCCGCCGGTTTGCAGCATCCGAACGAACTGACGGCACACCACATCGTGCGGCGCCTGACCGACACCGAAGTGCGGTTGTTGGCCCACCTCCTGATGCACATCGCACCAGGAGCCTTGCTTCAGTCAGATATCAGCGCACTGCCGAATGTCTTCAAGCAGTATTGGCCGATGGCCAGTGCGGAACGCTTTGCGGCATCTTCAGCGTTAGCGGCGGCTTGAACTCAGCTCAGTCGCAGCGCTGAGTTCACAGCATTTTTTGCGTTCGAACATTGAACGCTTGCAGACGCTTGGCCATAGACGTCACGGCTTTGTCTTTGCTCAGCAAGGTGCAGCGGTGCGCCACGGCCAGGTCTATGAACATTTGGTCGTCGGCATCGCTGCAAGTGACTGAAGCTTTGGCTGGCACCGGTACAAGCCGTGCGTGCGCGTCAAACTGCGCCAGCACATCAGCCGCACTGAGGGCATAAAAAGCCAAGCGCGGAACAATCTGCGGGTAGCCCAACACGCGTTCCAACTCGCTTCGCATCGGCGTCGTGGCGATCCAGTCCAAGCTACGCGCTGCGAGGCCATCGCGGATCGGCTGAGCGGCTGCGTCATTGAAGACAAACACATCTAGCACGATGTTGGTGTCGAGAATCAGCAGCGGTAAAGGCTGTTCCAAAGGCAACGGCGCGATGCTCACTCCTGTGTCGGGATGGCAGGCGCAGGTTTGCCGCGAGCCGAACCCGCGATCATGTCGAAGCGAAATAAACGGCATTCAATCGGGCCATTCCACATCGGCACACGGCGCGATTCTTTCAGCCGCATTTTGCTTGGCAGCTTCAAGTCAGGCGTGAGGATGTGGGCGGTCCAGCCAGCGTAGTTTTTCTTCCAGTGCGCGGCCAATTGCGGGAAGAAATCGGTCACTTCTTCGCCGCTGGCGGTCTGCGCTTGTTCGCGTCCGGGGTTGGCCGAGCGGTCACGCGACACCTGGGCCTCTGCTTCGCGCGCACTGGGCAGTGCGCGGCCAAATTCATCGATGCCCTGACGTCTATCGTCACGTGCTTGCGTGCCCGAAATACCGGCCACACCAGCAACATCAATACGCTCGCCATACGGCGGATTGAGCAGCATCACACCTGACGGTGCGGGGGGCATGCGCTGCAAAGCGTCACCGCCGCGCAGCTGCACGGCGTTGGCCACGCCAGCGCGCTCGGCATTGCGCTCGGCAAAGTCGACCATCCGGAACGAGACATCGCTACCGAAGACAGGTGCCATCGGTTCGGTGATCGCATCCTCGGC
>CANFSO010000017.1 GCA_947449895.1 Comamonadaceae bacterium
CTATTGAGAACGCTTCAAGCGAAAAACCCGCTGTTAGCACGGGTACAATCGCGTTTTTGGAGCTTTCCTTATGCGCCTACTCGGCAAAGCGCTGACCTTCGACGACGTCTTATTGGTCCCCGCGTACTCCCAAGTCCTGCCCAAGGACACATCACTTGCCACCCAGTTTTCTCGCAACATTCGCCTGAACCTGCCCTTGGTTTCGGCCGCTATGGACACCGTCACCGAGGCGCGTCTGGCGATTGCCATTGCCCAAGAGGGCGGCATCGGCATTGTTCACAAAAACCTGACTCCGCAAGAGCAAGCCGCGCATGTGGCCAAGGTCAAGCGCTATGAGTCCGGCGTGGTGCGTGACCCTGTTGTCATCACTCCTGAGCACACCGTGCTGCAGGTGATGGAGCTGTCTGAGCAACTGGGTATTTCTGGTTTTCCGGTCTGCGACGGCGGCAAAGTCATAGGCATTGTCACCAGCCGTGACCTGCGCTTTGAAACCCGCTACGACGTCAAGGCGCACGAGATCATGACGCCGCGCGATAAGCTGATCACGGTCAAAGAAGGCACCTCGCCAGCCGAGGCCAAAGCCTTGCTCAACAAGTACAAGCTTGAACGCCTGCTGGTGATCAACGACGACTTCGAGCTGAAAGGCCTGATCACCGTCAAAGACATCACCAAGCAAACCAATTTCCCTAATGCTGCGCGTGACGCCGCGGGCCGACTACGCGTGGGCGCTGCGGTGGGCGTCGGTGCCGGCACCGAAGAACGCGTTGAAGCCTTGGTTCGCGCTGGCGTTGACGCCATCGTGGTCGACACCGCGCACGGCCATAGCCACGGCGTGATCGAGCGCGTTCGTTGGGTCAAAAATAACTATCCGCACATCGATGTGATTGGCGGCAACATTGCCACCGGTGCGGCTGCGCTGGCGCTGGTGGAAGCTGGTGCTGATGCGGTCAAAGTCGGCATTGGCCCTGGCAGCATTTGCACCACGCGCATTGTCGCGGGCGTGGGTGTGCCGCAGATTATGGCCATTGACAGCGTTGCTACAGCCCTGCGCGGTACTGGCGTTCCCTTGATCGGTGACGGTGGTATTCGCTTCAGCGGCGACATTGCCAAAGCCATTGCGGCAGGCGCAGGCACCGTCATGATGGGCGGCATGTTTGCGGGCACTGAAGAAGCGCCCGGCGAAGTCATTTTGTTTCAAGGCCGTAGCTACAAAAGCTACCGCGGCATGGGCAGCATTGGCGCCATGCAGCAGGGCAGTGCAGACCGTTACTTTCAGGAAGCCACCACTGGGAACCCGAACGCTGACAAGCTGGTGCCCGAAGGCATAGAAGGCCGCGTACCTTACAAAGGCTCCATGGTCTCCATCATTTATCAAATGGCCGGCGGTTTGCGCGCCAGCATGGGTTATTGTGGTTGCGCCACGATTGAAGACATGCAGAACAAGGCGGAGTTTGTCGAGATTACCTCGGCCGGTATTCGCGAAAGTCATGTGCATGATGTGCAGATCACCAAAGAAGCGCCGAACTATCGCGCTGAGTAATTATTAGCCCCCACGCTTGTCACTGCGTGTACTACGCTGCCCCCCGAGGGGGCTCATTTTCCTAGGGTCTGCCCGTCGGAAAATCCCCCTCGCTTAACGCCATCTGTCGAACCTGATCCGATTCATGCTTCACCAAAAAATCCTCATCCTCGACTTCGGCTCGCAAGTCACTCAGCTCATTGCCCGCCGTGTTCGCGAGGCGCATGTTTTTTGTGAAGTCCATCCTTGCGATGTGACGGATGAGTGGATTCGTGAGTACGCCAAAGACGGCAATTTGAAGGGCGTGATTTTGTCGGGCAGCCATGCCAGCGTCTACGAAGAATCGACGGACAAAGCGCCTCAGGCTGTCTTTGATTTGGGCATTCCGGTGCTGGGTATTTGCTACGGCATGCAGACCATGGCGCAGCAGCTTGGCGGCAGAGTTGAAGGCGGAACCACACGCGAGTTTGGCTATGCTGAAGTGCGTGCGCGTGGTCACACCTCGTTGCTCAAAGACATCGCCGACTTCACCACGCCAGACGGCCACGGCATGCTCAAGGTCTGGATGAGCCACGGCGACAAAGTCACGGAGATGCCACCCGGCTTCAAGCTCATGGCCTCGACCGAGTCGTGCCCGATCGCCGGCATGGCCGATGAAGTCCGTAAGTACTACGCGGTGCAGTTTCACCCTGAAGTCACGCACACTGTGCAAGGTCAAGCCCTGTTGAACCGTTTCGTGCTCGACATTTGCGGCACGCGACAAGACTGGGTCATGGGCGATTACATCCAAGAGGCGGTTGCCAAGATCCGCGAGCAAGTGGGTGACGAAGAAGTCATTCTTGGGCTGTCCGGCGGCGTTGATTCGTCGGTGGCGGCGGCGCTTATCCACCGTGCCATTGGCGACCAGTTGACCTGCGTTTTTGTGGACCACGGCTTGCTGCGTCTGAATGAAGGCGACATGGTCATGGACATGTTTGTCGGCAAACTGCACGCCAAGGTCATCCGGGTTGACGCAGCGGCGCAGTTTCTCGGTCATCTGGCGGGCGTCAGCGAGCCTGAAGCCAAGCGCAAGATCATCGGCCGTGAATTCGTTGAAGTCTTCAAGGCCGAGGCCGCCAAACTCAAAGCCGCTGACGCATCCTCCAAAGGTGCCAAGTGGCTGGCACAAGGCACGATTTATCCCGACGTGATTGAGTCCGGTGGCGCTAAAAACAAAAAGGCCATGACCATCAAGAGCCACCACAACGTCGGCGGCTTGCCTGAACAATTGGGGCTGAAACTGCTGGAGCCACTGCGCGAATTGTTCAAGGACGAAGTCCGCGAACTCGGTGTCGCCTTGGGCCTGCCGCACGATATGGTTTACCGCCATCCATTTCCTGGCCCTGGCCTTGGCGTGCGTATCTTGGGTGAAGTGAAACAAGAATTTGCAGACCTGCTGCGCCGTGCAGACGCCATCTTCATCGAAGAGTTGCGCAACTTCAAAGACGCCGACAGCGGCAAAAATTGGTACGAACTGACCAGCCAAGCCTTCACCGTCTTTTTGCCTGTCAAAAGCGTTGGCGTCATGGGCGATGGCCGCACTTACGAATACGTCGTGGCCCTGCGCGCCGTACAAACCAGCGACTTCATGACCGCCGACTGGGCTGAATTACCCTACGCCCTGCTCAAGAAAGTGTCTGGGCGCATCATCAATGAAGTGCGCGGCATCAACCGCGTGACCTACGACGTCAGCAGCAAGCCGCCTGCGACGATTGAGTGGGAATAATCACTTAACGCGCTATCGAGCACCATCTTCAAGGGATAAACACATGACCACGACTCTTAAAATTGATTTTGTCTCAGACGTGTCTTGCCCTTGGTGCGTGATTGGCCTCAAAGCGCTTGACCAAGCGCTAGTTCGTGTCGCCTCCGACATCACGGTGGATTTGCACTTTCAGCCGTTTGAACTGAACCCGACCATGGGCCCAGAAGGCCAGGACATCACCGAGCACATCACCCATAAATATGGCATTTCGGCTGAGCAGGCAGAAGCCAACCGGGAGGCGATTCGTCAGCGCGGAGCGGCCTTGGGCTTCACCTTCAGTGGCAGCAATGCCGCCGGTGGTGGTCGCAGCCGCACTTACAACACCTTCGACGCGCATCGCCTGTTGCACTGGGCCGAAACTCTGGGCGAGGGCCGACAAAAGGCGTTGAAGGAGGGGCTTTTCAATGCTTACTTCACAGACGGTGAAAGTCCGGCTTCCCATGATGTTTTGTTGAAACTTGCAGCCGAGGTGGGTTTAGATGCGGACCGTGCCGCCGAAATTCTGAGCTCAGATGAGTACGCCGCTGATGTTCGCGAACGCGAAAACTTCTACCAATCGCAGGGCATTCACTCCGTCCCGGCGATCATCATCAATGACAAACATCTGATCTCGGGCGGACAACCGGTCGAAGTCTTTGAGCAGGCCCTGCGGCAAATCGCAGCGCAGGGCTGACAGATCATTTGGCGGGACACGCAGCCCTGCGGAAATCAATCTAGGGCCACTTAACTGGCCAACACCATTCCCCAGTGCGGGTCTGCACGCGGAGTGTCTTGTGCGGTATTCTCCTTCGCGTGGGCGCGCAAGGCATTCGACGTCGTGCTCAAGATATTCAGCAACACCGGCTTTTGGAATTCAGCTTCTAGGATTGGCACCGCATGAATCGCAAACCACAAGCCGCCTGGCATCAACAAGGCCTCCGCATCAGGGGTAGCTCTCAAGACTTCGCGTCCCAATTCCAATGCCAATTCATGGTCGGCTAAGGCATTGGCCCCTTTGTTCTGAGACAGGGAACGACCGTGCGATCGGTACGCCAGCACCTCAATGCCCGCCGTTTTGAGGTAAGCGATGAGGGCCGTGTTGACAGCTTCAGACCAGCGTGACGCTAAGGCGATTCGACGGATGCCTAAGTGCTTCAGCGTGTCTATGTGGGCCTCTAAATCGGTATCGCAGACCAGACCCGTTCGCTCGCTGGCCTCCGCCATCAAGCGCAAAGTGCGTTCGCGCCCCAGCGCTGCGGCGACAGGCACACCACTGAGCGCGATTCGATCCACAGGTTTTTTGGCCAGCAATTCGAGGCATGAATAAAAAGCTGGCATTTGACTCTCGACCGAAGCCAAGGTGTACTCGGCCAAATCGAGACCTGTGGTGACCAGCATCATGCCTTCAGGTGCTACTCTGTAAAACTGGTAAGCGTCAACATCTGTGTAGCGGTGGGGAATGATGTAGCCGAGTTGTAGCCATGGGGCGATGGGGCTCATTGTGCTTTGATGCCCGCTGATTTGATGACCTTGGACCATTTGATGATTTCTTTGTGGATGTAGTTTGAGAGTTCGGCGGGGGTACTGCCAATAGGTTCGATCCCATTGGTGACGAGAAGCGCATGAAAATCGGGCTGCTTGAGAACCTTCAACATGGCGGCGTTGAGCTTTGTCACAACGTCCTTGGGTGTTCCTGCTGGCGCTAACACGCCATACCAAACGCTAGAGTCGTAACCCGGCACACCGGCCTCACTCAGGGTTGGCACATTTGGCAAGCCCGCGGATGCTTTTGTAGCGGTGATTGCGAGAGCGCGGAGGCGGCCATTTTTAATATGCTGGCTGGCACTTACAGGCGGCACAAACAGCACTTGAACATGCCCCGACAAGACATCGTTCAGGGCTTGTCCGCCGCCTTTATAGGGCGTGTGTGTCATGGTCGTCCCAGTCATGCTGGTGAACAACTCGGCCGCCATGTGGGCGCCACTGCCATTCCCTGAGGTCGCGTAATTGAGCTCACCCGGTTTGGCTTTGGCAAGGGCAATCAGTTCAGCCACTGAGTTGACCGGCAAGGAAGGATGCACCACCAGCAAATACGGACCTTCTGCTAACAGAGTGATGGGTGCATAGTCTTTTTGGGGGTCGTAGGGCAACTTGTCGAACAAGCTGATATTGACCGCCAATTGGGGAGTCAGTGCCAACAAAAGTGTGTAGCCATCGGCGGCTGCGCGCGCCACATAATCCATGCCCAAATTTCCACCCGCACCTCCTCGGTTGTCAACGATCACCGGCTGTCCAAGTTCAACAGCAAGCCTTTGGGCAAAAGGTCGTGCCAAGGTATCAGTACCACCGCCAGGTGGATATGGCACGACCAGCTTGATGGGTTTGACCGGATAGTTTTGTGCGTATGCGGCTGTCAGCATTGATGCTGACACGATGACGCTGAACACCGCTTTCAAGGATTTGATACAAGCTGATCGAGTTAAGGAGTGTGGAATGAGACTGAACATGTGAATTACTCGCCTACGATTCCAGCAGACTTGACTACGCGAGCCCACTTTGTGATTTCTTTTGAAATAAACAGAGAAAAATCCTCAGGAGAATTGCCTTGTGGTTCAAACCCTTGCTGAATCAGTTTTTCACGAATGCTCGGGAGTTCTAGGATCTCCTTGATTTCGCGATTTAACCGGTTCACGATCTCGGAAGGCGTTCCCTTGGGTGCGTACAAACCATACCAAGTCGTTGCACTAAAGCCTACCAATCCGGCCTCTGAGATCGTTGGCAGATCAGGAAGTGCGATGGCTCTTTGGTCTGACGTCACGGCAATGGCGCGTAACTTACCCGAACGTACGAGTGGCATTGCGGCCGGCATGGTAGCAAAAAATACTTGGACTTGCCCTCCCATCAAGTCTGAAAATGCGGCGCCACCGCCTTTGTAAGGGATGTGAACCATCTTGACTTGGGCCATCGTATTGAACAACTCCCCGGCCAAGTGGGACGACGTTCCTAGGCCTGCCGACGGAAAATTAAGGGTGCCAGGGTTCGCTCTTGCATAAGCCACCAGGTCAGCCACCGATTTGACGGGCACATCGTTGTTGGCGATCAGCATGTTGGGTGTGATGGCGACCAAAGAAATCGGACTCAGATCTTTTTGCGGATCAAAAGGAAGTTTTTTATAAATGCTGACGTTGATGGCGTTGGGTGCGACATTGCCCATGAGCAGCGTGTAGCCATCGGCAGCAGATCGCACGGCGTACTCTGTGCCGATGTTGCCTCCAGCGCCACCGCGGTTGTCAATCGAAATGGGCTGCCCTAAGCGCTTAGAGAGTTCAGGTGTGATGAGGCGCGCAACAATGTCTGTACCACCGCCTGGCGGATAGGCGACGACCAGTTTGATGGAGCGATCAGGGTAGGCCGCAGAGGCCAACGATACAAGGCTCGAAACGGCCATGATGAAGCATAAGTGCCGTAGCCGAACAAGCCTTGATTCAAGTTTGATCATGAAAAATTTCCTGTCAATTTTAAAAGCTTCCCGCTACAGGCTCACTCAATATGCACAGTTTTTCCTGTGCGAGCTGACTGCTGTATAGCCAGCGTGACGGCCAAGGTATTCCGGGCATCTTCTGGCGTTGCCAAATTGCATGGCTTGCCCATCGCTAAGTAATCAAGCCAGGCTCTTGTCTCATCCGCGATTGGACCCAGAAAATCTCCCAATGCCCAGTCACCAGGCGTCGAGCTCTCGAGAAAAACGGTCTCAATTTTGTGATCCGACAGGTAAACGTGTGGGAACCCAACATCCGTTTGCATCACTTGATCTGTATGGTCATCGTTGATCAACAGAGCACCATGTGAGCCGATCAGTTCCACGCGGGCACTGTGCCCAACGGAAGGCCACTTTTCAGGGAGTGCATAGCTGACGCCTAGGTTCACAACCGCCCCATCTCTGCACGTCAGGATGGCCCATGTCACATCGTCCGTGTCGTAACCCGCCGCATGGATGATGCCTTTTTGACCACGGGCAAAAACCTCGACAACTGGATTTTCTGCCAGCAGCCAGCCCATCAAGTCAACGTAATAGGTCAGTGCATCCACGACCGGCGTTGCTTCTTTGTTTCGTTTAAGCATGGCAAAACATTGCGATCGTGAGTTGTAGAGACGCGCGCATGCACCGTTGATCGTTCCGAGCCGACCTTGAATGATCTGTTCCTTGGCCAATAAATACCGGGTTTTGTAACGTCTGCTGTAGCCGACTCTCAAGTCCCCATTCAATTCCGCGACGGTTTTCAACATCAGATCAGCGTCCTTCACGGACAGTGCAATCGGCTTTTCAACCAATACCGGCACCTGTCGCTTCAAGGCATCCACCACAGGGTGCGTGTGCTCATGCTCACTGGTCGCAACAATGATGGCGTTCACCTCAGGGTGAGACATGGCTTCATGCCTATCCGTGCACCAGAAGTCTGCCCCAATGTCCTTGGCGAGCTTTTGTGCCGCCACAGCATCGGTGTCCATAACCGCTATGAATCCAACTGCAGGATGCATTTTTGCAAGCCTCGCTCGCAACGAACCAATACGGCCACATCCAATGATGGCAAGGCCGATGTCTTTTTTAGTTCTAGGCATTGTTAATTCCAGAATATTGGCTTGATTGCCGAATGTTTACGCCGAGGATCCTAATTCAATCAACTGATTTAAACAAGTGTTTTATTGCTCGTGTTTGGCAAGAAGTCTGGCAAGGGAAATCCCGCATTAATTTTGACCAGTAGCCTATTACGATGCGGCTGCAGTTATCACTTTCTGCTTCATCTTGGCGTTCCAATCAAGTTGATATTGATTGGTAGGCCTATCCTGACATTGGCAATTCATCTGAAGGAAATAGCGTGTTCCCAACAAGAAAAAGCATGAAGCAGGCGCTGACCCTAGCGCTGTCAGTGGTGACACTGATGGCAAGTCCCAGTGTCATGGCTCAAACGTATCCGTCTAAGCCCATCAAAATGATCGTGCCTTTCCCGGCGGGCGGCACCACCGATGTGGTGGCGCGCATCGTTGGACAACGCATGTCGGAGTCGATGGGTCAACCTGTGTTGATCGAGAATCGGGGTGGTGCCGGCGGTGCTATCGGTGCCGACCTGGTGGCCAAGGCCGCCCCAGACGGGTACACGATCCTGATGCACAACCTGACATTCCCGTTGTCCTCGGTGGCGCAGACGCTCAACAAGCGCTCGCCATTCAATGTAGATACAGATTTTGCTGGCATCTCCATAGCTGTCTATGTGCCATTTATTTTGACGGCCAATCCCAGCGTTCCGGCGAAAGATTTACGAGAAGTCGCGGCATTGCTGCGCGCCAACAAAAACCTCCAATACAACTACGGCTCCACAGGCCCGGGCTCAGCGGTTCATGTGTTGGGAGAGGCCTTCAAACGAGAGGCCAAAGTCGACATGGAGCACGTTGGTTTCAAGGGCGCGGCACCCTTGAAACAGGAACTTTTGTCAGGTCGTATTCAAATTGGGGGAGACCAGTTGTCGACCTCGTTGGCAGAGGTCAAGGCGGGGACGCTGAAGGCCATTGCCACCACGGCGTCACGACGCATTGCGGTGTTGCCTGATGTCCCGACCGTGCGTGAACTGGGCTATCCTAACTTGGAGCTTGAAGGCTGGAACGGTCTGTTTGCACCGGCCAAAACGCCCAAGGACATCATTGACCGTTTGAATCGTGAAGTGGTCGCAGCCGTCCGTCATCCGGATGTGATCAAGCGCCTGAACGATCTGGGTGCGGAACCTGCAGGTTCAACTCCCGCCGAGCAAGACGCGATTCTGCGTCGACAGATGGATCAATTCCGGGCGGTGATTCGTGAGATGAAGCTGGAATAAATTCAGTTTTTCTAGCCAAGACTGTCTGACAAAAGCGGTCTTGGCTTATCCTCTCCCTCATGTATTTACCGACACATTTCAAGGGTGACTGGACCGAGCACGCGGTACGGTTAATTAAGGCTGACCCCTTCGCAAGCCTCATCAGCACAGACGACACAGGTTTGCCCTTTGTCACGCACTTGCCTTTGCTCTTGCAAGATAAATCTGTCGGGTCGGACAGCGCCACGCCGGTTCTGCTGGGGCATGTCGGGCGCGGCAATCCCCATTGGCGATACCTGCAGGCCCGGCCTAAAGCAGTGGTGACTTTTTTGGGCGCACATGCGTATTTGTCGCCGCAGGTGTATCCCGACTTGGCGCGTGTACCAACCTGGAACTACCTGGCCGTGCACTGCACGGTTGAGGCCGTGATCATTGACGAGCAGGAGACGAAAGACGCCTTGCTGAAAAAGCTCATTGGCGACCATGAGCCGTCTTACGCGGCGCAATGGCGTTCGCTGGATGCCGACTACCAACGCAAGATGTTGGCCGGTATCGTCGGGTTCGAGATGCGCGTGACGGCCTATGAATGCAAGCTCAAGCTGAACCAGCACCGGCCCGAAGCACATGACGCTACGCTGCGCATGTACGAGGCTGGCAGCAGCCATCAGCGCACGCTGGCTGAATGGATGGTCCGTCTCAAGGACAGCCCCGCATGAGCATACCTGACCGGCGTGATCTCGAGATGATGCACGTCGCCATGTCTGAAGCCCGTGCCGCTATGGTTGCCGGTGAAGTCCCGGTAGGTGCGGTGGTTGTGAAAAATGGGTTGGTCATTGCGACCGGACGCAACTCACCGATTGACGCCCATGACCCGACAGCGCACGCTGAAATAGTGGCCTTGCGCGCGGCCGCCAAGGTGCTGGGCAATTACCGACTAGATGACTGCGAGTTGTATGTGACGCTAGAGCCCTGCGCTATGTGCAGCGGCGCGATGCTGCAAGCGCGGCTCAAGCGGGTTGTGTTTGCTGCGACAGAGCCGAAAACCGGAGCCGCCGGTTCGGTGCTGAACCTGTTTTCCGAGGAGCGCATCAACCACCAAACCACTGTTCATGGCGGCATCTTGGCCGAAGAAAGCGCGGCCTTACTACAGACATTTTTTGGCGAAAGGCGCGCTGTGCGCCGTGAAGAAGCACGGCTCAACCATCCGCTACAAGACATCGCACTGCGCACGCTCGATGCCGCTTTTAATGGCTTGCCCGACTATCCGTGGCAGCCTAACTACATCAGCGACTTGCCGGTATTGGCTGGCCTGCGCATGCATTATCTGGACGAACAGGGCGGGCTAAATGGCGTAAAGGCGCTGACGTTTCTTTGCCTGCACGACAGCCCGAGTTGGAGTTATCTTTACCGCAAGATGATTCCGGTATTTTTGGCCGCAGGCCACCGCGTTGTCGCACCCGACCTGATCGGTTTTGGGAAAAGTGACAAGCCTAAAAAAGACAGTTTTCACACCCTCACTTTTCATCGAAAGACGTTGCTTGAACTGGTTGAACGGCTTGATCTGAAGAACGTGGTCTTGGTGCTGCAAGACCGGGCTGACTTGCTGGGTCTCAGCTTGCCGATGGCTGCGCCGCAGCGTTATCGCGGCTTGTTGGTGACTCGCAATTTATTGGCCTTAAGTGAGCCAGATGACGCCTATAGCACGCCCTTTGTCGATCGCGGGCACCGCGCTGCACTGCGGGCTTTTCCACTTTTGCAGGCGCAGGCTTTCGGGAATGAACCATGGACTGGCCAAACCCTGTTGGCCGCGGACGGGGCAGATCAAGGCGCAGGCATTGCCGCCGAGGCGGTTCAATTTTTTGCTCTGCACTGATATTTGCATCTGTCCGTCCGGCTGAGCGCCAATGGGATAATTACCCTCGTGAAAAAACATATCTACATCTATTCCCCCTCCAGCGCCGTGCGCGACAAAGCAAGTTTCAAACGCGGCATCGCCCGATTGAAAACCTTGGGGCATGAGGTTGAAGTGGATGAGTCCGCCTTGGCCAGCCACCAGCGCTTTGCTGGCGATGACGAAACTCGGCTTGCAGCCATTCACCGGGCAGCAGCCAGTGGTGCAGATATCGCGCTGATTTCACGGGGTGGCTACGGATTGACGCGCATCTTGCACGGCGTCAACTACAAGGCGGTGGCCAAGGCGATCACCAAGGGCACGCAGTTTGTGGGCTTGAGTGATTTCACCGCATTTCAATCGGCCTTGCTGGCAAAGACTGGTGCCATCAGTTGGGCCGGCCCGGCCCTTGGTGAAGACTTTGGCGTTGACGGCACGCCCGACGACATCATGGAAGCGTGCTTTGACGACTTGGTGAGCGGTCAGGGCGAGGGTGCAGGTTGGCAGCTGCCCAAACCCACAGCAGCCGCAGTAGCACTTATAGCGACAGCAAAAACAACTGATTTCAAAGTCAACAATGCCGTGCTCTGGGGCGGTAATTTATCGGTCTTGTCGTCACTGGTGGGCACGCCCTATCTGCCGCCAATCAAGGGTGGCATTTTGTTTTTAGAAGACGTGCACGAGCACCCGTACCGCATCGAACGCATGCTCACGCAGTTACTCCATGCGGGTGTGTTGGCTCAGCAAAAAGCCATTGTTTTTGGCCAGTTCAGCAACTTCAAACTGGTGCCTCATGACAAAGGCTTCAAGCTGGCAACGGTCGTGCAGTGGTTGCAGTCGCAGGTGAAAGCGCGTGTCTTAACCGGCTTACCGTTTGGTCACGTGCCCACCAAGGTGCTGCTGCCAATGGGTGCGTCGGTGAGCTTGGTAACAGAGGGCCGCGACGCCTTTTTGCTGTGGGGCCATGCGCACTGAATTGCGCCTTCACTGGCCTTTAAGCCGGCACTGAATCCAGATTGACGCGGTCCCAGTGCCGGTGCTGGAGCATCGATGTGATGAACGCTTGACTGATCTGCCCTTCAATGGCTTTTTGGCTGTCGGCAATCACCACGCCGGGCGTCGGCACCGTCAACGCGGTGTCTTTGTGCTGGCTCATGCTGAAACCCAAAGTGCTGAGCAAACGCACCCCTTCGTTGATGGCGCAGATGGGCTTGCAGTGTTTGTAGGCTTCGAGCGCAAAGTGCACCGCCGAGCCAAGCCGACACAACTCGTCGGCACAGGCCACGCCGCCGGGCAGCAGCACCGCGTCAAACATCACCGACGAGGTGTTGCTGAAGGTGAAGTCCACCGCCAGCGTGCGACCGCTGGCAGTGCCAATGTGGCCCAAGTGCGGCGCCACCACTTTGCATTGCAAACCCGCGTCGGTCAGCTCTTGCATCACGCGCTTGACCGAGATCATGTCCATGCCATCGGTGGCCAGTACGGCTACTTTTCGGGTGCTGATATCGGGTTTATAGCGTCCGATCATGCTCAGCGAAGGCGCTTCTTGCAATCGACCTTCCAAGCTTCCGGTCTGGTGTTGTCGGTAACCTAGCCGTCCAGCCGCAGCCACAGCGTTGGGTAAGTCAATGCCGAGTTGTGCTGCCACGCGCGTCGCCAATTTCATATCGACATGCGCGAGGTTGTCCACCGTGCGTTGTCTGATGTCCTTGGCTTTGACGTTCGACAGCTCAAAGCGGAAGGCCGCCACGATGTGGTCTTTTTCGGCTTGGTTCTGGCTATTCCAGAACAAGGTAGGCTGTGAAAAATGATCGTCAAAAGATGCGCTTTGCTGGCGCGACTTGAGCGACACCAGTGCCTCTGGGGACGAGTGAAACCCTTGCGTAGAACCGTCGACCCGAAACTCGCCACCACTCGCCAGCGTGTTCGGCTCATAAGCCACACGCTCATGGCGCACACTCGGTTGCTGCAGCCCGTCCCTCTGAAAATGATGCATGGGACATGCCGGTCGGTTGATCGGTAGCGCCTGATAATTTGGACTGCTCATGCGCGACAACTGGCTATCGGCGTATGAAAACAAGCGTCCCTGCAGCAAGGGATCGTTGCTGAAATCAATGCCCGGTACCAAGTGGCCGGGGTTGAACGCCACTTGCTCAGTCTCTGCAAAAAAGTTGTCGGGGTTGCGGTTCAACACCATGCGACCGATGGGCAATATGGGCACCAGCTCCTCGGGTATCAGTTTGGTGGCGTCAAGTATGTCGATGCCTAGGTCGGCTTCTTTGCCCATCTCCACCAACTGCACGCCCAACTCCCATTCAGGAAAGTGGCCATTGTCGATGGCGTCCCAAAGATCACGGCGATGAAAGTCCGGGTCTTGCCCCGACACCTTTTGCGCTTCGTCCCATGCCATGCTGTGCAGGCCCAGCTTGGGTTTCCAGTGAAACTTCACATAACAAGATTGCCCGTGCGGATTCACCAGCCGAAAGGTGTGCACACCAAAACCTTCCATCATGCGGTAGCTGCGTGGCATGGCCCGGTCGGACATTAACCACATCAGCATGTGGGTGGTCTCCGGCATCAGCGAGACAAAATCCCAGAACGTGTCGTGTGCCGATGCGGCCTGCGGCATCTCGTGATGCGGCTCTGGCTTGAGCGCATGCACCAAGTCAGGGAACTTGATGGCGTCTTGAATGAAGTACACCGGCATGTTGTTACCGACCAAGTCGTAGTTGCCTTGTTGCGTGTAAAACTTGACAGCAAAGCCGCGCACATCCCGCACCGTGTCGGCTGATCCACGCGAACCGACGGCGGTAGAAAAGCGCACAAAAACCGGTGTTTCAACCGCAGGATCTTGTAAAAAAATGGCGCTGGTGTAGAGCGACAAGGGTTTGTAGACTTTGAAGTACCCATGTGCCGCCGCGCCCCGTGCGTGAACCACCCGCTCCGGAATTCGCTCGTGGTCAAAGTGCATGAGTTTTTCGCGCAGGACGAAGTCCTCCATCAACGTGGGTCCGCGCGGACCCGCCTTGAGAGAGTGGTGGTTGTCCGGAATCTGAACGCCTTGCGCAGTCGTCAAGGTGCTGCCTTTGTCCAAATTAACAATCAAATCCGGTGATTTTTTGTCGCTGACTTTTAGTCGAGGTGGAGACATATGGATTCCTGTAGGACATGAACTGAGCTTCAGGAATCCCAAAAACCCAAGCTTCACGATAGGTGATCCTTCGATGTGTGTAGAGGGTTGGCCAACGCCACCTGCTGTCAGCGAAGTCGTCGCGCTATGTCAGACAGTGCCGACCCCGTGTTGGATTCATCGCTCACACGGGCGATCAGATTCACGGTCTAACGTGCCAGCATCACAATTTTTGAGGGCTCGCGTCATGAATCATGATCTCCACAGCACGCACACATCTGATGCGCCACACCCAAGGAAAGTCATGCACAGACCCTTGAACGAAGAAGTTTTGCAGTCAGCCGCTGATGCGGCCAAAGATGAAGTGGTGGATGTCTCTGCAAAAGTCAATGCCGCGGAGCACTCATACGGCAAGAGTCCACGGTCGAAATTTGCCAGCGGTTTTTATCAGCGTGTAGAAGATCGGGCGACACGCTTTGTATTGCTAAAGCCGATGAAGGCTTCAATCATGGCTGCGAGTGCAGGAGCTTTGTTGGCATTATTGTTAGAGCACAGTCTTAAAAAATGGATCCACAACGCGCACTGAACGCCGCCCCTAGGGCGGTCTTTTTTGTGGTTTTACTTGACCAGCAAAACGGGTATGGTCGCCTCAGCAAGCACACGTTGGGCCACACTGCCCATCACAGCACGACCGATCAACCCATGTCCGTGTGTCCCCATGACGATCATGTGAGCCTTTTCTTTGGCCGCAAATTTGAGGATCTCATTGGCTGGCAAACCAGTTACCCAGCTCGCACGAAAGTTCAGTTTGTGTTTTGCCAAAAAGCGTTCAATCGGTTTTAGCACTTTCGTGGCCTCATCGTTGTGATATTCACGGACTGTCGTCGCACCAACCATGCGCTGGACGCGGTGCGGGATAGTCGGCTGCACATTGATGACAACTAACTCATCATCGGAACCACACATGTTTTCATGTGTGACTAGAAAAGCAAGGGCCTTCTTGGTGAATGCACTGCCGTCAACCGGGAAAAGAATTTTCATTTGTATCTTCCTTGGGGGTTCAGTCTCAGTTGTTAGGTCGCAGTGTCTTTTTTCTCACTGTGGCGAATCACCAGAACCGGTACTGGTGCAAGTCGAATGATCTGTTCTGCGCCACTTCCCAACATCATCCGACCCAAGCCACGGCGACCGTGCGTCCCAACGACAATTAAATCGGCCTTGAATCGTGTCGCCGCATCAGCAACTACTTCAGCGAGACGCTCCCCAAAGTTGTCAAACAGTTCTGTGTCAGCGGGCACGCCAGCAGCCTTGGCGACGACCAACGCATCCTCCAATATCTTGATGCCGCTTTGCCGCATGATTTCAATGACTTCGCCGGAGTAAGCGCCGTACGGATCAGCAGCCAGTGGCGTCATGCCCTCAACCACATGCACGAGGTGCACTTGCCCGTCCGAGTCCCGAGCCATCTGAAGCGCTGCGATCATGGCTTTTGTGGCCGTCTCACTGCCATCGACAGGGACCAAAATGCGTTGGTACATGCTATTTCCTTTTTATTAGTTTCAAGTGTCGAATACTATTATGAGGAGCATATTGATGTATATCAACAAGGAGCCTGAAAGAGACCCCTTGTTTTTTATCATTGAACCTGTATTTTTTTAGCGGTACCGGAGGCCTTTTTAGGCAGCTCAAGCGTCAGTACGCCATCTGCATAGCGTGCCTGTGACTTGCCTTCATCAACATCCTGAGCCAAACTAAAACTACGTGAAATACTGCCGCGATAACGTTCGCTGCGGAGCACTTTGTTGCCTTCTCCGCGAGTTTCTTTGTCGCGCTTCATCTCAGCATCAATCTGCACAACATTACCGTCGATCCGGATGCTGATATCTTCTTTCTTGACACCCGGAATATCCGCCTTGATCTCGTAAGTATTTTCTTTTTCAGAAACGTCTAAGCGCATTTGTAACTCGGGCATGTCCGCATCAAAAGTAACGGGCGATAGAAAACGGCGAAAGGCCGACTCCATAGAGTCGCCAAAAGTAGGGTCTGTGACACGAAGGTTGTTCATGATTTTTCTCCAAGTGATGGGTGGCAAGGGGGTCGTCAAATTAATGCAACATGAAAGCCGTTGCAATGACCATTAAAGGCTGCGCGTCGCAAGGGAATTGCCGTCCACCGTCCCATCACCAGGTCAGTCAAAACACTTGATGGTGTGTGAATTTGTCGCGTTCATGCGTCGTCTGGCATCCCGCACAATAAGGCGCTGCGGGCAAGGCTTCTAGGCGTTGTAGATCAATCGGATCACCGCAATCCAAACATTTTCCGTAATGGTGCTCGGCGATCCGGCGTTGTGCATTCATCACCTGTGACAGCTCTGCTTCCAGACGTTGTGAATTGGCATGGTCTAGTCGTGCCAATGTTTCCTCAACGGCAACGTCTTTGAAGTCTAGGACTTCGTGTCCCGTGAAGTCATCCCGTGAGCTTGGTACGTGCGCCAAGGCGCGTAACTCTGCCCGTATTTCCTGCTCACGCTGGCTCAGCAACAGAGCGAAACGTGACGCGTCTTTGATGTGATATTTGTTCATGTGTCATCTCCCGGTTGACCTGCCAATGTCGAACGCTCTTCAACTTTTATTTTGAGCCTCTTTGGCTAAGAGATGTTGATCTGGCGCAAACAGAGATACTGTCAGCGCGCTAAGCTGACAAGCCTCACACGATGAACCAAGCACAGCCACGCCATGACCGTACGCCACCTTGAAGCCATGTTCCAGCCAACCTCGGTCGCGTTGATCGGAGCCTCTGATCGCGAAGGCAGCTTAGGGTCGGTTGTTTTGCACAACCTCAAGCTGGGCGGGTTTAAGGGCCCGATCTGGCCGGTCAATACCAAGCATGCCCAAGTGGATGGCGAGACCGCTTGGCCCGATGTGCATTCATTGCCCTTCGCGCCGGACTTGGCCGTCATCTGTACTCCCGCAGACAGCGTGCCGGAGCTACTGTCTGCGCTAGGGCGCAAGGGGACGCGCGCGGCTATTGTGCTGAGCGCGGGCCTGAAAGCCATGACCGCCAGTGGCATCACCATTGAGCAAAGTATGCTGGCTGCTGCTCGCCCTTATTTGCTTCGCGTGTTGGGCCCCAATTGCATCGGTGCACTGGTGACGGGTGTTGCGTTAAATGCAAGTTTTTCGCCCGGTAATGCCTTGCCTGGCAAGCTAGCCTTTGTCACGCAATCAGGCGCGCTGGCGACAGCCATGCTCGATTGGGCGAACAGTCGTGGCATCGGGTTTTCGCACTTTGTCTCGCTGGGCGACAGTGCAGATGTGGACTTTGGCGACATGCTGGATTACCTTGGCAGTGATCCGGGGACGCGGGCGATTTTGATGTACGTTGAATCTGTCAAAACGGCGCGGAAATTCATGTCTGCCGCGCGTGCTGCAGCGCGCAACAAGCCGGTGATTTTGGTCAAGGCCGGCCGTGCACCTGCGGGAGCCAAAGCGGCGGCTTCCCACACCGGAGCGTTGGCCGGATCAGACGTGGTTTTTGACGCGGCTGTTCAGCGGGCAGGGATGTTACGCGTAGACACACTCGAAGCCTTGTTCGACGCCGCCGAAACGCTCGCCAATATCCAGCACACCTGGCCATTGCAGGGTGAGCGGCTGGCCTTGGTCACCAACGGCGGCGGTGCAGGTGTGTTAGCGGCCGATTCGCTGTCTTTGGGCGGCGGCACGCTCGCTGACTTAAGCCTAGACACACTGTCCGCATTGGACGCCTGCTTGCCTGCGACCTGGTCTAAGGGCAATCCCGTGGACATCATTGGTGACGCGCCGGTCAGCCGCTACCAAGCCGCGTTGCGGGTCTTGCTGGCCGCGCCAGAAGTCGATGGTGTGCTTTTCATACATGCACCCACAGCCATCGTCTCGGCCACACAGATCGCGTCTGCTTGCCTGCCCTTGATGCAGTCGGCCACCAAACCGATGCTGGCTTGCTGGCTAGGGGGTGCAGTGGTGGCTGCCGCACGTCAAGCCACTGCAGCAGCCGGAATTGCCAGCTACAACACGCCCGAACACGCCACCTCTGCGTGGTTGCAATTGATCCACTTCAGCCGCAACCAGCAGGCACTGCAACAACTCACCACGGCGTCCGTACCCGACTTAATGCCTGACCATGCTGGTGCTCAAAAATTGATACAAGAAGCTTTGCAAGACGGTCGCGAGTGGCTGGGCGATGCTGATTCGCAAGCCTTGCTAGCGGCCTACGGAATTCCAGTTGTCGACACGCGAAAAGCGGCAGATGTGCAGGCCGCAGTTTTGGCTGCTAACGCGATCGGTTATCCCGTCGCTTTAAAGATCATGTCACCGCAAATCGTCCACAAATCAGACGTTGGTGGCGTGGTTCTGTGTTTGACCTCAGCGGCCGAAGTGACGACCGCTGCTGAAACCATGCAAGCGCAAGTGCACAAGCTAAGGCCCGACGCCGTGTTGCAAGGTTTCACGGTGCAGGCGATGGCGCATCGGTCAGGTGCGCACGAACTGATTGTGGGCATCAATACAGACCCGCTTTTTGGCCCTGTGTTGCTTCTGGGCGAGGGCGGTACAGCAGTTGAATTGCGTGCCAGCCACGCGGTGGCCTTGCCGCCGCTGAACAGCAGCTTGGCGCAAGATTTAGTACAACGCAGCCAATTGGCCAAGCTGCTCGGTGGCTACCGCGGCAAACCTGCTGCGAACCAACAAGCCTTGCTAGACACCTTGCTGAAAGTCTCACTGCTGGCCTGCGACTTGGCGCAAGTCGCAGAGCTGGACATCAACCCGCTGCTGATTGACGCCGATGGCGTACTGTCGGTCGATTCTCGCGTGCGCATCAAAGCCAGCAGCGCACGCGATGGTTCGCATTTGGCCATTCGACCCTACCCGGCAGCGTTGGAAGAGACGATTCACCTGGCCGGCAGAGAGGTACTGTTACGCCCTATTCGACCTGAAGACGGCGGTCGACTTCAGCATTTTTATGCGGATGCCACGCCGGCCGATATGCGCTTGCGATTTTTCATGGTGAGGCGCGAAGTTCCTCACTCTGAATTGGCTCGCTACAGCCAGATTGACTACGACCGCGAGATGACTTTCATAGCGGTGGCGTCTACGCGCTCTGGCGAAAATCGTATGTTGGGTGAGGTGCGCGCAGTCTGCGACCCCGACAACTTTCGGGCTGAGTTCGCGATCCAAGTAGCGACACGCTGGCAGGGAAGGGGCCTTGGTCGCTTGTTGCTCGATAAGCTGCTGCGCTACTTGCGGGCACACGGCACGGCCGAAGTCGTCGGTGAGTGTTTGCCTGAAAACTTAAGCGTTGCCACACTCGCGCGCAATGCTGGCTTTGCCGTTACGCCCGGTAGCTCGCCAGATGTTTGGTCCTTACGCTTGGTGCTTCATCCTTCACCCTTGGAAAAAACATGAGCCATTTTCAACATATTCTGGTGCCCATTGATGGCAGCCTGACCTCTGACAAGGCACTCGATGAAGCCATTCGGTTGGCTGATTTCACTCACGCCAAAATTAGCCTCATCCATGTGATTGACGATCTCAGTCATGTCACCGGTTTCGAGCCTGCAACTGACTACGTACAGCAGATGGTTCCGTTGATGCGCGCCGCTGGAGAAGACCTGCTGGCGAAAGAGGGTGAGAAGGTTTTGGCCCACGGGCTGCAGCTTGAATGCGTGCTGATCGCACAAGGCCCTGGTCGCGTTTTTGAGCATGTGGCTGAACAAGCGCGTATTGGCCGCGCCGACTTGATCGTGCTCGGTTCGCATGGGCGACGTGGCCTCAAGCGGGTCCTGCTGGGCAGTGATGCTGAGCAAATTATTCGCCACGCCCCAGTGCCTGTCTTGGTGGTTCGAGGCAGTGAAGAAGCGAAAACTTAAGCCACTGAAACTCGGTATCGACTCAACTTGCGCGTGAGACGATCTCTTGTCGGACATGTTGCACATGGGCTGCGCCGGCAGCCTCGGCCTCGTCTTCGCGTCCTGCCCGAACGGCCGTGGCGATTTTCCTATAGTCACGCAAGCGTATCTTTTGCAATGCAGGAAGTCGGTGCTGCGCATAAACGATCGGCATCTGAATCGTCGGAAACAGGCGCTTGAGCTCGCGGTTGCCGCCCATGTCTAACATGCAGCGATAGAAACGGCGGCGTGCGCTGGTGAAGCTGCCCGAATCGTTGGCGTCATCTGCTGCCTTCAAGGCTTTCAGGCTCTCACTCAAGCTAGGCGACAGTCCTGAGGCCGCAGCGCCACGGGCAGCTGCACGCGCCAACAAACCTGTCATGCGTTCGGCCACCTCCAGAACGTCCAGCGTTTCTTGTATCGACAGTGATCGAATGACAGCACCCTTGTGGCGCTGCAATTCCACCATGCCTTCAGCGGCCAAACGCTGCAAGGCTTCACGTACTGAGTTGCGTCCGACGCCAAACTGCTCAGCCAAGTCAATTTCCACCAGACGCTGCGCCGGTACAAACTTTTGCAATTCCAAACCGTTGACGATGCCAAAAAATACCGCGTCAGAAGCGCTCACCGGGGCTTCTGCAGGGGCGATACTGGCAGCGACAGTTGTCTTTGGCTTTGTGGGATTGGCAGTGGTGGACAGCATCATGGTGTAGATTGTGTCCCAACATCATCCGAACACTTTGCAGACTAAATTGTCCTACAATATTTTTCTTATTATTTTTAAGTTAATCCAAGCCTATGACCTTCAGCATGAAAACAAGCATCAACGCAAGTTCGACTTCGCTGTTAGGCAAGCGTGCCTTGGTCACGGGCGCATCCAGCGGCTTGGGTGCGCATTTCGCCCAATTGCTGGCCAGCCAAGGTGCCGACGTGGTGCTTGTGGCCAGGCGTGTCGAGGCACTGGACGCTGTTGCGGACAAAGTCCGGGCCCACGGACATTCAGTCGCCACCATTACTCTTGATGTCAACGACAGCGCGTCACGCGCTCGACTCGCCGATGCCGCTGGCCCAGTGGACATTCTCATCAACAACGCCGGCATTGTGCGTGAAGGCCCTGCGCTGACGCACACTGAGAACGACTGGGACACGGTGCTGGACACCAACCTCAAGGCCATGTTTTTTGTGGCGCAGGCTTTGGCCCCTGGGATGAAGGAACGTGGCGGTGCTTGCATCGTCAATGTGGCTTCTATTTTGGGCCTGCGCCAAGCGGGCGGGGTGGTTTCTTATGCGGTGTCCAAGGCTGGTGTGATTCAACTGACCAAGTCACTGGCGCTGGAATGGGCGCGCCACGGCATTCGTGTCAACGCGATTGCGCCCGGCTATGTTGAGACAGAACTGAATCAAGAATTCTGGGGCACAGATGCCGGCAAAGCTTTGATCAAACGCATTCCACAACGCCGCCTTGGGCAGTTGTCTGACCTTGATGGTCCGATGCTTTTATTGGCGTCTGATGCGTCGCGCTACATGACCGGCGCCGTGTTGGTGGTTGATGGCGGCCATCTTGTCAGCAGTCTGTGACTGCCCAGATTCGCTCCACACATTGAACTATCAAGGACACACCATGCACACACCCAGCCCAACTGAACGCAGCCGAATTTTGGCTGACCGTGTCGAAGCCTTTGTTCGCGAAACCGTCATCCCTTACGAAGGTGATGCCCGCTGTACTCCGCATGGCCCAACTGAAGAGTTGGTCTTGGAGCTGCGCACCAAAGCACGCGCTGCCGGCTTGATGACCCCGCACATCTTGCCCGATGGCGGTCACCTGACGCAGCTTGAAACGGCTGCCGTGTTGAAGCGTTCCGGCTTGTCGCCACTGGGGCCAGTGGCGGTCAACACCATGGCGCCCGACGAGGGCAATATGTTCTTGCTGGGCAAGATTGGCACTGCAGAGCAAAAGCAACATTTTTTGGAGCCCCTGATTCATGGAGATGCTCGCTCAGCATTTTTCATGACCGAGCCAGCGTCCGAAGGCGGCGCCGGGTCTGACCCGTCCATGCTGCAAACAACGGCAGTGCAAGATGGCCATGATTGGTTGATCAACGGCCGTAAGATGTTCATCACTGGTGCGAAGGGCGCGTCCGTCGGCATTGTGATGGCGCGCACAGGGAGTGGTGACAAGGCGCAAGCCACGATGTTTTTGATCGACTTGCCGAATCCGTCTGTGCGGATTGAACGTATCCTCGACACCATGGACAGCTCTATGCCCGGCGGTCATGCGCAAGTTATTTTTGACCAGCTTCGGGTGCCTGACAGTCAGGTGCTGGGCGCTGCTCACGAAGGTTTTCGTTACGCCCAAATTCGTCTGTCGCCAGCGCGCTTGTCGCACTGCATGCGCTGGCACGGCGCGGCCACACGGGCGAACGAAATTGCCGTGAAATACGCCACCACACGCAAAGCCTTTGGCAAACTGCTGGTCGACCACGAAGGCGTTGGCTTCATGTTGGCGGATAACGCGATCGACCTGCAGCAATCGGCCTTGATGATTGATTGGTGCGCTGGCGTTTTAGACGGTGGATCGCAAGCGACCACCGAAAGCTCGATGGCCAAAGTGGCTGTGTCTGACGCCTTGTTTCGGGTGGCTGACCGTTGTGTTCAGGTCATGGGCGGTAGCGGTGTTTTGCGCGACAGTATTGTTGAGCAAGTCTTTCGTGAAATTCGTGCCTTCCGCATTTACGACGGTCCGACTGAAGTTCACAAATGGTCTCTAGCCAAAAAAATCAAACGTGACGCATTGGCAAAGGTGACCGCATGAGTAACCCGAGTGATTCCGCCGGTACCATGCCTGTTCGTGAGCAGCACCGGATCGACGAGGCAGCGCTGACCCGCTGGATGACAGACAACGTTGCGGGCTTTGAAGGCCCTTTGCTGGTTGACCAGTTCAAAGGTGGTCAGTCGAACCCGACTTACCGGCTGCGAACACCGCAGCGATCTTATGTTCTTCGTAGAAAACCGCCGGGTGTATTGCTGAAAGGCGCACACGCCGTGGAGCGCGAGGCGAGGGTGATGGCGGCGCTTGGCAGTGTTGATTTTCCGGTCCCAAAGATTCATGGCTTGTGCATGGACGATTCGGTGCTGGGCAGTTGGTTTTTTGTCATGGACATGGTGGAGGGCCGGATCTTTTGGGACGCTAGTTTTGCGGATGTCCCGCAGCCGCAGCGGGCCGATTACCTAGATGCGATGAATGCCACTCTGGCCAAGTTGCACTCGATTTCCCCCGAGTCTATTGGGCTTGCTGACTATGGACGCAGCGGTGGCTATGTGTCCAGACAAATTGCGCGCTGGTCGCAGCAGTATTTAGACGATGAGCTGGCTGGTCGACATCCCGCCATGGACCAATTGGTGGCATGGTTGCCAGCGCATATTCCTGAAGATGATGAAACTGCCATCACCCATGGCGATTTTCGTGCGGACAACATGATTTTCCATCCGACTGAGCCACGTGTGCTGGCGGTGCTCGACTGGGAGTTGTCGACGCTTGGCCATCCTTTGGCCGACTTTGCTTACAACGCCATGATGTACCGCATGCCACCCGATATCTTGGGCGGTATCCGTGGGCTTGACTTGAAGGCGCAAGGCCTGCAAGACGAAGCTGCTTATGTGGCCGCGTATTGCCGCCGCAGCGGTCGCACCGGAATGCCTGATCTTGATTTTTACATCGCCTTCAACATGTTTCGCTTTGCGGCGATTCTTCACGGCATCCGTGGTCGGGTGAAACGCGGCACAGCGACAAGTGCGGATGCGCATGCCATGGGCGAGCGCTACATGCGTGTGGCTGATATTGCTTGGGAGCAAGTTGAGGCCATGAAGGCGCGCATCGGTAGGTGAAGTTCCCATGGTCAGGTTCTCCTGATCAGCTTGTTATTTAACATAATATACATCGTGGAATGTTTTGCAAGGCGAATGGCGTTAAATCTCACGACCCAAAAGAACACCGCATCAGTAGATACCCTTATTAAAACCAAGAATCCATGAGGAGCCCACACTGAAGACCATTGCCGGCATCGGCCAGCGTCACAAGGATTCTTCATGAACAACAACATCGCAGGCAAAGTGATTGTCATCACAGGCGCCAGCAGCGGCTTGGGTGAAGCCACTGCGCGACACTTGGCTGCCAAAGGCGCGCACTTGGTCTTGGGTGCAAGGCGTATCGATAACCTAGAAGCCATCTCCAAAGAATTGCGCGCCCAAGGCACCAAGGTTGAGGTGTTGACAACCGACGTCACCAGCTTGGCTCAGGTAAAAGCCTTGATTCAAAAAGGGGTTGATGCGTTTGGCAGGATCGACGTTCTCATCAACAACGCAGGGTTGATGGCGATTGCGCCTCTCAAAGAAGTCAAGATTGATGAGTGGGAGCGCATGATTGACATCAACATCAAGGGCGTTCTGTACGGCATTGCAGCTGCTTTGCCTCTGTTTCAAGCACAAGGCAGCGGACATTTCATCAACCTCGCATCCGTTGCCGGTCTCAAGGTTTCGAGCCCAGGCGGCACGGTTTACAGCGGCACAAAATTTGCCGTTCGAGCCATCTCAGAAGGTCTGCGGCATGAAGTTGGCGGCAGCATTCGCTGCACAATTATTTCACCGGGTGCGGTAGAGTCAGAGTTGAAGCTGGGCAGCACACATGAAGCCAGCGTCAAAGCGGTCGGTGTGAAGTACGAAATCGCCATACCGGCAGACTCCGTGGCCAGGGCGATTGCCTACGCTATCGAGCAGCCCGCCGAGGTGGATGTCAACGAGATCGTGCTCCGCCCTGCTCTGCAGGATTACTGATCACCACTGACCGGCTGGTTGGGGTCGTTTGACCGCTGCTTGGGTCAGGAGCTTGATGGCGTCTGGGCGACTTGCGCGCTGTGCGAAATCAAGCGGCGACAAACCTTGTTTGTTTTTTTGCATCGCTTGGGCGCCTTCATCCAGCAGAAGTTTGACAGCGGCGCCATTGCCGTACTGAGCTGCCATCATGAGCGGCGTGGTGCCGTTGGGCGATTCGGAGTCGACAAAAGCGTTGTTGTCCAGCAGCAAACGCATCATCTCGACATGCCCTTTGGTGGCGGCGTAATGCAGTGGTGTCCAACCGGTTTTGTTGACGTCCGCCCCCTTTTCTATGAGCTTTAGTGCCTGAGCCAAATGGTTGTTCAGGGCCGCGTACATGAGCGGGCTTTCGTCCTGCTCGTTCAAAAAATTAACGTTGATACTGGGTGCGGCGAGTAAAGCGCCAGCAGCTTTCAAGCTTGAGTCGGCCAGCGCCATGGTCAAGCCGTGGCGTGCCTGCGGGTCAATGGTGTTGGGGTCAAAACCTCGCTGTACCAAGGCCGTGATACCCCGTGCATCGTCACGCAGGATCGCCGTGAAGAAATCATCGTAAGAGCCAGCATTCGCTTTAGAAAATACAATAAAAACAACACTAATTAGAAATAACTTAAAGTAAGTTATTAAGTTCAACGAAGGGGGTTTATGCATGATTCACAGGGCCATAACACCGGTGAACAAACGTTCAAAATTACGGCTGGTGGACTCAGCAACGGACTCAACACTCACACCACGAACCTGTGCAATTTGCTGGGCGACAAAAGGCACGTACGACGGGTTGTTGGTTTTACCGCGGTGCGGCATGGGCGCTAAGTAAGGGCTGTCGGTCTCAATCAGCATCCGATCCATGGGGACAAAAGCAGCCACTTCACGCAAATCGGCGGCGGTTTTGAAGGTCAAAATACCCGAAAAAGAGATGTAAAAGCCAAGATCCAGCGCAGACCGGGCCACAGCTTGACTTTCTGTGAAACAGTGAAACACGCCGCCCGCACTGCCAAAGCTGGCATCCTCGCCCTCGTCCTTCAAGATGGCCAGCGTGTCGTCGGAAGCGTTGCGCGTATGAATGATGAGCGGTTTGCAGGTTTGGCGCGCAGCCCGAATATGCACCCGAAAACGTTCACGCTGCCAAGCCATGTCAGCCACAGTGCGATCGCCCAAGCGGAAATAGTCCAACCCGGTTTCACCGATACCAACGACCTTGGGCCGTGCGGCCCGAAGCAAAAGATCATCCAGGCTCGGCTCTGTCACGCCTTCATTGTCTGGGTGAACACCGACACTGCACCAAAAATTGTCATAACCGACGGCCAAAGCATGGACGTCGTCAAACTCTTCCAACGTGGTGCAAATGACGAGCGCACGATCGACTTGCGCTGCTTGCATGGCTTCACGGATTTGCGGCAGCTGGTCCTTAAGCTCTGGATAAACGAGGTGGCAATGGGAGTCGGTGAACATGACAATCAGGTTTGAAAAAGGAAGAAAAATCGGTTGCTATTGAGCGCTGACCATCCGGGACTTAGCGGGTCGTCAGCGCCTGCTTGGCGCGGCTGACCAAGGCTTCGAGCATGAGGCCGGGGTTGTAGGGGTGCTCCACCGTTCTAGCCGTGGCGGCAAGTTCTTTAGACCAAGCAGCAAGCGCGAAAATGCTTGCTGGACTGCCAAGGCTTGGACTGTCAACGCTCACAGATGGACGTGCCGGCAAAGGCAGATCAGCGAAACTGAAAAAGCGTGGTTGAGCGCCCACTTTAACGGCCCACACGTCATGGCAAATCTTTTGTAAAGCATCCACCGCCAGCGCAGGCGCCCATCCGGTCAACGCAGCAACGTCACCGCGGGCCATGGCTTTGGGCAGTGCCTGCCATTCTCGTGCCGCTTCATCAGGCGCGCCACTTTGGACCCAAGTCAGCGCATCAGCCGGCCGCCCACCGGCAGCCGCGAGCAACACCCGCAAGTCCTCGATCTGAGGCGGCGGCGGCTTGGCGCGGCCGGCTTTCGCACTCTTGGCTGACTTAACACCCTCCCCGTCATCTGCCTCAGCGAGCGTATCCAAGGTACTTTGGTTCTGCAACCAAGCCAGACTTTCTTCAAACGCCGGCCAGCGCATGGTGTGGCTTTGGCAGCGGCTGCGAATCGTCGGCAACAACTGTTGCGCCGACTCGGTGGCCAAGATGAACTTGACCTCGCCCGGCGGCTCTTCCAGTGTTTTCAGCAAGGTGTTGGCGGTGATGCTGTTCATGCGCTCAGCCGGAAACACCAGCACGACTTTGGTGTGGCCACGCGAACGAGTGAGTTGAGAAAACGACACCACATTGCGCGCAGCATCGACCTTGATTTCTTTGCTGGGTTTGCGTAGTTTTTTATCCAGATCTTCTTGGGTTTTTTGGTCCAGCGGCCATCCCAGACTGAGCGAAAGCGTCTCTGGAATCAACATGCGCAAATCGGCGTGGGTGTGCACGTCCACGGCGTGGCAACTGCCGCAATGACCGCAAGCACCTTGTGGGATGGGCGATTCACACAGCCAGGCTCGCGCCAGCGCCAGCGCCAAGTCAAATTGCCCCAAACCGGAGGGGCCACTCAACAGCCAAGCGTGACCACGTTGGCTCAGCAGGCTTTCGAGCTGGACTTGCAACCATGGTGCCAGTTGGCTGCGCTCAGCCAGGGTGTTGGTATCGCTCATGCCAGCCAACCCTTAGCCACAAAAACAGCGTGCACATCGTCCCAAACGGCCTGCGGAGTTTGTCCGCCGTTGATGCGCGCAAAGCGCCCCGGCTCACCGATCAAACGGCGGGCGTAGCCATCGGCGACACGGCGGAAAAACTCCACCGGTTGCGACTCGAACTTGTCGGGCACACGGGCCCCAGCGAGTCGCTTGGCGGCTTCTTCAGGGGCGAGGTCAAACCAGACGGTGAGTTCTGGTTGAATCAGCTGCGTTGCGCCCAACCCTGCTGTGCCCTGCACCATGGTTTCAAGCTGACTCAGCACGGCTTCGTCAAAACCACGGCCGCCGCCTTGGTAGGCAAAAGTGGCGTCGGTGAAGCGATCGCACAAAACAACGTCACCGCGTGCCAGCGCCGGCAAGATCACGCAAGACAAGTGATCGCGGCGCGCGGCAAACATCAAAAGTGCTTCGGTCAGTGGGTCCATCGAGTCATTCAGCACCAGCGTGCGCAGCGTTTCTGCTAAAGGCGTACCGCCCGGTTCGCGTGTCAGGGTGACGGCCCTGCCCTGCGCCTTGAACGCGGCAGCCAGCGCGCCAATGTGGGTGGATTTTCCGGCGCCATCGATACCTTCAAAGCTGATGAAGGTCCCTGAAAAAGGAGTTGACGTAGTGGTCACGAATCAGCGCCCCCGAATGTATTTGTTGACGGCACGGTTGTGCTCCTCAAGCGTTGCACTGAATTGGCTGCTACCGTCGCCGCGTGACACGAAATAAAGCGCGTCGGTTTGGGCTGGCTGAACGGCAGCCAAGAGTGCTGCCCTGCCGGGCATGGTGATCGGCGTGGGCGGCAATCCGCCGCGTGTGTAGGTGTTGTAGGGGGTGTCAGTCTGCAAGTCGCGACGGCGCAAATTACCGTCGAACTGAGAACCCATCCCGTAAATGACCGTTGGATCGGTCTGCAGCATCATGCGGATGCGCAAGCGATTGGTGAAGACACCGCCAATCGCTGCACGGTCGGTTGGCTTGCCGGTTTCTTTCTCGATGATGCTGGCCAAAATGAGTGCGTCCTCGGGGCTGTTCAGGGGGGTGTTTGGCTGTCGCAGCGCCCAAGCGTCGGCCAGTCGTTTGTCCATGGCCCGAGCAGCGCGCTTCAACACGGCCAAGTCACTGCTGCCTTTGGCGTAGGTGTAGGTGTCCGGGAAAAATCGGCCTTCCGGGTGGACACCCGGTTTGCCTATTGTGGCCATGAGTCGCTCAGGACTCAATTCCTGAGCGTCGGGACGCAGTTGCTCCGCTGTTTTCAGGGCCCGCATGACCTGATTGAAGTTCCAGCCTTCGGGGAAAGTGACACTTTTCAGGGCTTCCTCACCGCGCACCAACATACTGAGCAATTTGCGCGGTGTGGTTCCGGGGCTGATTTCGTAGCTGCCAGCGCGAATCAGTCGCGATTGCCCGGACAAGCGGAACCACACAAATAACCAGCTCGCTTGTGTTTGGGCTCCGCTTGCGACAGTAGCCTCCGCGACGCCTTTTGCACTTGTGCCAGGCTCAATTTCAA
>CANFSO010000018.1 GCA_947449895.1 Comamonadaceae bacterium
CATGCAAGGTCGACCGCAGACTGTCGAGGTCGGCACACGTCTTAAGTTGCTCCAGCGGTGGCTTCATGATAATTTTCGTGGGTCATCGGCTCTGAATCGCATCGGCAAATCAGCTGTACAAAGCGTGCTCCGAACAGGACAACCAAACCAGACAGTGAACTTTAAACCGGCAAGCCGCAAGATGGCTAGGTCGTCAACGGCAACAGTCGTAGGACTTGACCGATTTTCCCTGTTGATGACTTTCGTGAGCGTGAGCAACGCAGTAAGCTCGCACTGAGCGTTCTATTGCTACACCCTATTTTTCGCTACGACATCCATAGTCAACCAGATGCTTCACGCCAGCCCCGACTCAGCCAGCCAGCGCCGCACCGTGAATCAGCCCAAGCTGCCCGTGCAAAGCTGGCTCAGCCTGCTTGAGCAAAGTGCACACGCCGGTTGCTGGAGACTTGATCTTGCCAGCCAAAAGCTGTCTATGTCGGCAGGCTTGTCATTGATATTGGAGCTGCCTCAAGCGCCTGATTGGCCTGGTTTTCTTGCGCTGTTTTCGCCCGCGACGCAAGCCGCAACGAACGAGGCCTTCAAGGCCTGCCAGCTTGACGGCACGGCTTTTGAATTGGAGTCAGAAATCGTCACCTCTGCAGGCCGGCGCTTGTGGGTTCAGGTGGCGGGGCAGGCGGTGCAAGACGACGCAGGCGCCGTCGCATCCCTTCAGGGAGTTCTGCTCGACTTGACTGAGAAAAAGCAAGGTGAACACGCATCACAACGCGTGCTGATGCAGCTCAGCAGCACGCTGGCCAGTCTTGAAGAGGCTTTTGTCACACTCGACCGTGAGGGGCGTTTCACCTACCTCAACCCTGTCAGCGAGCGCCTTTTGGGGCGTCAAAGTATGGCGCTTCTAGGCAGCCCCATTTGGAGTGAACTGGCGCACAACGGTACCAGTCGACTGCACCAAGAGATCGTCCATGCGTTGCAGAGCGGAAACTTCGCAGAGTTTGAAGCGTTTTATCCTTTGCAGAAAAAATGGCTGTCGCTGCGGGTCTATCCATTTGAAGATGGCTTGGCTGTTTATTTACAAGATGTCACCGAACGCCACCATGAGCAAGAACTGCTGCGGCTGCTGCAGACCAGCATCGCACGACTCAACGACATGGTGCTGATAGCCGAAGCCGGGCCTGAAGGGGCATGGCCCAAGATCGTTTTTGTCAACGAGGCTTTTGTGAAGCAGACCGGTTACAGCCAAGTCGAGGTGATGGGCCGAACGCCAGAGCTGCTGCAAGGTCCGAATACCCAGCGCAATGCACTCAGCCGTATCAACCACGCCCTGCGCAACTTGCTACCGTTCAATGCTGAGCTGATTTACTACAAAAAAAATGGTGAGCAGTTTTGGTTGGAGTTGAGCATGGTGCCAGTTGATTACCAACACCGCGGCCTGACACATTGGGTCGCCGTTGGCCGCGACATCACCGAGCGCAAAGCAGCCAACGAGCAGATCGAGCATCTGGCTTTTTACGACCCGATGACACAACTTCCGAACCGGCAGTTGTTGACAAAACGACTAGAAGAGGTGCTCGCAACTAGGAACGAGCACAAGCAAATCGGCGCTCTGATGTTCGTTGACCTTGATAACTTCAAAGTGCTGAATGACACGCTCGGTCATTCGCGCGGCGACATGATGCTGCAGCAAGTGGCCAAACGCCTGCAAAGCTGCGTGCGGCGCAGCGACACCGTGGCTCGACTTGGCGGCGATGAATTTGTGGTCATGCTTGAAGACCTGTCCGACGACCCAGAGATCGCACGGCAAAAAACCCGCGTGGTTGGCGAAAAGATTTTGGCCTCGCTGAGCGTGCCTTACGACTTGAGTGGCAACCAATACCATGGCACCTGCAGCATTGGCGTCACGCAAGTCGGTGCTCTCAGTCAGGGCATGGGAGACGCCCTGAAACAAGCCGACTTGGCGATGTACCAAGCCAAGGCCGCAGGCCGAAACACGATGTGCTTTTTTGATCCTGTGATGCAGATAGCAGCGACTGCAACCGCCGCCCTCACCGCTGACCTGCGGCAAGCTTTTTATCAGCATCAATTTGTCTTGCACTTCCAGCCACAAGTCGGTCGAGATGGACAGATGGTCGGCGTCGAGGCTCTGCTGCGCTGGCAACGGCCCGGTCGCTTGGTCATGCCAGATGATTTCATTTTGCAGGCCGAACAAAGTGGCTTGATATTGCCGCTCGGAAGCTGGGTCCTGGAAACCGCTTGTGCGCAGTTGCTGACGTGGGCTCGACAGCCCCAAACTGAAAAACTGAGCATCGCTGTCAACGTCAGCGTTAGGCAGTTTTGTCACCCTGAGTTTGTTGATCAAGTGATGGGGTTGATCCGTCGCACAGGCATTCAGGCGAGCCGACTCAAGCTTGAACTCACGGAGAGTTTGCTGGCCGTCGACATTGACGTGACGATCGCCAAAATGGGCATGCTCAAAGACGCTGGCGTGACGTTGTCAATTGACGACTTTGGCACCGGTTATTCAGCGCTGTCGTACCTTAAAAAATTACCGCTCGACCAGTTAAAAATATGCCGTACGTTTGTCAAAGACATTCTCACCAACCCGAACGATGCAGCGATTGCCCGCACCATCATTGGCTTGGCGCAAAGCTTGGGGCTTGAGCTCATGGCGGAGGGCGTGGAAACACAGGCTCAGCGTGATTTTCTAATGCGCCATGGTTGCGACAATTATCAGGGTTATCTGTTCAGCGAAGCCTTGCCTATTGGCGAGCTCGACACCTTTATCACGGCGCATTTTGCGGCGCAGACGCACAGGTAAAGCGGAAGAAATTAACCGCGCCCACCAAAAATTCCCGTGCCCACGCGCACCATCGTGCTGCCGGCCGAAATGGCTGGCGCGAGGTCAGCGCTCATGCCCATCGATAAGGTGTCTAACGACTGCGGCAGCCCGCCGACGGCATTGATCTGCGCCATCAGCGCCGCCATGCGCGCATGGACTTCGCGGGCACGGGCGTCATCAGGCACGGGTTCGGGAATAGCCATGAGGCCGCGCAAAACCAGCCGCGGCAGCCGCGACACCGCCTGCGCCAACGCCAAGGCGTCCTCAGGCGACACGCCAGATTTATTGGCACCGCCGTCGATATTCACTTGCAGGCAAATTTGCAGCGGCGGCAAATCAGCTGGCCGTTGCTCGCTTAAGCGCTGGGCAATTTTCAGACGGTCAACCGACTGCACCCAGTCAAAATTCTCGGCCACCAGGCGCGTCTTGTTGCTCTGAATCGGGCCGATGCAATGCCATTCCAGCACAGCTTGTGCAGACTGCGCCGGCTCGGCCAGCCACTGCCGCAGGGCCTGAATTTTCTCCACACCTTCTTGAATGTAGTTTTCGCCAAAAGCCGTCTGTCCGGCTTGCACCGCTTCAATCACGGCGTCAGCGCCGAAGGTCTTGGAGACCGCAAGCAAACGCACGCTGTCCGGCTCACGCCCGACTGCCGCAGCAGCGTCTGCGATGTGCTGGCGAACCTGTGCGAGTTGGCTGGCGATGGTCGCGGCATGGGCTGCTGGGTTGTTGTCGGTCTCTGAATGCTGCTGAATAGTCATGCCGTTGACTGTACCCAACTGCCCAAGCGCTGTGGCACGACTAGCCAGAAAAAACCAAAATCAGCAAGGCCAATGACGAGCTCTTTTGACCTACAGTTCATGCCAACACAAAGGCTCACCATGGAACTCACCAAACTTCTGACCGTCGCCATCAACCGGAATGCCTCTGACCTGCATTTGTCGACGGGGCTGCCGCCCATGCTGCGTGTGCATGGCGACATCCAGACGCTGGACTTGCCGGCGCTGGAGGCTGAGCAACTGGCGCAGATGTTGGCGCAAGTGATGAGCCCGGACCAGCAGACTGGTTTTGCGCAATCGCTGGAACTGGACTTCGCCTTGGATGTACCGGGCTTGTCGCGTTTTCGCGTGAACGCGTTTCAGCACAGCCGCGGCGTGGGCGCGGTGTTTCGCAGCATCCCGTCTGTTGTGCCGATGCTTGAGACGCTGGGTGCGCCAGCCATCGTCACCGAGCTAGCGCTCAAGCCCCATGGGCTGGTGCTGGTCACAGGACCAACGGGTTCGGGCAAGTCGACCACGCTGGCAGCGATGGTCGACTTCTACAACCGCACCGAACGCGGCCACATCATCACGGTAGAAGACCCGATCGAGTTTGTGCACGACGCCAAAAATTGCTTAGTGAGCCAGCGTGAAGTGGGTCGCCACACGCACAGCTTCTCCGCCGCACTGAGGTCCGCTTTGCGCGAAGATCCCGACGTGATTTTGGTCGGCGAAATGCGCGACTTAGAGACCATCCGGCTGGCCTTGTCTGCCGCCGAAACCGGCCACTTGGTGTTGGGCACATTGCACACTGCCAGCGCGACCAAGACCATCGACCGCATCATCGATGTCTTCCCCGCCGACGAAAAAGAAATGGTTCGCAGCATGCTGTCCGAGTCGCTGCAAGGCGTGGTGGCGCAAACCTTGTGCAAGACGGCGGATGGACTGGGCCGCGTTGCTGCGCACGAGATCATGCTAGGCACGCTAGCCATTCGCAACCTGATCCGCGAAGGCAAAGTGGCGCAAATGTATTCGAGCCTGCAAACCGGCCAAAGCCAAGGTATGCAAACCCTCGATCAAAGTCTCACAGACCTGCTCAAACGACGGCTGATCACGCCGTCAGAGGCGCGCAACAAAGCCAAAACACCTTCGCAGTTTCTGGGCTGAGCGCTAACGGTCTGTGTAAAAATCATTTTTTAAATTCAAACTATCAAGACAACACCATGACCTCCAGCAGCACAAGCACCCATGCCAAAAGCTACACCCCCTCCGCCTCCCGCAAAGTCGCCTTCATCGGCTTGGGCGTGATGGGCTACCCAATGGCCGGTCATCTGGCATTGGCTGGCCATCAAGTCACGGTCTACAACCGCACCGCCGCCAAGTCGGCCGCTTGGTGCGACGAGTTTGCAGGTACGGCCGCACCGCGCCAAGCCGCTACGCCGCGCTTGGCCGCTACGGACGCTGAGATAGTTTTTTGCTGCGTCGGCAACGACGATGACCTGCGCGGCGTGACGCTGGGTGCAGACGGCGCTTTTGCCGGCATGCAGCCGGGCGCTGTGTTTGTGGACCACACCACGGCTTCCGCCACAGTAGCGCGCGAGTTGTACGCAGCCGCTAAAAACCTCGGCCTGTCCTTTGTTGACGCACCGGTCTCGGGTGGTCAGGGCGGCGCGCAAAACGGCGCACTCACCGTCATGTGCGGCGGCGACGCAGCAGCCTTTGAGAACGTCAAACCAGCGGGCATCGCCTTTGCCAAAGCCTTCACCTTGATGGGTGACAGCGGCGCCGGTCAGCTGACCAAGATGGTCAACCAAATTTGCATTGCCGGTTTGGTGCAAGGTTTGAGCGAAGCCATTGCCTTCGGCCAAAAAGCCGGCCTCGACATGAATCTGGCGCTCGACGTGATCGGCAAGGGCGCCGCCCAAAGCTGGCAGTTAGAAAACCGCGGCACGACCATGGTCGCCGACAAGTTCGACTTCGGCTTTGCCGTCGACTGGATGCGCAAAGACTTGGGGCTGGTGCTGGACGAAGCCAAACACAACGGCGCACGCCTGCCGATCACCGCCTTGGTCGACCAGTTTTATGCAGACGTGCAAGCCATGGGCGGGCGCCGCTGGGACACCTCCAGCCTGATCAAGCGGCTGAAATAAAGCGCTGGAGAAGCCACTTCATCGCGTGGCAATCTCGTCTTTGCTAGCAAAGCGCGGCAATCCACGGCCGCGAATTCGAACTCAGGACTTGGCCGGCGCCGGCTGCAGACGCAGCAACTCTTCTTCGCTGATGGTCTCAAAAATTCGCACCACCCGTTGCACGCCCGAAATGCCACGTGCAATGCCGGTCACGCGGTCGGATTCGCGCGACGTGACACGTCCCATCAGATACACCGTGCTGTTCTCTGTGACCACTTTGAAGGCGTTGCTTTGCAAGTCACGCGCATCCAAAATAGCTGCCTTGAGACGGCCGGTGATCAGCAAGTCGGCTGAGCGCTCCGTCAATGACGGCGAATTTCGCACACCCAGTTCGTTGACGACCGAGCCGACATTTTGAATTTTCTTCACCATGTCTTCTACCGCCTGCTTGTCTTGCAAACTCGGTACTTCGCCGGTTAGCAGAACTTGCCGGTTGAAGCTGACGGTGCTAACACGGACGCGTGTGCCGAAGCTATCGCGCACACGGCTGAGTGTGCGCAGCTCAATTCCCTCATCTTCAAGCTGGGCACCCGAGGTACGGCGGTCGGTCGCAACCATCGCTGTACCAGCTGCAGCACCACCCAGAACCAACGGCACGCAAGCCGTGAGAGAACCGGTCACGCCGACAACGGCGACGGCGAAACCGACGGCGAGTAGCCGACGTTTGAAAATAGACTGGTTCATGTTGAGACCTCCTGATCACCTAGTAATTGAGCGTCCACGCCATCGCAAATACAGTGCAGGACCAACAAATGGACCTCCTGAATGCGGCTGGTGCGGGCGTGCGGAATGCAAATATGCACATCGGTTTCGCGCAAGGCGAAAGTCATCTTGCCACCGCCTTTGCCGGTCAGCGCAACCACGGTCATGTCCCGTTCGTGGGCCGCGTCAATCGCCGCCAACACATTGGCTGAATCACCGCTGCTGCTAATGGCCAGTAAGACGTCACCAGCGCCCCCAAAGGCGCGCACTTGCTTGGCGAAGATCACGTTGAAATCATAGTCATTGGCAATGGCCGTGACGATGGACGAATCAGCGGTCAGGGCGATGGCGGCCAACTCGGGCCGTTCACGCTCGTAGCCGCCGACGAATTTGGCGGCAAAATGTTGTGCACTGGCCGCACCGCCACCATTGCCACAGGCCAGCACCTTGCCACCGCTTGTCACGCTGGCGAGGATGGCCGCAATAGCCGCCGAAATGGGTTTGGAGAGGACTTGCGCAGCCTGGTATTTGAGGTCTGCACTGTCGATGAAGTGCTGCTCAATGCGTTGTTCGATCATGCCCTCGATGATAGCGTCACCTGCAGATACCTTTGTGTCAAGACGCATCAAACGCCGCTTGCAACCATTCAATGGTCTGCGGGCTTTCGGGCAGCGCCGGCCCCTGTACCAGTACGACATCAAAGCGACATGGCGGCAGCGTCGCAAAACGCATCAAATAATGCCGCGCGGCAAAGATAATTCGGCGCTGCTTGGTGTGCGTGATGCTGCCGCCCGCGCCGCCATGTGAGGCCGTGCTGCGTTGGCGCACTTCGACAAAAACCAGCGTACCGTCCGGTGCCCGCATCACCAAGTCAATCTCGCCGCCGCCGCGACCCGGCGTGTTGAAGTTGCGCTCAAGCAAACGCAAGCCCTGCTCCGTCAGGTACGCACAGGCCAGAGCTTCGGCCGCATCGCCGCGCCGCTTGGTGGTAATCTGCCCGATCGGCGCTGCCGCTTGCTTTTTGGAAAACCACATTGAACGCTTCTTTCGACTTGGCCCTAGAGGCCGCCCGGGTTGCTGCTGGCCTGCAACATTACCCACCAGCCACACTTTACGTGGTTGCCACGCCGATCGGTAATTTGTCCGACATCAGCCTGCGCGCACTGCACGTTTTGGGCTTGGTGGATGCCATCGGTTGCGAAGACACCCGCCACACCCAAACCCTGCTGCGCCAGTATGGCGTCAACAAGCCCCTGCTGCCGGTGCACGAACACAACGAAGCCGAAGCGGCGGTCAGCGTCATCAACCGGCTGCAACGCGGTGAGCGCGTGGCCTATGTCAGTGACGCCGGCACACCGGCCATCAGCGACCCGGGTGCGCGGCTAGTGGCGGCTGTGCGCGCGGCTGGCTTCAAAAGCACGCCACTGCCGGGCGCCAGCAGCGTCACCGCGGCCTTGAGCGTGGCCGGTATCTCTGGCGACAGCGGTTTTATCTTTGCCGGATTTTTACCGAGCAAAGCCGGCGAGCGCGACCAAGCTGTGCAAACCTTGCTGACTGAAAAACGAGCGGTGGTGATTCTGGAAGCACCGCATCGCATGGAAGCACTGGCCCGCGCCTTTGCGCCACTGGCTGAGCGAGCCATCACGGTGGCGCGCGAGCTGACCAAGCAGTTTGAGGAAATCGCCACCCTGCCCGCCAGTGACCTGCCGGCATGGCTGGCCGCCAACCCACAGCGTCTGCGCGGTGAATTTGCGCTGGTGCTGCACCCGGCCCCGCAAGCGGCCGCTGTGGACGATGGCGGTCGCGTGTTGAAATTGCTGCTGGCTGAATTACCTCTCAAGACAGCCGTCAAACTCGCCGCCGAGATCACCGGCGCATCGCGCAACGAGTTGTACGACGCCGCCCTGAAACTGAAGGCCGAATGAACCCGGACGCCGCGCAGATTTGGCGTGCGCCCCGCTGGGCGCTGGCCGTCTTGCTGGCGCTGCTGGGCATGCTCGGGCCGTTTTCAATCGACACCTATCTGCCCGCCTTTGCGGGTATTGGTCAGTCGCTAGGCGCCACACCCGCAGAAATGCAACAGACGCTGTCGGCTTATCTGTTTGGTTTTGCCTTCATGAATTTGTTTCATGGTGCACTGTCCGACAGTCTGGGCCGGCGCCCCGTGGTGCTCTGGGGCATTGCGATTTTCACGCTGGCATCTGTCGGTTGTGCGCTGTCTGAAAGCATCGGCCAGCTGGTGTTTTTCCGCGCCATGCAGGGCTTGTCCACCGGCGCCGGCATCGTGGTGTCGCGGGCCGTCATTCGCGACATGTTTCCGCCCGCACAGGCCCAAAAAGTCATGAGCCAAGTGACGATTTATTTTGGCGTGGCACCCGCGCTGGCGCCCATGATGGGTGGTTGGCTGTTTGTGCATTTGGGCTGGCACAGCATCTTTTGGTTTTTGGCGGCGGTGGGCGTCGCGCTGTGGACGGCCAATTACAAACTGCTGCCTGAGACGCTGCACATCAGCCAGCGGCAACCGTTTGAAGTCAAACATTTGATGCGCGGCTACTGGCAGCTGGGGTCGAACCCGCGGTTTTTATTGCTGGCGCTGGCCAGCGGCATCCCCTTCAATGGCATGTTTTTGTACGTGCTGTCGGCACCGGCGTTTCTGGGTGACCATTTGCAATTGCCACCGTCGCAATTCTTCTGGTTTTTTGCGCTGACCATCGCCGGCATCATGGCGGGTGCGTGGGCCAGCGGACGCATGGCTGGACGCATCCCGCCGAAGCAGCAAATTCGCTACGGCTTCACAATCATGCTGGTGGTCTCGGTGCTCAATGTGGCGGCGAATGTGTTCTTTGCTGCGCACGTGACCTGGGCCATGTTTCCGATCGCCATCTTCGCTTTTGGCTGGGCAGTGATGATGCCAGTGGTGACGTTGCTGGTGCTCGATTTGTACCCTGAGCGACGCGGCATGGCCTCGTCTTTGCAGGCCTTCATCGGCTCTTCAGCGAATGGTATTGTGGCCGGCGTGCTGGCGCCGCTGATCATGCATTCCACCGTGGCGCTCGCCATCGCGTCACTCTTCATGATGTGCATCGGGCTGCTGGCTTGGGTCTGGCTGCACCACCGCTGGCCAGACATCGGCCGCGTCATCAGCGCGCATTGAGCGTGTCATGGCGCGCAACGTATTTTCGTCGCTGCGAGCGTAGCGCGGCAGTCCATGGGCCCGAATTCGCAGTCATGGATGGCCGCGCTTCGCTCGCCATGACGGAGCTCAGAGTTCGCGCCAACCGACCTGCCCTGGCCTTACCGAGTATTTGCTTTTGGCGTCGAGTTCTTCGACCTGAACCCGGCTGCTGCGGCCTGCGTAGACGGCTGACTTGAGCCACTCGCACTCAAGCGCCAAAGCAGCCTCATCCGTCAAACGCGTGTGCCAGACTTTTTGCGCGCCATCCCAACGGTAGCCGCGCGCCTTGAGCAAGTCTTTGGCGTCAAACGGTGCGTTCGTCGCTTGCAAGCGATAGGTCGGATTGAGGGCCGATTCGATCAAGCGCGACAAGCCGCTGGCCTGCGTCGTCTTGAGTGAGGCCATCAACACCGCCAGCAACGCGTGGCAGTCCATTTCGGCCCGATGGGCGTCGTAGAAAAATCCCAAGTCGTAGGCCAGCGAGGTCAGTTTGGCCGAGCCCCGCCCCTCCTGCTTCCAGTCAATATCGGCAAACGAGCAGGCCCAGTTCAGCGCCGCAAACTGCGGCAATCGGGACTCGACAAAAGGCCGGTCAAAACCGGCGTTGTGGGCCAGCACCAGGTCGACGCCGTCTAGCAAACGCAAAACCTCGGCTTCGTCCAGCCGCTGGCCACGCAACATGTCGTCGGTGATGCCCGTGATGGCGATGATCTCGTCGGGCATCGGTATGCCAGGATCTTCCAGACCGTCATAGACCCGCACCTCACCAACCGGCTGGCCGGTGCGCAGGTCTACTGTCACACGCAGCAGGGCCAGTTCAACGACCTTGTCGCGGGCTGGGTTCAGACCGGTGGTTTCGGTGTCGAGTACCAGCAGCGTCGCCACCGGCCCGGTGGCCGGCGGAAACACCAACCGGGGCGCCAGCCGGCGCAGCACGCGAAAGTCAGGGTGCACATCCAGCAACTTCGCCATGGCTTCGGCCGATTCCGAGTCTGCGCCTGCTGGCAGCGTGGCTTCGGTTGGCGTTGTGGCCAGGATTTCGATGGGTGTTTTGAACTCGGGCTTGGAGTCGACCAGCGCAGCCGGTTCTGCGATGGTCGCAGCGGGCGTCGTCACGGTCTTCAAAGCGTTCACCCTCGACACGACTGGCATCGGCATCGGTATAACAGCGTCATCAAAGCCAAGGCCAAGCTGATGGCTGGCTGGAAGACTCGGTGGTTTCATGGGGTTCTCTAAGGTGCCGGCAGATCAGCCGGATGACTGGCGTCGGGCCGCGAGTCTAGCACTGCCGAAGCCTCAAAAACACACAGCACAGCCGGGTTCCGCACACCCGGCCGCCGGTCAGCGGAGCACCGCGCTGGCGTTGGCTTCGGTGATCAAGGCCTTCGCATCAACCTCGAGCAAAAAACCGGCTTTTTGGGCCTGCTCAGCGGCCTTGCTCACAGCTGCCACGTAGCCGTCGTGAGAGCCGTAGCGCTCCTCCAAAGACGGACGACTGTCGCGGTTGGCCAAGCGCGCCTGCGCAGTGCGGGCAAATGGCACCATGCCACCCACGTAGTTGCAAATCTGGTCTTTGTGAAACGGCATCTCGCCATCTGCCGTGACATTCCAACCCAAATAAGTACCCAGTGGGGCATCGGCCAAAACCACCGGTAAACCACCGAGTTCATTGCCATCGGCATCGACCTTGGGCGCCATCATTTTGAGCACCTGCTTGATTTTGGGCGGTGCAAATGCGGGAATGCCAGAACCGTCGGCGACATTGAAATCTGGACCCCAATCGTAGTCAATCACCGGCATGATGAAGTCGCGTTCAGGCAGCGTGGAGCGCAAACCGGGCAATGCCGGAAACCCCATCGCCGCCTTGTGCGCTTCGACCAGCGTGCCCGCAGCGAGCGTCGGATAACGGCTGGCGGGTGGCTCGGTTCCCCGCATCACCCAGTTGCGAAAGTGCACCCGCAGCGCATTGACGGTTTGCGTGTGCGGCATCGGGTTAGCCGGCAAAACAGCTTGCCCAAAATTGTTACCGGGGCACATCGGCCCTTCTTTAGGCAAGCCGACACCGGGCAAACTTGAATTGAAACCACCAGCGCCGCCGCCGTGGTTGCTGCCAGCGATGTAATAACGCTTCACATTGCTCGGCAAGGGCAGGTCTTGCTTGGCGTCGGTGCCGACCCACTCAGGCGTCAGCTTCAAGGCCCAGACCTCAGCTGAGCCAAAGTGCTCCATCACCTTGGGACAAGTTTGAGTGTCGGTGCAGCGGTCCAAAATGCCGGCGGCGGGAATGCCGCGCAACACGTCCGGATGTGGCAGCCACCACTGCGGCCCTTCGCTGCCGGCTTGGTATAACTCGAGCACGCCATCGGGTTGCGCCCAACGAAAGTTCAGCGCAATACGCCGACCCGCGATGATCGGCCACAAGCCGTCATGCACGGCGGCACCCGCTTCGTCGCGGTTAAAACCGAGGTGCAGCCAACCGCGCAGGTAATTGCCAGACTGAGAAACACCCCGGCCAATGCTGTGCCTCACCGTTTTAGCGATCGGGTTTGGCGTGCCGACATCGTCGGCCTGCGTATGCTTGAAGAACGCGCCAACATCGCGCCAAGCGGCAAAACCCACACCCAGCACATAGGGGTCGGCCGCGGTGAACACCACTTGGTAGAGACGCTTCGCATCAAAGCCCTTTTTCAGGCAAATTTGTGTCGCGTCGGGCACACCGGGAAACGGGTTTTGTGTATCACAACGGGCCCAAGCCCAATCACTGGCGGCGATGGCCTGCTCGTCGATCACCTCACCGCTCATGGTCTCGCCAGCGCGGGATGTTAATTGAGCTTTGGCCGTCTCCAAGCTTATGGGTTTGTAGGGCACCGGATTGGTTTGCACCATCAGCGGCTGCGAGCTTAATCCACTGCGGTTGACGATGCGCCCAAGGACTTGGCCAGTGACGCGTGATCCATCCAACTGGCGAGCTACCGGCACTTGCAAAAACTGCATGCCGGCCACGCTGGCTTTAGGCCGCACCGTGGTGGCACCGACGTTGTCGCCTTGCCAAGCGCTGGCCAATTCGATGTCGCCAAAGGCCCGTTCTTGTGGCGCAAACGGATAGACGCGTCCGCGGTTGGGCACGTCGTGCCACATCAAACCGCTGGCCTGTTTCAAGTCAACCGGTTTGTAAATAAGGAACGACGCCACGTATCGCACTTTGCCATCTGGGTCCTTGGCCAATTCGATGTCTTGAATGATGGCGTTGCCCGGCAGCTTGGGGTCCAACTCACCAAAGGCCCGACCGGCTATCTGCTCGTATGCCATGCCGCTCTGCGCGCCAACCACCGCCGGCATCGGCAGGGTTTCGTCAATCACGATACGCGTGACCCGTGCCTGCACAGCGCAGGACAAAATCAGCAGGCCACTGGCCAGAATTCGGAGGGATTTTTTCATCTCTTTATCCTCAGAGGGGGCAAAGCCGGGAACGGAATCAGCGTACGTTGCGAGGTGCGTTTCTCAGCAGTTCAGCGACTTGGTCTTTCCACCATTTGGCCTGCCCCGTGGTGCCGTGGCCAGCCGTTTGGTCACTCGCGGGTAACAGCAACAGGCGAGCGTTCGGAACGCGTTTGAGTTCACGCTCCATCACACCCAACTCAGGCGGATTGCGTTCGTCGTCGGCAGAGTTGATGGCCAGCAGAGTCGCCTTGATTTTTTCCAACCCGGCCAAGGGGTTGTAGTCGCGCGAGGAAGCCCATTGGTACAAAAGATCGTTGGCATCCCCCGGCACTGGCGTCTTGAGCCGCAGGTCCAGCAACTGGTCGGCCTTGTCACTCGTTGGCGCCAAACTTTGCAGGGCTTGGTTGCCACCGCTGGTGGCTGTCGAAAAAAACACCGAGGCAAATTGTGCACTGCGCGGCTGGGTGGTGTAGTTGCCGCCCAGCCACTCCGGGTCATTGCGGATCGAGTCAATGATCAGACGCCGCATCATCCAGTTGCGACCCGACATGGCGCTCGGCAGAGACGCCATTGGCACCAGCACGTCCATGAACGTCGGGTGCGCGATGCCCCACATCCACGTCTGCATGCCGCCCATAGAATTACCCAGCACCAAACGCACATGTTTGACGCCCAACCCCTCAGTGACCAACCGGTGTTGCGCGGCCACCATGTCGGTGTAGTTGTATTGAGGAAACTTGGCACGCAGGCCGTCGGAGGGTTTGCTAGTGCGACCTGTGCCAATCGCGTCGGGCAGGATGATGAAATATTTGCTAGCGTCCAGCGCCTGCCCTGGCCCGAACAGTTGACCGGCAAACGTCGGCGTCAACAAGCCTGCCCCTGTGCCAGCCGTCCCATGCAAGATGACCACCGGCTCGCCGGTCGGCTCACCCACCGTGGTGTAACCAATTTTCAATTCGGCCATGACTTCGCCGGTGTGAAAGCGGAAGTCTTTGGCAGTCCAGCTGCCAGCCTTGGGCGCGGGATAGCTTTGCGCCATGGCGCAACAGGTCAAGGTCGACAAAAGCAATCCCACTAATTTTTTCATCCAGCGCTGCATGGTCAGACCTTCAGGTTGAGTCAAAGACAGCCACCCGAACGACACCGCGTCGCTGAGGGAACCGCCACAAATTCTAAAACGTCAGGCAGGGCTAAAAAGGTTTCATGGACTCAGCGTTTACCCTTTGCCTTGGGTGCGATACCGGCCATGTTGGCCAACACTTCGCTCACCGAAGCCGTGTCCTGCTGGCCCAAACCTTGGGCCATGGCGGCGCTGTAAATCGGCACACAGGCACTGAACAAGGGCGTCGGGCAGTCGACTGACTTGGCCATGTCGCCGATGACCTGCATGTCCTTTTGCCAGACCTCGACCTTCATGGTCGGCGGCGAATATTCGCTGCGAATCATGAACGGCATTCGCAAGCGCATGACGCCCGTGCCGATGACGGGACTGCTGCCAAACAAGTTCAGCACATCTTGCGGATCGAGCCCCATCTTGCGCGCCAGTGTCACCGACTCGGCGCAGGCCACGTTGTAAATAGCGACCAGATGGTTCGCCGCAAATTTCATCTTGGTGCCATTGCCGTAAGCGCCCACATACGGCACGTTGTCGGTGAAGACTTTGAGCACTGTTTCAACACGTTTGTAGGCCGCCTTGCTACCGCTACAAAACACCGTCCATGCGCGTTCTTTCATGCGCACCGCCGTGCCGCTGATAGGGCAATCGAGCACAGACATGCCGACACGACGCAAGGCCTTGAGCGCCTGCTCTTTGTCGTCTATCGGCAAGGTGCTGGTCTCGACCACCAACAAGCCCTGGCCTTTGTCGCGCGGCTTGGCTGCAGCGAGCATTTTGACCGTCTCATTCAACGCGTACGACGTAGACAAAGAGACGATGACGATGGTGGAGGCATCGGCCACAGCCGTCGCCGATGCAAGGGCTTTGCCCCCAGCCGCTTTGAGCCGCTTGCAAGCGGGTAGGGAGACGTCGTAGCCGACCACTGAATAACCGCACTTGATCAGCTCTTCAGCCATCGCGCTGCCCATGATGCCCAGACCCACAACCCCAATGACTGGCTTGCTCATACTCTGTTCCTTTTTCATAGTTGGACGCAACGCTTTTAAAACTCAATCAGCTTTGATATTGGCTGACTTGACAACGGCACCCCACTTGGCGATTTCGTCTTTCATGTACGCACCAAAGTGCTCGGGCGTATCGCCCACTGGAATAGCCCCTTGGGCCAGCAATTCCTCTTGCACATCTTTTTGCTTGAGTATGTCGACGATCTCACGATTGAGCTTAGTCACAATCTCTTTAGGCGTTCCCAGTGGCGCCACGATGCCAATCCAAGAATAGGCCTCATAGCCAGGCACGCCACTTTCGGCAATCGTCGGCACATTGGGCAATGAAGCTAGCCGCTTGGCGCTGCCAATAGCGATGGCGTTGAGTCGGCCCTGCTGAACAAAAGAAAGCACGGGCGGAATGCTGCTGTAAAGCATCTGCACTTGGCCCGCCAACAAGTCGGCCGTGGCAGGTCCTTGACCTTTGTAGGGCACGTGCACGGTGTTGACCTTGGCGAGTGAGTTCAGCAACTCACCAGCCAAATGTCCCGAATTCCCGCTGCCGGGTGATGCAAAGAAAAGCGTGCCTGGCTTTTCTTTGGCCAGCGCCAACAATTCGCGCATGTTCTTGGCCGGCACCGACGGATGCGTCACTAACAGTAACGGGTAAATCACCATGTTGGTGATCGGCACGAAATCCTTCAACGGGTTGTACGGAAGCTTGTCGTAAAGACTCGGGTTCACGGCCATCGGGCCGGCTGCCGCAATGCCAAGGGTGTAGCCATCCGGTGCCGCTTGCGCTGCGGCCATCAAACCGACGATGCCATTGGCCCCCGCCCTGTTGTCCACCACCACGGTCTGACCCAGTCGCACGGTGAGTTTCTGTGCCACCAAACGGGCAATCACATCGTTGCCACCGCCGGGCGGAAAGGGCACGATCATGCGGATTGATTTGCTGGGATAGGCTTGCGCCATGGCGGCCGTGGCCACCAAGCTGGCTATAGCGATCAGCATTTTTACTGCGGTCAAAAGGGTCTTCATTGGCATGTTTGTTTCCTTGTCTTTTTATAAAGTCCTACACAGGAGTATACCTGTTAAGGTGTCTATGGCTGGGCCATAATCATCTATCCAAGTACCTGAAAAGCCCACATCGACCCACGTTCCATGGCCAGTTCATCCCTCACCGCAGAAGCACCCGACGCTCGACTGCCGCGCTATTTGCAGATACGCGACGCATTGATGCGGCGCATCTGCGCCAGAGCTTGGACAGAAGGTGAAGCGCTGCCCGCAGAAGACAAACTGGCGGCCGAATACGCCGCATCTGTCGGCACTTTGCGCAAAGCACTCGAAGTCTTGGTCGGCGAAGGCATCGTCGAACGCATTCACGGCCGCGGCACGTTTGTGACCCGCGCGTTCGACCGGATTTCTATGCTGCGCTTTGTTGGCTTCAGCCTGACCGGCACCAATGAACTGCCGGAGACCGCCACGCTGGCCATCCAGGTCGTCCAAGAGCCGGCCGAAGCACGTCAAAAGTTGGGCTTGCAGGCCAGCGACAAAATGCTTTACCTGCACCGCACGCGGGCGATCGGCCAAGAGGTGCTACTGTCGGAGCATGTCTGGCTTCCGTACAAACGCTTCGCCAAGCTCGAAGCCTATCTGCAAAAAAATAATCCGCTCTTGCTTTACCCTGTGTACGACGCCTTGTGCGGCGTGCTGGTTTCACGCGCGGCAGACCAGTTGTCCATCACGGCGCTGCCCGACGCGGATGCCGCACTTTTCAAGATGCCCCAGAAAAGCCTCGGCGTTCGCATTGAAAGGTGCATGACTGAGCACACCGGTCAAGTGATTGAATGGCGAGTCGCCTACATCGCCCCACATCGGTTTCAATACACCGTTGAGACCCGCTAATTTCTGGCCCACTTTTTATCCCTTTATTTATTTCAAAAGAAAGATCGTCATGACACAACTTACCCTGGCACAAGCCAACAAGATCATTGATTCGGCGCTGGTGCACTCCAAGAAAATGGGCTACAAGCCTATGGCCGTGGTGGTGCTGGATGACGCCGGCCACGTCAAAGCCACGCAACGCGAAGACGGCGCAAGCATGTTCCGAGTCGACGTTGCTACCGGCAAAGCCTGGGGTGCGGTCGGCATGGGTATCTCCAGCCGTGGCCTCAGCGAACGCGCCAAAGAAAACCCTAATTTTTTCTTGTCGTTGGCAGCTACATCGGGCGGCAAGTTTTTGCCACAACCCGGTGCGGTGCTGATCAAAAATGCAAACGGCGACATTTTGGGTGCGGTCGGTGCCAGCGGCGGCACGGGCGATGAAGATGAAGCCATTTGCGCGCATGGCGTGATGGCTACCGGCTTGACGACCTGAACTTGACCCGAGCCACAAGGACGAGATTTTGAATTTCATCGCAGCAGGAAACATCACACATCTCGACCTTTGGATCATCGGTCTGTATGGCATCTGCATCTTGGCCATCGGCCTGTGGGTGTCACGCAAAATTCAAGATACCGATGACTATTTTCTGGCTGGCCGCAGCTTGGGCTGCGCTGCCATCGGCTTCTCCTTGTTCGCTTCGAATATTTCTGGCACCACGCTGGTCGGCCTGAGTGGTCAGGCCTACACCTCGGGCATTTCAGTGGCCAATTATGAGTGGATGGCCGGGCTTTTGTTTCTGTTCATGGCCTTTGTGACAGTGCCGGTTTTTTTCAAGCAACGCATCACCACCATCCCTGAATATTTGGAGCGGCGCTACAGCCCGACGGTGCGGCGCTACTTCTCTGCGCTGACGATCTTTCTGTCGATCTTCGTCGACACCGCTGGCAGCATTTTTGCAGGTGTGTTGATCCTGCAGGTGTTCTTCCCCGGCTTGCCGTTCTGGCCGAGCTGCGTCGGCTTAGCGGTGTTCGCCGGTGCTTACACCGCTATTGGTGGCTTGCGTGCGGTGGTTTACACCGACGTCATTCAAGCCATCGTGCTGCTGGCCGGATCTACCGCACTGACGTGGATTATTTTTGCAGCCAACGGCTATTCGTGGACGCAAGCTACCGCCGGTTTGCCGCCGGGTCACTTGTCGTTGATCCGCCCACTCGACGACCCAAATTTACCTTGGCTGGGGACCTTGATCGGCGTGCCGATACTGGGGTTTTATTACTGGTCAACCAATCAATACATCGTGCAGCGGGTGCTGGCGGCGCGCACACTCGACCATGCGCGTTGGTCACTCACGCTGGCCGGCCTACTCAAGCTGACGCCCTTATTCATCATGGTGTTGCCCGGTGCAATGGCCGCCAGCATATTGCCCGACATTGCAAAGGCAGATGCTGTTTTCCCCACGCTGGTGACCACCCTGCTGCCGTCAGGCCTGCGCGGCCTGGTGTTAGCTGGGCTGATTGCCGCCATCATGTCAACTATCGACAGCACCTTGAACGCCGCGTCGACCTTGGTTTATCACGACTTTTTGAGCGACAAACAGAAAGCCCAACTTGGCCAAAAAGGAGCGGTCACGATGGCACGCTGGCTGACCGTTGTGTTCATGCTGCTGGCTGCCTTGTGGGCGCCAATGATCAGTTCGTTCCCTGGCATCTTTGCTTACTTGCAGGAGATCTTTTCATACGCCGTGCCACCCGTCGTCGCTGTCTTTTTGCTGGGACTGTTTTGGGCTCGCACCACGCCCTCCGCGGCACTGGCTACCCTGATCGTTGGGCATGGCCTGGGACTCGCCACCTTGCTCAGCAAACAAGCCGGTTGGCTGACGCTGCATTTCACCATCGTGGCAGGCGTGACCACCGGCCTGTGCTTGCTGATCTGCATCGTTGTGAGCCTTTGCACCACCCAGCGCGATGACCCGGAGATGCGCTCTTCGCTGTGGCGGCTGGAGATGGTGCAACCTGATCAACAGCGCGGTTGGCTGCTGGACTACCGGGTTCAAGTCGTTGCCGTTGCGACGCTAACGCTGGCGATTGTTATGGCCTTTTGGTAAACCAAGGCTCACGCCATAAGCGCCGAATCGGGAAAAGCCTGCTCTGATTCGAGTCGATACAAACTGTCATACAGTGCGGCAACCCTCTGCGGACCCAGCGCAGCACACAAATGCTCAAACCGCATGCGCTCTTCCTGAGGTGTCATTTCATCGCCCGGCATGCCTTTGAAAGCAAAGGCGTCTCGCCGTAATTCACGACCGTCTTTCAGTACAACCCGGAGCCTAGCGCTCCATGATGTTGGTAGATTTTCTCCGGTCACCAGCCGGACTGCTGCACATGCCGCCTTGATGCCGGTATCCGTCAGGACTGAATCATTGAATACCGCGGGGTCCAGCGGGTCGCGGTGCAGCGCCATCGCCAGACAAAAAGGGACGCTGTACTGCGCCTGCATCAGGTCTTGTGGATCTCTGATGTCATGGTGACTGATTACCTTATCGGTACAGGCGAGCTCGAGATACAACACGTCGCTACCAGTGAATCCGTGCTGCGCCATCAGTTCTCGAATTCCCTGCACCGGCGCTTGTGCGGTGACGTGACATGCATAGCGCTTCAAACATATACGCCGCGTTTCCCATACGTCGCCAAGCCCCTGAGTGAGCAACACCGGATCGCCATCGCGGCAGAAAACATCGAGGTAGCCGAAGCGCCCTTCGAGCACGGTCTCTGGCCCAGTGAATCCGCCTTGAGCCAACCGCGCTGCCATGATGCCCGCCTCGCAAGCGCGCCCCATGTGCAGACGCTTGACCATCGCCCCTTCTTTTGACCGGGTAAAGGCGAGTAAGCCCGACGACATAGAACCTGCAACACCCATCGCTTGGGCCATTGCAACGGCATCAAGTCCATAGACCACTGAGGCGGCAACCGCCGCACCGTAAACGCCTGTTAACCCTGGCGCATGAAACCCTAGTTTTTCGCTGCTGTGGTGCGATGCGGAACCAATGCGGAATAACACCTCGCAGCCGGCGACGAAAGCTCGCAAGGCCGTCGCGCCATCTGCGCCCGTGTCTTGGCAGGCGGCGGCAATTGTCGGCACCAACGCCGCACCCGGGTGTACACCCGCACCCGGAAACCGCAGGCTGTCTTGCTCAAAGGCATGCACGCTGGTCCCATTCGCCAAGGCAGCCATAGGCGCCTGCAGCCTGGGTCCGGAACGGCCAAACAAACCACAAGGCCCGCCTGTGCCGTAGCGAACCGCGTACTCGGCCATGCTTCGACTCCAGGGCATCTGGGCCCCAAAGACGCCGCAGGCTACGGTGTCGGCAATACAGACTTTCGCGCGCCGAAGTACATCCGGCGGTACATCCTGCAAACGCAGGCTTGCTGCAAAGGCCGCCAGTTGCTGAGATGCGGTGCTCATCGTGTCACCATGCGACAATATTTTCCGTGCCCAAAAAAAATACTTCTACCGTCTTGTTGGGTGATATGGCTTATCAGGCCGTACTTGAAGCCATTCGGGCCAACCAGATGAAGCCAGGCGACCGCGTGTCCGAGTACATGGTTGCTGATTGGCTCAAGATCAGCCGGACACCTGCGCGCGAGGGTTTGCGGCGGCTCGAAAGCGAAGGTCTCCTGACCGCTCACCCTCGGCGCGGCTTGGTTGTTGCAACGCTCGATGAGGCGGCCATCTACGAGCTTTACACTGCTCGCGAGGTGATTGAAAGTACGGTGGCGTCGATGGCCGCGCGCTTTGCGACGGATGCGCAAACCAGCCGTCTGACTCACATGGTCGAAATCGAAGCGACATTGACTGAAATGCCGGACAAAATGTTCGAGCACAACCGCGCCTTTCACCTGCTGATTTCCGAAGCAGCGAGAAACCGTTATTTGGTCAAATTTTTGCAAATGATCTCCGATACGTCTGCGGCACACAGACAGGTTTCGACTCTGGTGAACTTGCAACGCCGTCAAGAGGTGCTGATCCAACACCGAGCTTTGGTGGATGCCATCGTTCGTCACGATGAAGACGCTGCGCGAACTGCAGCGCTCACTCACGTGCGGGGCGCATTGCGGGCACGGGTCGCTGTGCAGCGCAGTGAATTGGCTCAGCAGTCGGCCTCTTCGGATGCCCCTCTTGCGTTGTGAGCCGTTAACAAGCACGCTCATGTAGGCGTCAGCAGGCGTGGCAAATCAGATGCGTCTGCACACTTTTCAAGCGTCATAAACCAGTCAACGACTTGCTCAGCTTGCGACCTTGATATCGCCCGTGCTGCCAACTTGTGAAACTTTTCCACCACATCGGCTTCGCTGGCAAAGTTCTTTTCATTGCCTCGACCTGCTTCCACGACACGTGTCATGCACGTGCCGTCGTTGAGTTCGCACTCGACCCGGACCATGTGACGAAATTTTGAACCGCGTGCCGTGATCTCGGCATCGTGACGAACTTCCACTTTTTCGGCCAGCCGCATGCGCTGCGGATCCGCCACCATGGCGTCTGTGAATTGTTCGACAAAGCAATCACCTTCGAGTAGCCAAGTGGCCACGCAATAGGGCAAGTTAAGCTGCGCAGAGGTGAGTCCCTGTGGGCTGTAAGTCCAGCCCACATGGTCCATCGTGACTTGCGAGCCATGGACGATTATTTTTTTCACATCGGCCGCGCTGAAATGGCGCTCCTGCTGCATCAAGCGGATCGCGTCAAGCGTGCTGTGATTGCTGCCAACGCATGAATAAAATTTCAAGGCGATGCCCATCGTCTGCCATACATCCCCCAGACCGGCGGTCAGTTCCGCCAAATTAAAACGGTCATTTGAACGAGAGAAGGTCGAGCAAAAGCCGCCGTATTCGCTTTCAAACACATTCACGATGCCCGTCAAGCCTCGCTCGGCAAACAGCGCGCCATACAGCCCGCTTTGCGCGGCTCGCCCGGCGTGCATCCGCTTGACCATGGCTCCGTATTGCGCAGCCATGAGGCCAGATGACTGCGTCCCCGCAATGCCTAACGCGTGCACGGTTTGCTCGGTAGTGAGCTTGAGAGCTCTGGCAGCTCCCGCTACCGCCGAAAAGACGCCCACTGTCGCACCCGAATGCCAGCCCTGCGCAATGTGCTCCTGACCCATGCAGATGCCCACACGGGGGCCTGTTTCGTAACCCGCCACTGCTGCCGTCAGAAAATCAGTGCCATTCATACTCGCCCGTGTTTCGGCAATAGCGACCAATGCCGGTAGCACCACGGCACCCACATGCAGCACGCCTTGGCGATGCACATCGTCCAGTTCAAAACCCTGTATCTGCGTGCCATTGACGAGCGCAGCATGCGGAGCGGACAGACGTTGATGAGTTCCCCAGACAGCACAACCCTGCGATGTGTCGTGCTCGCCCAGCGTCTGCTGAAGGATCCGCGTCCACGGCAAATCGCTGCCGTAAAGGGCGCAACCGATTGAATCCAGCATGAGCAATTTGATGCGCTGCAAGACGTCCTTCGGTATCGCCTCGTATTGCAGGTTCGAGACGAAGTCGGCCATGCCACGAGTCTGGGGGTTGCCGTGCAAATCACCGTGGGTCATTGAGCTCATGGGTCTCCGATGCGTTGTGAATTTTGAAACTGACTTGCCTAATTTTGGTATACAGTGGTATTCTAACTCTTGTTTTCAGGCCAACTTAAACGACAATCCCCTTGCAAACATCACAAAATACGCCCCCTACCGAGCCGCAGCACAGGGCTGGCCTAGCCAATGAACTTGGCTCGCGAACGGCTGCGCTGACTTGGGAAGACTTACCGGCTCAGGCTGTGCGTTGGGCCAAAGTCGGCCTCATCGATACATTGGGGGTCACCTTGGCCGGGAGTAGTGAGCCCGCGGCGAGACTTTGCGCGCAGTCGCTGGACCTCGCCAATGGTCGCAGCCTGTTGCTGGGCAGCCGACGTCGGGTCGGCGCCCTCGACGCCGCGCTTGTGAATGGCACGGCTTCGCATGCCTTGGACTTTGACGATTGCAACAACACCATGGGCGGCCATCCGTCGGCACCCGTGCTTTCTGCATTGCTGGCTTTAGCCGATGAACACAGCTGCTCGGGCTCCGAATTTGTGCTGGCCTACATAGCGGGCTTCGAAGTAGAGACCAAGATCGCGCTGGCGGTGAATTTCCACCACTATCAAAAAGGTTGGCATCCAACGGCCACTTTAGGAGTGTTTGGAGCCGCCGCAGCATGCGCCCGCCTGAAAGGGCTAGATGCACAACAAACGGCCACCGCATTGGCGCTGGCGGCCTCGTTCTCCTCAGGCATCAAGGCCAACTTTGGCACCATGACCAAGCCCCTGCACGTGGGCCACAGCGCACGCAACGGCCTGCTGGCCGCCCGCTTAGCTGCAGCCGGTTTCACCGCCAACGCAGGAAGTGTGTTTGAACACAACCAAGGGTTTCTCGATGTCTTCAACGGCCCAGGCACGTATGACACCGATCGGGCTTTGGCCGCTTGGGCAAAACCGCTGGACATTGTTTCACCCGGCATTGCTATCAAGCAATACCCTTGCTGCGGAAGCACCCACCCGGCGATTGACGCCATGCTGCAGCTCGTACGCCAACACCACTTGAACGCCGGCAAAGTGCGCCAGATTCAAGCTTGGATTCATGGGCGCAGACTTCAGCACACGAATCGGCCGCTGCCGCTGAGTGGGCTTGATGCCAAGTTCAGTCTCCAGTACGTGCTAGCGCGCGCGTTGCTAGATGGGCACGTCAGCCTTGACCACTTTGTCGGTCAGGCCCACGAAAATTCGGACGTCCGGGCACTGCTGGAAAAAATTGAAGTCCATCCTTATGACAGCAGCCTGTTCCCCGACACCAACCACTTTGGTGGCGCCGTCAGGCTGACACTGGAAGACGGCTCCATATTGCAGGCAAGCGTCGAGCAGGCCCTGGGCCGGACCTCCGACCAGCCCCTGCCTCAAGCCTTGCTTGAAGCTAAGTTCGCCCTGTGTGCATCCACCGTGCTACGACCGGAAACTGTGGAAGCTGTCGTCAGCCAAGTCGCCCAGATCGAGCACCTCTCCGACATGCGACAGCTCAGCGAGTTACTCGCCATGACAACAACCTAAACCAAGAAAGACCAGGGCAATGGAAGACAAACAATATGACGTGATCGTGGTCGGCAAAGGCAATGCGGCCTTGTGTGCGGCGCTGTCAGCACGCGACCAAGGTGCACGCGTTGCCATGCTGGAGGCGGCATCGCCCGATGAAAGCGGCGGCAACAGCCGATTTGCTGGGGGTGTGATGCGCTTTGCATTTTCCTCGCTGGAGGAACTGCAGAAAGTTGTTGATCTCACCGACGCTGAGATTGCTGAAAGCGACTTCGGCACCAACACGACCGATGAGTTCTTTGACGATCTGTTTCGCCTGACTCAGTTCAAGACTGATCCGGAACTCTCAGAACTCTTGGTCACACGCAGCCTGGACATCATGGTCTGGCTGCGCAGCAAGGGGGTGAAATTCGTACCCAACTACGGTCGCCAGTCCGCCATGGTGAACGGGCGACGGCGCTATTTCGGCCGCATGCCACTTGAAGTCTCAGGCGGCGGCTCAGGACTGGTTCAGTTTCTGGACCGCGCCGCCGAGCTCGCCAACATTGACATTTTCTACAACACCCGCGCCAAATCACTCATCATGGATGGCGAGAACGTCATCGGTGTCAACGCCAGCCAGAACGGCCAACGTCTGCGTTTCGTCGGGCGCGCAGTGGTGCTGGCGTGTGGCGGCTTTGAGGCGAACCCAGAAATGCGCACCCGCTACTTAGGTCCGGGCTGGGAGCTGGCAAAAATCCGTGGCTCGCGATTCAACCAAGGCGATGGCCTGAAAATGGCGCTGGACATTGGCGCAGCCAGTTACGGCAACTGGTCAGGCGCCCACGCCACCGGATGGGATCTGAATGCACCGCCGCATGGCGATCTCAGCGTGGGTGACCAGTTTCAAAAGCACAGCTACATCTTTGGCCTGTTGATCAATGCGAACGGCAAGCGCTTCGTTGACGAGGGCTATGACTTTCATTCCTTCACTTATGCGAAGTATGGCGGTGAGGTGCTCAAGCAGCCCGGGCAGTTCGCCTGGCAGGTGTTCGATGCCAAGGTCAGCAAGCTATTGCGTTCGGAATACCGCATCAAGATGATGACCAAGGTCAGCGCCAACACGCTGGAAGAACTGGCAGTCAAGCTCGAAGGTGTTGACCCGGTGGCGTTCCTGCAAACAGTCAACGCTTACAACGCAGCGGTCCTCACCGACGTCCCGTTCGACTCCACCGTCAAGGACGGCAAGGGCACAACCGGCATTGAGCCGGCCAAAAGCAACTGGGCACAGGCACTCGACACAGCCCCTTTTGACGCCTATGCGACCACCTGCGGCATCACGTTCACGTTTGGCGGCTTGCGGATCAACCCGGCGAACGGCCAGGTACTTGACGCGATGCAATCCCCGGTGCCCGGCTTGTACTGTGCTGGAGAAATGGTCGGCGGCTTGTTCTACTTCAACTACCCAAGCGGCACGGGTCTCGTCTCGGGCTCGCTGTTCGGCCGCTTGGCTGGCGAAGGCGCCGGTCGCCAAGCGATGAGCGGAAAATAAATCCCGCTGCAGCGTTTCCGCTCTGAATTCGCCAAGGAAAAATCATGCTCACCCAGCGCCGACAACTCCTCCTCCAGCTTGCCAGTCTCGGACTTGCCGCACAGACCGGCTCGGTACTGGCTCAATCTACCGCCATCACACGTTACCCAGAACGTCAGATTCGACTGCTGTGCCCTTTCGCACCAGCAGGCGGCGTCGATCTCACGGCACGGGTCATCGCCCAAAAGCTCTCGCAAGCTTGGGGACAAACGGTGGTGGTTGACAACAAGCCAGGCGCCAACGGCATGATCGCAGTCGACTTGGCCGCCAAGTCCCAACCTGATGGCTACACACTGACCATGATTTCGTCGAGCCACTCAGTGAACGTGACCTTACAGGGCAATCACTCCTACAACCTTGAGCGCGACTTGGTACCGATTACACAGGCCACCACCCAACCCTATGTGCTGGTGGTGAACCCTGCTCTACCGGTCAAGTCCATGGCAGACCTGCGCGCACTCGCCAGAACAAAACCAGAAGGACTGACCTATGGGTCGTCAGGTATCGGCGGGTTCAGCCACCTAGCCGGTGCACTCCTCGCGACGCAGGCTGGACTCAACCTGACACACGTGCCTTATAAGGGTGGCTCGTTGGCCATGAACGATGTGATCTCAGGCCAGATCGACATGCTTTTCTCGACGATCTTGCAGTCCCATGGGCATATCATGTCGGGACGATTGAAGCCGCTGGCGGTCACGTCGATCAAGCGCTCAGCGACCCTGCCTGACACCCCCACCATGCAGGAAGCCGGCGTCACAGGTTACGAAATGTCGGGCTGGTACGGCGTCATGGCTCCAAAAGGAACACCAGCGCCCATCATCGACAAGCTAAACCGTGAGATCGTCCGAATACTCAAGCTGCCAGAGACGCGCGAGCGACTTGCGCGAGACGGCTCCGACCCGGTTGGAAATTCATCTGCCGAGTTCGGTGCGCACATCAACTCAGAAGTCAACCGCTGGGCCAATTTGATACGCGACATCGGAATTCGTACAGAGTAAGCGTCGCCCGCTTTAGCCTTCACATCAAAGCTAAAAAATCCAAGGCATGAAAAATATAGCCCTTCTCCTTGGCCTTTTCGCCGGCATTTTCCTCAGCGCCCAAGCCCAGAATTATCCCAACAAAGCGATCAAGCTCATCGTTCCCTTTGCCCCTGGCGGCGGCAACGACACAGTTGCCCGATCAATCGCGCAACAACTCAGCCTCACCTTGGGCCAGCCAGTGATTGTGGATAACAAAGCCGGAGCAGGCGGCATCATTGGCGCAGACATAGCCGCCAAAGCACCGTCAGATGGCTACACCTTGTTTTTGGGAGGCGTCGGCAGCTTGGCCGTCAACCCCCAGCTGATGCCCAAAATTCCTTATGACCCTTTCAAGGATTTCGCGCCGATTATTTTGCTGGCCTCCGCACCCTCTGTCGTTGCGGTCAACCTGTCTCAACCGTTCAAGACAATCCAGGACATGACGGCCTTCGCCAAGAAAAGTCCGAATCGACTCAACTACGCATCCAACGGAAACGGCAGTTCGGCGCATCTGGCCGCCGTGCTTTACGAGAGCATGGCGAACGTTGAGATGGTGCACATTCCGTACAAAGGTCTGGCACCCGCTATGACCGATCTCATGTCGGGCCAAGTGCAACTCATGTTCAGCAGCTTGGTGGCTATCGCGCCGCACATCAAAGCAGGGAAATTAAGAGCGCTGGCGGTCACTGGAACCAAGCGCTCTGCACTGCTTCCGGATGTCCCGACGCTGGCCGAATCAGGGCTGCCAGGCTACGAAGCCGGTTCTTGGTACGGATTGCTGGCGCCGGCTGGCACACCGAGCGATGTCATTCAAAAACTCAATCAAGAGTCTGCCAAGGCGCTGCGCCAGTTCAACGTGCGGGACGCCTTGAACAAAGAAGGTGCTGACGTTGCCGGTGGCACACCTGAAGATTTCGCTAATCACATCAAAGTCGAGCATGGACGCGTCGGAAAAATGATGGCCGATGGTCGTTTGAAAACGAACTGACGCAGGTTAAGCGCCCACTCAGGCCGTCGACGTTTAACGGGCTTCCTGACGCACCAAGGCTTCAGGAACCCGGCGTTCAAGCCAAAGTCCACCAGTTTTTGAGCCACCTCGGCAGCGAGCGGTAAGCCATACTCACTGGCATATTTACCCAGCTGATCCTGACGGTCATGTGAATGCGCCTTATGACGGCATTGAGCCAATGGGATGGGTCGGCATCTCAAAACCGATCGCCATCCACGGCATCCGCTAGATGCGGCTCGGAAGCTACGCGGGGAAAGTTTTCTTGGGTCAACTGAACTGAGTCGCCCCGTGGCAATCACTCCGCTTTAAGGTTCGCAGAGGTGATGACAGCCGTCCATTTGTCCGTCTCAATTTGGTTACGTCGCACCGCATCCGCCACACTTCCGCCCAGCGGCTGAATGCCTAATGCGTCCCAGCGCTGGACCAGTTCTGGCGTCTTCAGCACGGCGTTGATTTCAGCATTGAGCTTGCTGACAATCGCCGGCGGCACACCACGTGCTGCCGAGATGGTGTACCAAGGTACAGAGGAGTAGCCGGGTACGCCGGCTTCGTCCAAGGTGGGCACATCTGGCAAGCTGGCGTTCCGGGCTGTTCCCGTCACCGCCAGCGCGCGAACCTTGCCGCTCTTCAGGTGCGGGTGGGCCGTGCCGAGACTTTCAAACAGCATGTCAACTTGGCCTCCGAGCAAATCGGCCATGGCGGGTGCGCCACCTCGATACGGGACATGCACATAGTCAACCTTGGCCATGTAGCGAAACAGTTCAGCCGCCATGTGCATGGCTGACCCATTCCCCGCAGACCCGTAACTCATTTTTCCGGGTTGGCTACGCATCGCGACCAAGAGTTCTGCCAACGACTTGATGGGGGACTTCTGATTGACGATCAGCACGCTTGGACTCTCTGCAATCAAGGCAACCGGCTGAAGGTCTTTGAGCGGGTCATAACGCAAATTACTGTACAACTTGACGGCACCGTTGTGCGCGATGGTGCCCAGCATCAGGGTGTAGCCGTCTACCGCACCCTTGGCCACCAACTCGCCGCCAAGATGGCCGCCAGCGCCGGTCTTGTTTTCGATCAACACGGGCTGACCCAAACGAGGGCCAAGTCGTTCAGCAACCGTACGGGCCAGCAGATCAGCGGGCCCGCCGGCTGCGTAGGGCACGATCAACTTGATGGGCTTTGAAGGGTAC
>CANFSO010000019.1 GCA_947449895.1 Comamonadaceae bacterium
GTCCGGTGCAGGTACTCGAGTTCTTTGATCGCCAGATCGATGTCTTGCAGCGGAACGGCGCCAAGGCCGATCAACTGTCCGCCCGACTCTGCCACCATGGCTGCGATCTGGTCATTCAGGTAGCGCACCAGAACCCCAGCGTCGGTGGCCTTGAGCCAGTACGACAGCAATTCCGGCATCGGTGAAATAGCCTGCAAAGCCAAGCCCATGTCCGCCAAGTCAGCCAAGCGGCGTGAGGTGGTCCAGCACTTGTCGGACACTGTTCGGTAGTTTTTGCCGTCGATGATCACCTGCCGGTGACAGGCGTCCACCGGTGCCATGCTGGGCCAACCGGATGGCGCGGCTGAACCGAGAAATGAGGGGAATTCAAACGGGATCACATGGGCGTGCGTGTCGACGCCGCAGGCACAATGCGAGCGGAGCACGGGACTCAAGGCCGCGCTACTGAGACGGGCGAGTTGGGCTGTTGGCGGGGGCTTGTCATACCTTGTCTCCTGTGTGGGTCACCGACGCTCAACTGCGTGCCAGTGTCATTTTTTTTCAGCAGTTTAAAAGGGCTTGAATCATTTGGCCAGTCGATTCTCTGGATAAATACAATCCATCCCATGGATATACAAAGTGTTGACCTGAACTTGCTGGTGGTGTTTGCCGCCATGATGAAACATCGCAGCGTGACACGCGCTGCCGAGGCCTTGAATTTGAGTCAACCTGCCATGAGCGCGGCGCTGGCACGACTGCGGGTTTTGTTGAACGATCCGCTGTTTGTGCGCTCGGGCTGGCAGATGCAACCAACGCCGCGAGCCCTTGAGCTGGATGAGCCTGTCCGTCAAGTGGTCGAGATCATTCGCTCGGACATTCTGCAGCCGCTGACCTTCGATCCGGCCACCGCGCAGCGCAGCTTCACGCTGCTGATGCCGGACATTGGCGAGGTGAATTTCTTGCCGCGTATTTTGGCGCTGTTGGCCGAGCAGGCGCCCCATATTGATCTGCGCACTTTGGCCATGCCTCGCCACGCGGCTGCCGGTGCACTCGAATCAGGCGCTGCCGAGTTGGCCATCGGCTACTACCCTGATCTGGAAAAACCTGGATTTTTTAGGCAAAAGTTGATTGAAAACAGCCACGTCTGTGTGGTCCGGAAAAGCCATCCGGCGATCGGTTCGCGGATGACGCAGACGCAGTTTTTGGCTGCATCCCATGCAGTCGTTAAACCCGATGGCCGGGAGCATGTCTTCGAGCAGTTCTTGCAGCAAAAGGGGTTGAAGCGTCGGGTCGTTGTCGAACTCTCGCACTTCGTCAGTCTGTTGCCGATAGTTGAAAGTTCCGATTTGGTGGCCACGGTGCCGCGCGATTTAGCACAGTTTTTCGTCTCCCACGGAAAAATCAAAATGGTTGAAATACCGATCAAGCCGCCGGTCATCGACGTGCATTTGATCTGGCATCATCGCTTCCAAAAAGACCCTGCCCATGTTTGGTTGCGTTCCTCGATTCACGAGGTGCTTGGCTGAGCTTATCCACGCCGTGGATGGGTTGTATTAGCTGAATTAAAGTTGCATACAGAGCGGAGTGCTCATACGATGCAGCCAATCTAAAAACGAGGCAATTCAATGAAGCAAGCCATCCCGTTGATCACCCCAGCTCATGCGGCGTTCACGCGCCGACACGTTCTGGCGCTTGGCGGGCTGACGCTTGCGCCTTTGAGCTTTGCACAGCGTACCTACCCGGATCACGCCGTGAAAGTCGTTGTGCCCAACGCACCGGGCAGTTCTGTTGACACGATCGGCCGTGTTGTCTGTATCGAGATGGCTCGACTTCTCGCTCAGCCCATGGTGATGGACAACCGCGCAGGCGCTGCTGGTGCCATCGGTGTAGAGGTGGTGCGCAATGCGCCTGCGGATGGTTACACCGTGTTGATTGGCTCGAGCAGCGCGCTGTCGGTGGCGCCGTTGTTGCAAAAAGCCGTGACTTACAGCGCCCTGCGTGATTTTGAACTTATCTCGTTGATGGCTCTGTTGCCCAATGTTCTGGTCTGTAATCCCCAGTTGCCGGTGCACAACCTGTCCCAATTGATCGCGTATGCGAAGTCAAAAGGAAATGCTTCCAACATGGCGTCGGCAGGCGTCGGCTCGGTCAGCCACTTGGCTGGTATGGCGCTGCAGAGTGCCGCAGGATTCAAGTCGCTGCACGTTCCTTACAAGGGTGGAGCACAAGGAGTAGCCTCGGTCGTTTCTGGCGAGACGGATTGGGTGCTGACACCCGCGCCGGCGGCTATGTCATTGGTGGCCGCTGGCCGTTTGAGATTACTGGGTCACAGCATGCCGCCCACCATGCAACCCTTGGGGGCAGTGCCTTCTCTGGGCACCAGCTTGCCAGGGTTTGAGTTTGCCAGTTGGATCGGTTTGATGACGCCCAAAGGTGTGCCAACTGCCGTCGTTGAACTGCTGTCGAAAACCATGGCGGTGGCGTTACAGCGTTCTGAAGTGCAAAAGGCGTTTGAGCTGAATGGTGCTGTGCCGCAGGCGTCGTCGCCAGAAGGATTTCGGGCTTATTTGACGCGGGACATCGACATCAATCGACGGGCTGTTGCGACTGCGGGTTTACAACCGGAGTGAGGATCAGTCTCTCGGTCGAAACGAAATAATCATCGGTGTTGGCACACGTCCGTCGGTATCACGCGGCATGGTGACGGTGCGGATGATGGCGGTGATGACGGCATCGTCCCACGCTTTGTTGCCGCTCGATTTGACCAGTCGCTGGCTGGTGATGGTGCCGTCTAGCGTGGTGCGGACTTCGACCTCGGCGACCGGGTTGCCGACGATCTCTTCAGTGAAGATCACGTTGGGCTTGACCCGTGCCCGGACTTTGCCTCCGTAGCTGGCTGACGGCCCGCTCGATTGCAGTGCCGTGCCCTTGGCTTCAGGTGCGCCGGTGGCACCTATTTGGGCGTTCATGCGGGCAATGTTGTCTTGGCGGAACTTGGCATCGGCAGCGGCTTGTTTTTTGGCCTCCTGCTCTTTTTGTGCCTCCAGTTTTTGCGCCTCAAGTTTGGCTTGCGCTGCGGCCTTGGCTTTGGCCTTAGCAAGTTCTTTCTCTTTCAGGACTTTTTCTGCCTTGTCAGCTTTTTCTTTGGCCGCCTTGTCGGATTTCTCTATCAACGCAAGCGCTGTTTTTTTGTCTTCGGCTTCTTTTTTCTTGCGCTTCTTTTCGCGTTCTAAGGCGATATCCGGGTCGGGTGCCGCTTCGAATTTGGCCGGCGGTGGCGGGGCTGGGGTCGGCACAGGAACGGGTTCTGGCTCAGGCGTTGGCGGTGTAGGGGGTGGCGGAGGCGGGGCTTCCAGTGCTGGAGCGGCTTCTTGCGGCAGGCTAGACCAAAGCTCGGCCTCAAACGAGACCGTCGGGTCGTTGCTCTTCCAACTCACGCCCCAAGTCAGCGCGGCGGCCAGCAACAGATGCACAATCAGCGCGAATGAAAACGAGCGCAGAGCACCCGGTTCATCGCGGGGTACGAGGTCTAGGCGGTCGTCAGTGCTGGGCATGGCGGTTCAGCTCAGATCAACTTCAAAGGGGACGCGTTAGATATCAGCAAACTCAATTGCCCGTCTGAACCGACAGGCCGACACGCTGAACACCCGCCCGTTGCAGCGCGTCCATGACCTTGACCACGGTTTCGTACTTGATTGATTTGTCGGCGCTGATGACCACAGGTGAGGCTTGCTCGCCTTGCGGGACGGCCGGTTGCAGACGCTTGACGGTGCTGCCGACTTCAGCCATGGCAATGCTCAGGGGCTTGCCACCTGATTCGGTGATTTGGATTTTCTCGTCCTTGTCAATCTGCACCTGAATAGGCTTGGGCGGTTGACCCGGTGCTTTACCGACGCGGGGCAAAGCAATCATGCTGGGCGTGATGAGCGGCGCCGTCACCATGAAGATGATGAGCAGCACCAACATCACGTCGATGAAGGGCACCATGTTGATTTCGCTGATGGTGCGGCGTCCACGGCCGCGTGAGTTGACTGCTGGCATCTGGTGATTGACTCGTTATCGCTGTGACAGTTCAGTGGCCTGAGGCCGATTGCGCGCCCAAGTTGCGCTGCAAGATGTTGGAGAACTCTTCAATGAAGGTTTCTAACTTGTTGGCGATGCGGTCAATGTCGTGGGCAAAGCGGTTGTAGGCGACGACAGCTGGAATGGCTGCGAACAGAGCAATGGCTGTGGCCACCAAGGCCTCTGCAATGCCGGGTGCCACCGTCGACAGCGTGACTTGCTCTAGCGCGGCCAAGCCGGTGAAGGCGTGCATGATGCCCCAGACCGTGCCGAACAAACCGACATACGGCGAGACCGAGCCGACCGTGGCGAGGAACGATAAATTGGATTCAACCCCGTCCATCTCGCGCTGGTAGCTCGCGCGCATGGCACGGCGTGCACCGTCGAGCAGAGCGCCTGGATCAACCACGCGGCGCTCACGCAACTTTTGGTATTCGCGCATGCCACTGGCAAATATGCGCTCCATCGGACCTGAGCCGTGCGCGTTTTGGGTGGCGGCGGCAAAGAGTTCGTTCAAACTGGTGCCCGACCAGAACTCGCGGTCGAACTCATCGTTGAGTGCCGCCACGCGACGCAGAGAGCCGATCTTGCGAAAGATGGCAGCCCAGCTGGCAATAGAAATGCCCAGCAGCAGCAGCACCACTGCTTGCACGACCCAGCTGGCGTGCAAAATTAAACTGACGATCGACATGTCTTGATTCATGAGTGAAGCTCCAGGCTGTCCAAAATGTGCGTGGGGATGCGTGAGGGTTTGAGGCTGCGGGCATCGACCCAGCCGATCCGAATAGTAGCCTCGCACAGCAGCGTTGTCGGTGACACAGCTGATGGCATATTTTTTAGAAATACCTGCTGGCTGATTATCAAAGAAGCGCGGCCTCTTTCTTGAAGCTTAGCGGTAACAATCAGTTCGTCGTCGAGGCGCGATGGTTGCAAGTAGCGAACGCTGGTTTCGCTGACGATGAACATGCCGCCGCTTTGCTCGCGCAGGGCGTGTTGTTCAATGCCGAGCGAGCGCAGCCACTCGGTGCGGCTGCGTTCAAAAAACTTCAGGTAGTTGGCGTAGAAGACGATGCCGCCAGCGTCGGTGTCTTCCCAATAAACCCGAATTAACCATTGGAAGCTATTGGGATTAACCAAGCACAGCCTCCAGTCGTGAAACGGCTTCTTTCAGATGCGCCATCGAGCTGGCGGTTGAGAAACGGATGAACTTGTCGGGTGCGGCTTTTCCGAAGTCGCGGCCCGGCGCCACCGCGAGGTGCGCGCGCTGCATCAGCTCAAAAGCCAAGTCCCAGCTGCCGCCGGTGCCATCAGGCTGGCCGGGGCGAATGCCGAGTTTTTGTGCCGCTTGGGTGCAGTCTGCGTAAGCGTAAAAAGCGCCATCGGGCATGACCGGGACGGTCAAGCCGAGTCGATTCAGCTCGGGGATGAAGTAGTCGCGCCGGGCTTTGAATTCAGCGCGGCGGCGTTCGTATTCAGCCAAGCTCTCGGGCTCAAAGCAGGCGAGGGCGGCGTGCTGTGCCACCGTGCTGGGGCAGATGAACAGGTTTTGCGCCATGCGCTCAATCACCGGCACCAGCGCTTCTGGCACGACCAGCCAGCCGAGTCGCCAGCCAGTCATGTTGAAGTACTTGCTGAAGCTGTTGATGCTGATGACGCTCTGGCCCAAGTCACCCGGCATGGCCAGCGCACTGCGGCCAAAGTGCTCGTCGTAGCTCAGGCCTAGATAAATCTCGTCGATGAGAGTGATGCCGCCGCGGCTGTGTACCAAGCTGTGCAGGCGCTGCAACTCATCGGGTGCGATCGAAGTGCCGGTCGGGTTTGAAGGTGATGCCAGCATGACGCCGCGGGTGTCTGGGCCCCAAGCTGCCGCGACATTGTCTGCGGTGAGTTGAAAGCGTTCTGCGGCGGTAGTGGGGAGCAGCGTGGAGCGGCCGTCGGCCGCGCCGACGAAATGCTGGTTGCACGGATAGCTCGGGTCCGGCATGAGGATTTCGTCGCCAGCTTCAATCAGCGCGAGGCAGGCCAAGTGCAGTGCCGCCGACGCGCCCGCAGTGATGATGATGCGGCTGGGCGCCACGTCAGCCTGAAAGCGCGAGGCATACCAGTCGCTGATTTTTTCGCGCAGCGCGGGCAAGCCGGTGGCGGCCGTGTACTGCGTGTTGCCTTGTGAGATGGCGCGTGCGGCCGCTTCTTGCACCAGCGGCGGGGCACTGAAGTCAGGCTCGCCGATGTTCAAAAAAATCATCGGCTGGCTGGTGTTGGCGAATTGCTGCGCTAACGCCGAGGCAGCTTTGGCCACCTCCATCACATAGAAGGGCTCAATGCGTTGGGCACGCTGGGAAATTCGCATGAATGAAGTTATTTTCAGCGGGCTTTGTCGCTGGCGACTTCAGCTTCGCGCAAGATCGGCGCGAGTTGGTTCAGTACGCCATTGACCCACTTGTGGCCGTCGGTGCCGCCAAAGGCTTTGGCCAGTTCGATGCATTCATTGATAACGACGCGCCACGGCACGTCGGGGCACTGCTTGAATTCGTAAGCGCCAATCCACAAAATGGCGTGCTCCACCGGGGAGATCTCGTTCATCTTGCGGTCGAGCAGGGGCAAGATCAATTCATCGAGACCCGCAGCGCCTTCAATGCAACCGTGCAGCAGGGCGTCGTAATGGACCGAGTCGGCTTTGTGAAAACCGACCAAGTCGCGCGTGAAGGCGTCGATAGAGCCGGCTTCGTTCCCACCTACCAAAAATTGGTACAGCGCTTGCAAGGCGAATTCGCGCGCGCGCGTGCGGGCTGATTTATCGGCGGCTTTTTTGACACCGGTATCGGTCAGACCGGTACGGGTCTGTGGGGGGCGTTTTGATGCGGTGGTCATATTGTTCTTTTAGGCGATAGCGTCGAGCAGCTGGGCCATTTCAATGGCAACGCGGGCGGCGTCACGGCCTTTGTCGTCTTGCCGGGCTTCAGCTTGAGCGACGTTTTCGGTGGTCAAAATCGCGTTGGCGATCGGAATTTGGTAGTCCAGCGCCAAGCGCGTCACGGCGGAACCGCTTTCGTTGGCGACCAATTCAAAGTGATAGGTTTCACCGCGGATGATGCAACCCAGCGCGATCAGGGCGTCGTATTTTTCTGTCTCGGCCATGGCTTGCAAGGCGACCGGTACTTCGAGCGCACCTGGCACGGTGACGTGGTGAATATTCGCGGCTTCAACGCCATGCAACTGCAACTCGGCGATGCAGGCCGCAGCCAGCGCGTTGGTGATGCTCGCGTTAAAGCGGGCTTGCACGATGCCGATGGACAGCGCTTGCCCGTTGAGCTGGGCGACTTGGCCTTTGTCTGCTTCAAACACGATGGTTGTCCTTGCTGATGTAGCCTGCGATCTCTAAGCCGTAGCCGGTCATGCTGGGCATGCGGCGGGGTGTGCCCAAGAGGTTCATTTTGCGCACGCCGCATTCACGCAGAATTTGCGCGCCAATGCCGTAGGAGCGCAGGTCCATGCGACCGCGTGCCGGGGCGTGGCTGGCGCGGGCCGTGCCTTCGAACTGGGCCAGCAGTTGGGCGCCGCTTTCACCGCAGTTCAGCAGCACGACAACACCTTTGCCTTCGTTGGCAATGTATTGAAGGCTCTGGTCTAAGCTCCAAGAGTGCATCGTCCGGCCAACTTCCAGTGCATCAAAAACAGACAGCGGTTCGTGCACGCGGGCAGACACCGTTTCTTCAGCTTGCCAGCTGCCTTTGACCAGCGCCAGATGCACGCCTTGGCTTGGCTTGTCTTTGAAGGCGTAAGCAGTGAATTCGCCAAAGGCGGTTTGCAGCGTGCGCGTGCCGACGGTTTCAATCAGAGATTCGTTGCGGCTGCGGTGCTCGATTAAATCAGCGATGGTGCCAATTTTGATGCCGTGTTCAGCGGCAAACAGCAGCAAGTCGGGCAGACGCGCCATGGTGCCGTCGTCGTTCATGATCTCGCAGATCACGGAGGCGGGTGTGCAACCGGCCATAGCGGCGAGGTCGCAACCGGCTTCAGTGTGACCGGCACGCATCAGCACGCCGCCGTCAACCGCTTGCAGCGGAAAGATGTGGCCGGGCTGCACCAAGTCATCGACCTTGGCATTTTTGGCGACTGCCGCTTCGACGGTACGGGAACGGTCTGCCGCTGAGATGCCGGTTGTCACGCCTTCAGCGGCTTCAATGGAGACAGTGAACGCTGTGCCTTTTTTGTCACCATTGCGCAGAGCCATGGGCGGCAGTTGCAGCCGCTCGCAGCGTTCTTTCGTCAGCGTCAGGCAAATCAGGCCACGACCAAAGCGTGCCATGAAGTTGATGGCTTCGGGGGTGACGTGGTCGGCAGCCAATACCAGGTCACCTTCGTTTTCGCGGTCTTCTTCGTCAATCAAGATAACCATCTTGCCGGCAGCCATGTCGGCAACGATGTTTTCGACCGGAGAAATTGCAACTGTCATATTCAAAGCTTTCTAGTGTCTTGGAGCATGCGCTCCACGTAACGCGCGATCAGGTCGATTTCCAAGTTCACCTGGACGTTTTGCTTGAGATGTCCCAGCGCCGTGTTGTCGACGGTGTGGGGAATGAGGTTGATGCTGATCTCGCAACCCGCACTTTGATCACCGGGGCCGGCAAGGTCGTTCACGCGGTTGACGGTCAGGCTGACGCCATTGACCGTGATCGAGCCTTTGTAGGCCAGGTATTTGCTGATGCCCGCGGGCGCTTGAATTCGCAGCTCCCAGCTTTCGCCAATCTGCGCAAAATGCGTGACGAGGCCGATACCGTCCACATGGCCTGAGACGATGTGGCCGCCCAGCCGGTCATTGGCACGCAGCGCTTTTTCAAGATTGATCGGACCGAGCTCGGCGAGGCCGCAGGTCTTACTCAGCGATTCGGCTGAGATGTCGATGGTGAATTGGTTGTGGGCCGCGTCCAGCGTGGTGGCGGTCATGCAAGCGCCGTTGAGCGCAATGCTGTCGCCGAGCCCGACGTCGTTCAGGTAAGCCGATGGCGTTTCGATGGTGAGTCGCTTGCCATGGTCCAAAGAGCTGCCCAGGCTATGGATAGCGACGATGCGCCCCACGCCGGTGATGATTCCGGTAAACATACGGTATTTTCGCAGGGAAATGGCCACTATCGCGCCGCGAAGGCGCGAAGGCCCTAAATCATTCAGTTAAGAAGGCTGAAAAACAGCCGGCGACGGGTTCAAAAACTTAGAAATTGCCGCGTCCTTCGACCCGGGCGAGCAGCCGCAGATCGGGTCCGACCCGGTCTGCTGAGATAAATTCTAGCGGTAGCGCACCCGACAGGGCTTGCAGCGCTGGCAAGTTCAGCATGCCTTGGCCGGGGCCCAGCAACTTTGGCGCGAGGTAGAGCAAAAATTCATCGACCAAGCCTGCGCGCACCAGCGAGCCATTGAGTTTGAAGCCGGCCTCGACATGCAGTTCATTGATTTGGCGCTGGCCGAGGTCACGCATGACGGCGGCCAAGTCGACCTTGCCGCCTGCGTCCGGCAGGCTGGTGACGCTGGCACCGCGGCTTTGCAATGCTTGGGTTTTGGCTGCATCGCTGTTGGCGGTGTAAATCCACACCTGTCCGTCGGGTTTGAAAATCCGCGCATCAAGTGGCGTTTGAAGTTGGCTGTCGATGATGATGCGATGCGGTTGGCGCTGGGTCTCGACCAGCCGCACATCTAAGCTGGGATCGTCTTGCAGCAAGGTGCCAATGCCGGTCAGTACCGCCGACGCGCGAGCGCGCCAAGCGTGGCCGTCGGTTCGCGCTTCAAGCGAGGTGATCCACTGACTTTGGCCGTTGGCCAGCGCGGTGGTGCCGTCTAAAGACGCTGCCATCTTCATCCGCACCCAAGGCGTTTGACGCAGCATGCGGCTGAAAAATCCGATGTTCAATTCACGTGATGCCTCAGCACCCGGATCGACTTCGACGCTGATACCGGCAGCCCGCAGCCGCTCAAAGCCTTGGCCCGAGACCAGCGGATTCGGGTCGGCGATGGACGCCACCACTTTGGCAATGCCGGCTGCTATCAAGGCATCGCAGCAGGGGCCGGTTCGCCCTTGGTGCGAGCAAGGCTCCAGCGTTACATAGGCGGTGGCGCCGGCAACCGCATGGCCTCGACTGGCGGCGTCGCGCAGGGCCATCACTTCAGCGTGGGCGCTGCCGGCCGCTTGGGTCTGCCCTTGGCCGATCACCTTGCCATCGGCAGACACCAAGACACAGCCCACGGCAGGGTTTGGCGAGGTTTGGTTTTGCGCTTGCTGGGCAAGCTGAAGGGCAAGGTTGATCACGAGGCCGAGTTTACCGTTTGGCAGTCGGGCCTTGAGATGTTCAAAAAATGAGTTATTAAGTACTGTTTTATTTTGTAAATATAGTTATTATTTGAAACATGAAACGTCGTGTAATTGGTTTGACTTTGCTTGAACTCATGCTGGTACTGGTGATGATGGCAGTATTGAGTGCGCTGGCCGCACCCAATTTTCGCAGCCTGTGGGTCAAGCGGTCAGTGCTGCTGGCAGCGGAGGCCATGCTCGGCGACTTGCGTTATGCCCGTTCAGAAGCACTCAAACGTGCTCGGCCGGTGTTGGTGTGTCAGTCGTCAAATGCGACATCTTGCACCAGCGCCGGCGCGGCCTGGGCTGAGGGTTGGCTGGTCTTTGTCGACAGCAACGGCAATGCCCAAGTTGACGGCGACACCGCTGACGGCCCGGCAGAAGCCGTGTTGCGGGTGCAAACTGCGTTGCCCGCTTTGGCGTCAATTGCCAGCAATGTGTCGACAGGCCACGGCATCACCTTTCACGCTACGGGTTCAGCCAAATCGGCGGCTCAGACGATTCTCTTTACACCCGCGGGCAGCGTTCCGCCCGACAGCCTTCGTGCGCTGTGTATTTCCTTGCAGGGCCGCGCGCGTATCGGTCTGGCTGGCGCGGTCTCATGCAGTTGACAACCACGGACAGGCGCTGGCCGGTCCCGACCCCGCTCAAGGGTTTTATGCTGATCGAGGTGCTGGTGTCGATCGCGCTGTCGGCTGTAGCGCTGCTGGCGCTGGCCAGCCTCAACGCCGCAGCATTGCGATACACCAAAATGAGCCAGTACCGTGCAGTGGCGACGCACTTGGCGAGTGATATCGGCGAGCGCATGCGCGCCAACAAAGGTCGAGCGGCGGATGGCACTGCGGCCGCCGAAGGCTTTTGGGCTGGTGACTATGACTACAGCGCCAGCTTTGCCGGGCAGGCGGCAACCATCAGCTCGCCCGCACCGCGCTGCAATACCGCAGCCAGTGTTTGCAGCACGCGCGAACTGGCTGCACTGGACTTGGCGCAGTGGCGTTTTCAGACCCGTCGTGCATTGCCTGAAGGCTCGGTGTTTGTGCTGCGCCAAACCGATGTGGTGGCGGCTGATGTATGGATCGCTTGGCGCGACCCGCGGGTCGCTAGTCAAGACGAAGCGCCCGCGCGGGCCACTGAATGTCCCGGCGGATTGGCCATCAGCGACCTGAGTATTCGCTGTCGTTATTTCAGGATCAACCTGTGAATCGCTTTAAACCCAGCCAAGGCGGCATCGCCTTGATTGAAATTTTGGTCGCGATGGTCATTGGCTTGGTGGTGGTGGGCACCGTACTCGCCACCTATCTCAGTGCGTGGCAGTCCAGCCGCTTGCAATCTGCTTTAGCTCAGATGGACGAAGATGCTCAAATGGGTTTACGCATCTTGTCGAACGACTTGTTGATGGCTGGTTATGCGCGTCCTGTCAGCCAAACCGGTGAGACGTTGGCATTGCGTAAAACCTACAACGGGCGGCCGGTGTTTGGTTGCGACCGGGGCTTCCAAACGGCAGCAGCCAACACACCGGCCGACTGCGGCGGCAGCGTCAATTCGCCAGCCATCGAGATCACCTTCGAGGCTGACCTTGACAACTCGGTGGTCACTGAAGGCAAGCCCTCTGACTGCCTTGGCAACAGTTTTCAAGAGGGCGAAACGGGCATCACCTACAACCGCTACCGCGCCAACAGCGATGCCTTGCAGTGCACCGGCCCACGAGGCAATGCTGCGCCGCTGGTGCATAACGTCGAGCGATTGCAGTTCTGGTATGGCGAAGCCAACAGCGCCGAGCCGCGCAAGCTGGTGCGCTACGTCACCGCATCTGCGGTGCAAAACTTCAACTTGGTACTGAGCGTTCGTGTGTGTTTGCTGATGCGCAGCGCCGAGCCGGTCATCACGGCCGAGGATGCTGTGCTCAAGTTCTATGTCGACTGCGAGCAAGCGCCCAAAGAATCTGCGGACGGCTATTTGCGCCGGGCGTATTTTGGCACCACAGCATTGCGCAACAAGATGCCGTTTTGAATTGTATGAAGCACCAACATGGAGTCTCTCTCATCATTGTTTTGATCATGCTTGGCGTCATGGCCCTGACGTCTGCTTCGACGCTGCGCAACGCCAGCTCCAACGAGCGCGTCAGCAACAACTTTCGCATGCAGGTGCTGGCGCATCACTATGCGGAGGCGGCGTTGCGGTACTGCGAAATGCAACTGACGCTGGCTGATGAGTCTCGGGTGGCGACCTTGAAAGAATCGAATCTAGCCGTATCCACGGCCACGTTGGCTTGGCGACAGCGTGTTAGCTGGACAGGCGCTGGCGGTGTGATGGCCTCTCGGACCAGCGTTCCAGAAGCTGTCGTTGTATCTGCTGTCAGTCCCTTCAAGCCGAGCCTATTGCCAGAGTGTGTTGTCGAAAAAAAAGCGCTTGATGGCGGTCTCGTCTACGTTGTCACGGCGCGCGGTTTCAGCCCCGATTATTCGGCTGACGGCCGTGGATTCACGGTCAAGGGTTCAGTGGTTTGGCTGCAAACTTGGCTGGCGATTCAGCGTTCCGTGGTGGCGGACTTGCCTGCAGAAGCCAACGTGTCAGCCGGCACGCTGGTCGACCGTTCTTGGCGCCGCATTCTCAACCCACCGATCCACTGACAGGAGCGCGCCCATGAACTGCATCCCCATTTCAACTGTTCATTCAACGTTTGTGTTGGGGTGTCCTTTTGTACCGACTGGTCGCAGGTTGTCGCCGCGCGCCGCGCTCTCAGTGTCGACCGGCTTCAGTTTGATCGAGTTGTTGTTGGTGTTGGTCATCATCGGCATCGTTTCGGCGCTAGCGCTGCCCAACTACCGGCAGCATCTTCAGCGTGGGCAGCGGGCCGAAGCCGCTGCCGCTTTGCTGGAGGCGCAACATTTCATGGCGCGTTATTACAGTGCACACGGGCGCTACGACGGCTCTGCCGAAACACCCAGTAAAGCGCCAGATTTACCGCTGCGTTTGCAAGGCATTCCGGCCGGCTCCGAGCCACATTACCTGCTCACGCTGGATGCTGCGACTGTTAACTCATATGAGCTCAAGGCAGAACCTGTCGGTACGATGGCCAGCGACAAATGTGGAACTTTGACGCTGAATCAGGCGGGTTTGAGGGGCTTGGCCGGCAGCGATCTCAACGTGGCTGACTGTTGGCGCTAAAAACCTAGCGGTAAAGCCGGGCCCAGTGTCCTGTTCAGCGCCGAACTTCGTCCACCAGCGCTTTGAACTCGTCAATATCCTCAACGCGCCGGTAGACGCTGGCGAAGCGCACGTAGGCCACTTTGTCGAGCTTTTTGAGTTCTTGCATGACCAGCTCGCCCAAGCGAGTTGAGGGGACTTCGCGAAGGCCTAAGTTCAGGAGCTGTTCTTCAATCCGCTCAATGGCAGAATCCACCTGCTCAGTGCTCACCGGGCGCTTGCGCAGCGCTAAGTTCATGGATTCGAGAATTTTGCCGCGCTTGTATTCAATCCGCCGGCCATCTTTTTTGACGATGGCCGGGAAGTTGACATCTGGACGCTCATAGGTGGTGAAGCGTTTTTCACAGGCGCCGCATTGGCGGCGGCGGCGAATGAAATCAGCATCTTCGGAGACCCGGGTCTCGACCACCTGGGTGTCTAAATTTCCACAGAACGGGCACTTCACCGCGCGGTCCTAGCTGCTCTTAGCCGTAAACAGGAAAACGACTGGTCAATGCGTGAACCTTGGCGCGAACCGCGTCGATGTTGGCCGCATCACGCGGGTTGTCCAGCACGTCGGCGATCAGGTTGGCCGTCATGCGGGCTTCTTCATCTTTGAAACCGCGCGTGGTCATGGCCGGTGTGCCGATGCGCACGCCGCTGGTGATCATCGGCTTTTCCGGGTCGTTCGGAATGGCGTTTTTGTTGATCGTCATGTGGGCGTTGCCTAGCACCGCTTCGGCTTCTTTTCCGGTGATGCCTTTGGCCCGTAAATCGACCAGCATGACGTGGCTTTCGGTGCGGCCACTGACGATGCGCAGGCCGCGCTCGATGAGCGTTTCCGCGACGATGCGGGCGTTGGTGATGACTTGTTGCTGGTAGACCTTGAACTCAGGCGCCATGGCTTCTTTGAAGGCCACGGCCTTGGCGGCAATGACGTGCATCAGCGGTCCGCCCTGCAGGCCGGGGAAGATGGCGCTGTTGATGGCTTTCTCGTGCTCAGCCTTCATCAAGATGATGCCGCCACGCGGGCCGCGCAGGCTCTTGTGGGTGGTCGATGTCACGACGTCTGCGTAAGGCACTGGGTTGGGATAGACGCCAGCGGCGATCAGCCCGGCGTAGTGGGCCATGTCGACGAGGAAAATAGCGCCTACGTCTTTGGCCACCTTGGCGAAGCGGGCAAAGTCGATGCCCAGCGAATAAGCTGAAGCGCCAGCAATGATCAGCTTGGGCTTGGACTCATGTGCCTTGCGCTCCATCGCGTCGTAGTCGATTTCTTCTTTGGCGTTGAGGCCGTAGCTCACGACGTTGAACCATTTGCCGCTGATGTTGAGCGGCATGCCGTGGGTCAGGTGACCGCCTTCAGCCAAGCTCATGCCCATGATGGTGTCGCCAGGCTTGAGGAAAGCCAAGAAAACCGCTTCGTTCGCAGAAGCGCCGCAATGCGGTTGCACGTTGGCAGCGTCCGCGCCAAAAATCAGCTTGATGCGGTCAATCGCCAGTTGCTCGGCGACGTCGACGTGCTCGCAACCGCCGTAGTAGCGGCGACCTGGGTAGCCTTCGGCATATTTATTGGTGAGCTGCGAGCCTTGCGCGGCCATGACAGCTGGCGAAGCGTAGTTTTCGCTGGCGATCAGCTCAATGTGGTGTTCTTGGCGGGCGTTTTCGGCCTGAATTGCAGCCCAGAGTTCGGGGTCAGTTTGTTCAACCAGAATATTGCGGTGGTACATGGCAGTCCTAGAGACGGTGGTCTTTGCCCCGATAGTCCCAAAAGGACAAGGTGCAAAGTCTGCCCAGGCGAACGGCTGAACGCTCTTGGTCAAATGACAGTAGAGCGGTGCGCTTCCCAGTGGTGTCCCACGTCAGCCCAGGTTGCTTCTCAGCAGGTCGGGCCTATCGCCAGTTGCGCACTAGATAAGTGTAGCTGACGGTCTGCCCTCAGCTATGAAGCAGGGCAACGCTCTGCACGCCGTTGCCTCCGCGTGGGGCTTTTGGAATGGGTGCCAATGGAAAAGTCACGGGAATGCCCACTGGCGCAGATTGGCTTTCAAAGGGTTGGTGTTTACCGCTGGCAACCGCTTGCAGGCGACTGTGTTCGGCCATGACTTTGCCGACATACCCGCCATCGTCTTCTAAGTTAGCCGCGCCGACATAAAACTTCAGGCCGCCTTCAATCGATCCTGCGCGTGAAATACATTCTTCCAGCACTTTGACGCCGACGCGCAAGTTGGTCACCGGATCAAATGCCGCGAACTTACCCCCAAAAAGGGCGTATTTATCATGGTGGATGCCAGTCATGACCTGCATCAGACCTTGGGCGCCGACAGGGCTTTGGGCAAATGGGTTGAAGCCCGACTCAATCGCCATGATCGCCAGAATCAGGGTCGGGTCGAGTTTGGACTTTGCGCCAATTTCGAAGGCGTGTGCTACTAATACGCTCAGCGGCTCAGGCGCTACGCTGTATTTTTTGCTCAGCCAGTAAGCCACGGCAGCCTGTTTTGTCGGCAGGTCCTTGGGATTGGCTGCGGTGGCGCGGTCGACAGCACCAAGTTCGGTGAAGCCCATGGAGGCCTCTTGCCGAGCCAACAACATCGCCATCAGGCGGCTTTCGCCGGCTTCACGCAGGTCTGGCCTAGCTGTCAGAGTGATCATCACAAAAACCAAGACCAGACCCAGCATGGCAAAGCTGTTGTGGCTGATGTTAAAAAAACCTTCGGCAATGTCTCGAGCGACATTCTGGGCACTGTTGCGTGTATTGACCAAGCACTGTTGCAGGCTTGACTTGAGTTGCACTGTCATGGAACTCCTTTCGATGCTTCTGGCTTGGGGCTAGTCGCTAGGATTGGGTCACCAACAAGACAAGCGGTTTGGCTTGAGGAAGGGTCTTGTTGGACGGGCTGTCGGCGGCAGCTTTGTGTCTGACGCGGCGTTTTAAGCAGAGTCGGGCGGATTCTAGGGGGTTCTTAAATAACCTGTCAAGCATAAAAAATCATTTCTTTATGCCTATAAATCTCTATAAAAATAGTATGAAGCTGCAGTCAATGCGCTGTTTAACTTGAATTAAGGGTCAATATTAAAGGGTTGCCGCTAGCGAATTAAGTAAAATTCGTCTGCCTCCCAGCTGATTTCTGGACAACGTGACGGCGCACTTTTGCTTGTTTTAAAGGGGCTTGCTAAAAAACAGCGAAAATAGCGTCAACGCTTTATTCCTGAAGCTTTTATCTGCGCGCAGACTTTGGCCTTCAATTGCTCCATTCTGTTGGCTGTTTGAGTCTTTTTTCCCCGCACTTTACCCTCTGGTTTCCTTTATAGCTTGCTGCTGAAATGACATTTGACAAGCCAGTCAGCGCCGCGCTTCACTCTTTTTTTATCAAGCCTTCACCATGTCCAACTCTGCCAAAGCCGACTCTTCCGCCGCTAAATCGTCCCAGGCCAAAGCGGCCGATATTTCTTCAATGGACACGTTGACCGGCGGCGCATTTTCAGCCCCGACATCTGGCGAGCGGGCTGCCCGTATCCGCGAATGGTTGGCCACGAATCCAAGCGCTGACCAATTGGCCGATGTCTATAAAGAACTCTCGAACCGCGACAAAGGCGCTGCCAAGCTCTTGAAGGAAAAGCTCGACGACGCCAAGCGCGCCAAGGGACAAGAAGCGGTTGCGGCCGAATGGGCCGACAAAGCGCAGGCACTGTTGGCGCTGCCCAAGCTGAATTTGGCCGATGCGCTGGCGTGGCAGCGTGACGCCGCCAAGGCCGGTGCGCCGCTCTCGCGCGAGCCACTGGCCAGTCTGAAAGTGCAACTCGCCGACCGCGTTAAGACCATTGAAGACTTGCAGCACCGCACGCAGGTGCAGCGCGAAGCGGCTGTGCTGATTGCCCAGCGCACCGAAGTGCTGTCGACCAAACCGTGGCGCGACGCGCAAACGGTGTGGGAGACCTTGCGCGCCGACGTCGCGCATTGGCAGGATCAAGCCAATGAAATCACCGCAGACCCAATTTGGGCTAGCGTTGATGCGAAATTCCCGCCTTTGCTGGAGGCCTCGCGCGCCCAGTTCTTGGCCATGTGGGAAGCTTTTCAGGGTGCTTTGTCGATCGCCGTGGCGGCTTCTGAAGACCCGGCCGCGCCGCTGCCAGCGGTGCCTGTGTGGGCAGAGGAATTGCGCGCGGCACGCGGCATCACCACCGCGGCAAGCGCGCTGGCGGGCGACAAACCGGCCCGTCCGCCCAAGGTCAAACTAGACCCCGCCGTGCTGGCTGACTTACGGGTCAAGGCTGCCGCTGCCGTGCAAGAGGCGTTGACCAAACTTGAGACTGAAGTGGCTGAAGGCCATGGCAAGTCCACGCCCAAGGCAGCCGCAGATTTGCGCAACGCCCTGAAGGAAAACATCCGTCATATAGACAGCACGCTCGAAGCAGCTTCGCATGCCGCCTTGACAGCTGCCGGTGAACTGGAAGGCTGGCAGCGTTGGCGCGCTGACCAAATCCGCGAAGACTTGGTCGAGAAAGCCGAAAAGCTGGTGGCCAAGCCGATGGGCGGTCGCAAGCAGCAAGAAGCTTTGCGCGCCATGCGTGAGCAATGGAAAACAAGCGACCAAGGCGGCACGCCCAACCACGCGCTATGGAAGCGTTTTGACGACGCTTGCAACGAGTCCCACAAAGTGGTCGAAGCTTGGCTGGAAAAAACAAAAGAGCAGACCGAAGCCACCAAGGCCCAGCGCCGGGTCTTGATCGACGAAGTGCTGGCTTGGGCTGAGGCCAACAAGACCAACACCGACTGGAAGCACCACATTCGCAGCCTGAATGGTTTTGTCTCGAAATGGCGTGAAGCCGGCCACCTGAGCGAAAAAACCTTTGCCGACATCCAGCCCGTCTGGAAAGCCGCTATGGACGCCGCAGATACGCCTTTGACCACCGCCCGCAACGACAGTCTGGCCCGTCGCCGCGCCATGATTGAAGAGGCGCAAACCTTGGGTGCCGAGCCACAACTGCGCATCGATGCCGTCAAAGCCGTGCAGCAGCGCTGGCAGCAAGAAGCCCAGCAAGTGCCGATCGAGCGCAAGCAAGAGCAAAAGCTCTGGGATGCTTTCCGCAAACCGATTGACGATGCCTTCCAGCGCAAAACCGCTGATCGCGAAAAAGCCGCCGGTGCCTTGGGCGAGTTCGACCGCATGGTGGTCGAGGCCTCGAAAGCCGTGGCAGAAGCCACCGCCAGTGGCGACGCGCAAAAAATTCACGCTGCCGCCAAAGCGCTTGAGGCCGTGGTGCGTGGCCAAGTGCCTGTGGTTGCTCCTGTGGTCGCAGCGCCCACGGTTGCTGTTACCGCTTCTGCCGAAGCCGTTGTCTCCGCTGATGCTGCAGAGCCCGTGACCAGCGCCGCTGAAGAAACGCCTGTTACCGGTGAAATGCAAGCAAGCACCGAAGTCGCCGAAGCAGATGCCGCCATTCAGTCAGAAGCCGCTGAAGAGACCGCTGCCGAAGAATCTTCAACCGAAGTCGAAGCTGAAGCTGAACCCGCTCCAGCGCCGGTCGTTGTCAAAGCTGCGCCTAAGCCCGTGGTGGCCATGCGCGGCGATGACCGTCCAGGCAATCGAAAGGCCGAGCCGGCAGCGGCTGGCCGCGGTGGCAAGTTTGGTGATCGCAAAGACCCCCGCGCCGGCGGCAAAGATGCGCGGCCACGCACCGGGATGGAAAACAAGTTCGAACCACTCCGTGATGAGCGCGGCGGCCGAGGTGATCGCGGTGACCGCTTCAGCGAGCGGCCAGCATTTGAAGAGCGCGGTCCACGCTTGGGCGATGCCGCCTTCCGGGCCCAGCGTGAAGCCTTCGAGACGGCCAATTCAGCCCTCAAAAAGCTCGCTGAACAGGCCCATGGCGAAGTTTTGACGCACTTGATTTCGGCTTGGGAAAAGCGCGATCCAGAGCAATTGCCAACAGGGCAAGATCTGGGCAAGCAAGTGCCCGCCGCTGTGCGCACGCGTTGGGCTCAGGCGCTCACAGCACCTGCTGCCGGCGATTCAGCTGAAGCCTTGTTGCGCATGGAAATCGCGACAGAACTGCCAACGCCGGCCGAGCACATCAGCGCACGCCGGATGTTGCAGTTGCAGCTGTTGACCCGTCGCAATGCACCGGCGCCGCAAGAAACGTGGGCTGAAGACATGGCCAAAGTCTTCGCCAGCCCATTTGATGCGGCGCAAACACGCCGCGTCCAAAACGTGCTTAAGGCGCTGCTGAAGCGTTGAAGAACTGTGCGAACAGCGGCATCAGTTCCGGGAACTCTTTCGCAAATCGGACTCGGTTGACGAAGTAAGCCTCGGCTGTCACGGCGAAAAATTCTGCCGGAGCGGTCGCCGCGTAAGCGTCGAGCCAAGGCGGCTCGGCGCCAAAACGTTCGGCCATCGTCAACTGCGTTTTAAAGCGGGCGAAGTTGGCCTGAAGGGTGTCGCGCCAGTTTTCCCAGACGACTCTAGACAGCAGGGGTGGGCAGCCGTCGGCGCTGCCGCTGCGCATGTCTAGCTTGTGCACAAACTCGTGAATCACGACGTTGTAGCCCACTTGGGCCGTCTCACCTGACGCGGCGACGTCCGCCCAACTCAGGGTGACTGGGCCGTGCTGCATGGCTTCCCCTGTCAACGCTTCCTTGTAGTTGTGCACCACGCCAGCGTCGTCGACCACTTCGCGGCGTGCCAGCATCGCGCCGGGGTGCACCACGATGCCCTTGAAGTCGTCGTACCAATGCAGTCCCAAGTGCAGCACCGGCAGACAAGCCTGAGCGGCAATCGCTACGGCCATGGCGTCACTGATGTCCAGCCCATGCATACCGCTGAATTCTTTATCGCTCAAAAACTCAGCGACCATTGCGCGCAATTGTTCGGGGTCGTTGGCGAGGTCAGCTGTTAGAAAAGGATAAGCCTGTAGCGTGCTCAGCCACATGTCTTCAGGGATGACGGGGCTGCTTCGACTGGCGAAGTGAAGGTGTTGGCGCAGCCATGTCAGCATAGGGACTGGGTCTGGCTTGGACTAAACGCGCAACGGCAAGCGCTGCAGGCCGGTCTGGGTCAGCCGCAAGACTTCTGCCCGTGGCGGTGTGGCGGCGGCATCCCAATCGCTCAGCACCACGCGGCGCTGTTGGTCGCCCAGCTCATGTTGGTGCGGTTGGTGGGTGTGGCCATGAATCAGCGTGCTGGCACCAGCGGCATTCAGCCACCGCTTGGCCGCGTCTGTATCGACGTCGGCATAAGTTTGGACTGTGTGCTTGCGCGCCTCACTTTGCGCACGCAGTCCGCGGGCGATGCTTTGTCTCTCAGTCAGGGGCTTTGCTAAAAAAGTCTCTTGCCAAGCTGAGCTGCGGACTTGCTGGCGAAACTGCAGGTAGTCGGTGTCGGCTAAGCACAGCGCATCACCATGTGACAACAGAAAACGTTCATTAGCAAAGTGCAGGACAGTCGGGTCATTGAGTAGCGTGGAGTGGCACAGATCCATCAAGCGGTGCCCGACCAGAAAGTCGCGATTGCCGCGCATGAAGAACAGTGCCAAGCGGCCCGCCGCTGCAGCCATCGTTTGCACGCAGCTGTCCTCAAAGCTTACTTCTTGGGAGAAGTCCGGACTCACTACGTCATCGCCGACCCAGACCTCAAACAAGTCGCCCAAGATAAAGACGGCATCTGCAGGCGTTGACTCTAGGTAACGCTGCCAAGCGCCGAAGGTTGTGGGCTCTTCAGCAGTCAGGTGCAGGTCTGAAATGAAATCGACCGTGCCCCAGGCAGCGGGAGCTTGCAGCTCGGCAATCTGGGGCACGGTCATGGGGCGATGCGGTTTTAGCGGTGGTGCTGAGCGCCGCGACCGCAGTGCAAAGTGCTGGTTTTGATCAAGCCAGCGCCACGGCTTTTTCGATGATCACGTCGGTCACCGGCACGTCGTCATGATGGCCTTTGCGGCCGGTTTTGACGGCGACGATTTTGTCAACCACGTCGCTGCCCGAGATGACCTTGGCAAACACGGCATAACCCCAACCGGATGCGGTCGGTGCGGTGTGGTTCAAAAAGGCGTTGTCTGAGGCGTTGATGAAAAACTGCGAACTGGCCGAGTGCGGTGCACTGGTGCGTGCCATGGCGACCGTGTAGTGGTTGTTTTTGAGGCCGTTGTTGGCTTCGTTTTCAATCTCACCGTCGGTTGGTTTTTGTTTCATGCCGACTTCAAAACCGCCGCCTTGCACCATGAAGCCAGGGATCACGCGGTGAAACACCGTGTTGTCGTAATGGCCCTTGTTGACGTAAGACAGGAAGTTGGCGACCGACTTGGGCGCCTTGTCTTGATCAAGTTCGAGGGTGATGACGCCGTAATCGGCAATGTGGAGTTCGACTTTTGGGTTGCTCATGGTGGACTTTATTGAATCAAAGAAGCTGATTTTATAAGAACTGGTGTCTTGGGAACATCACTTGGGAAAGGCCCGCCCGGGCCAGTGGGCACGGACTTGATTTTGTTAACAATGTCCATGCCGCTGATCACCTTGCCAAACACGGTGTAGCCAAAGAGTTGGGGCGCGTTCAGCAACTTGACACGCGGCGTGTTTTCGTAGACCTGACCCTGGTATTCAAAGCGTGGCACTGGATCACCCGCCGGTATCAGCGTCGGGTTCAGAAAGTCGTTGTCTTTGACGTTGATGAAAAACTGTGCGGTGGCTGAATGCGGGTCATTGGTACGGGCCATGGCCAAGGTACCGACGGTGTTTTTGTCGCCGCCTTTGGCGAGTGCCTCTTGGCCTTCATGCCTCACCGGCGGGCGGCCTGGCTTCTCGGCAAACTTAGCGTCAAAGCCGCCGCCTTGGACCATGAAGTTGTTGATGACGCGGTGAAAAATCGTACCGTCATAGTGCTTGTCTTTGACGTACTGCAAAAAGTTTGCAACCGTTTTTGGCGCTTTGTCGGGATACACCTCGACTACAAAATCCCCTTCAGTGGTGCTGAACTTGACATGCGGGACAGTCTCAGCCCAAGCGGAGTGCCATCCGCTGGCAGCTAACAGGCAAGCCAAGGTGAAAACGGGGAGTGTGCGGCGCGGCATGGCCGCAGTTGGAGAATTCATCTTAAAAGTACTCGTTCAAAAATGAGATGGGTTGCCAGGGTTTGTTCGGGTCAAGGTTGAGTTGCTGGTGTCGCCGGTTTGGCGGCGGGGGGAAACATCGTGCGAATCAGCGCCAGCTTGGGCTGAACCGTGGTTTTATTCGGTTCGAGCTGTATCGCTTTGTTGTAAGACTGGCTGGCCAATTTGACGTACACGTCGCCCAAATTCTCGTGCGCTGTGGCATAGCTCGGGTTCGTGCGAATGGCCATTTCGAGAGCGGTGCGAGCCTGCACAAACTGATTGTCTGCCGCGTACAGAACGGCTAAGTTGTTGTAAGGCTCGGGCAGCTCGGGGTAGTCTTGTGTGAGCGTCGTGAAGAGGCTCATGGCGTCGGCTGACCGTCCCATCTCGGTGAGGATCACCCCTTTGATGAATCGCATTTGCGGATCTTTGGGCTTGCTCTCTAAATATTGGTCGGCATCGACAAGGGCTTCCCTGAGTTGCTTGGCGCTCACCAGTTTGGTGACTTTGGTGTAGTCATCAACGTACGGCGCAATGGGCGTGCCGAAGTTGGTCGTGGCCGTGGTTGCGGGCATGCCGTAGGTTTGGGCCCCGACGACTGAGGGGAAAAGGGCGATGGTCAAGGCACCGCTCATCAAGGCGATGATGATAGCTTTTTGAATATTGTTATCAGAAGTTTGCATTTTTTGGTGTCTGATGGCGCTCAGGGCTCTTTCTATCCGTGTCGAACTACTGGCCAATCTTGGAAAAATTATTGTAGCGGGCAGGTATAGTCAGCACTCGCCTAAATCTCCAAACCCCCAGCTTTCCCTCCCATTCATGAGCCTTCGCATTTACAACACGCTGTCGCGTGACGTAGAAGAATTTTTGCCGCTGGTGCCTGGCCATGTCCGTATGTACGTGTGCGGCATGACGATTTATGACCTGTGTCATATCGGCCACGCCCGCATGATGATGGCTTTCGACGTCGTGCAGCGATGGTTGCGCGCCAGTGGCTACCAAGTCACCTACGTGCGCAACATCACCGACATTGACGACAAAATCATCAAGCGCGCTGTCGAGCGCGGCATCACCATTCGTGCCCTGACCGACGAGATGATCGTCGCCATGCACCAAGACATCGGCGCCCTCGGCATGGAGCCGCCCACGCTGGAACCCCGCGCCACCGACTATGTACCGCAAATGTTGGCGCTGATATCTATGCTGCAAGCCAAAGGCTTGGCTTACCAGGCCAGCAGCGGGGACGTTAATTTTGCGGTGCGCAAGTTTCCGGGCTACGGCAAGTTGTCCGGCAAGTCTCTGGACGAACTGCGCGCTGGCGAGCGTGTGGCCGTTCTTGACGGCAAGCAAGACCCGCTTGACTTTGTGCTCTGGAAGTCCGCCAAAAAGAGTGAGCCTGAAGATGCCAAGTGGGACGCTGCTGCCTTGGGTTTCCCCTACGGCAAAGGCCGACCCGGCTGGCATATTGAGTGCTCGGCCATGAGCTGTCAGACGCTGGGCGAGAGCTTTGATATTCACGGTGGCGGCGCTGATTTGCAGTTCCCGCACCATGAAAACGAAATCGCCCAAAGCGAAGGCGCTAACGGCAAACCGCTGGCGCGCTTTTGGGTGCACAACGGATTTGTTCGGGTCGACAACGAAAAAATGTCGAAATCGCTAGGCAACTTTTTCACCATCCGCGACGTACTGGCGCAGTACGACGCAGAGACTGTTCGCTTCTTCATCATCCGTGCCCACTACCGCAGCGCCCTGAACTACAGCGACGTGCATCTTGACGATGCGCGCAACTCGCTCAAGCGGTTATATACCGCTTTGGATTTGGTGATACCCGCAGCGGTGGAGATTGATTGGAACGATCCTTATTCGGCTCGTTTTAAAGCGGCGATGGACGAAGACTTCGGCACGCCAGAGGCGATTGCCGTGTTGTTTGACCTCGCAGGTGAGATCAACCGCACCGGCTCTACGGCGCTGTCGGGCTTGCTCAAGGCCTTGGGCGCTTGCTTGGGTTTGTTGCAAGGCGCACCTGCCGCTTTCCTCAAGGCCGGCGCTGCGCTAGACGACGCAACCATTCAAGGTTTGATCGCCGAACGCGCTGCCGCCAAGCTGGCCAAAGACTTTGCCGGCGCTGACCGCATTCGCCAAAACTTGCTGGAGCTCGGCATCGTGCTCAAAGATTCGCCAAGCGGTACCACTTGGGAAGTCAAGGCATGAAGATTTTGGCAAAAACCGGCCCTGGGGTTGTTGAAGTCGCCCATTCTGACGCGCCCGCCATGACGGTGCCGGCTTATTGGGCCGAGGCCTGCAAGCACTTGGTCAAAAAAGACCGTGTGATGAAACGTCTGATTCCCCAGTTCGGCGACGTCGGGTTGCAATCGCGTGGTGACGCTTTCGGTACCTTGGCGCGTAGCATCGTCGGTCAGCAAATCTCTGTGAAGGCGGCACAAAGCGTCTGGCATCGTTTTGAAGTGTTGCCGAAGAAAATGACGCCAGCCAATGTGCTGAAGCTCAAAATAGACGACATGCGTGCGGCCGGTTTGAGTGCGCGCAAGGTTGAGTACTTGGTTGATTTAGCCCTGCACTTTGATGCTGGATCGGTGCACGTCAAAAACTGGGAGACGATGGACGACGAGGCCATCATTGCCGAGTTGATCGCGATTCGTGGCATTGGTCGCTGGACCGCTGAGATGCTGCTGATCTTTCATATGATGCGGCCGAACGTGTTGCCACTCGACGATGTGGGTCTGATCAACGGCATCAGCAAGTGTTATTTTTCTGGCGAATCAGTCAGCCGTAGCGACGCCCGCGAGGTGGCTGGCGCTTGGGCGCCTTACTGCACTGTGGCAACTTGGTATATTTGGCGCTCACTCGATCCTTTACCGGTCCAGTACTGATCTGTCGATATTGAATGTGCCGGCCCCGTGCCCGCTAATGGAACCCCTAGATACAAAGGAGCAAGGTCATGGCTAAAAAAACCTTCCTCGATTTCGAGCAACCGATCGCAGACCTCGAAGGAAAAATCGAAGAACTGCGTTATGTACAGACTGAGTCTGCTGTTGATATTTCTGACGAAATCGATCAGCTCGCTAAGAAGAGCCAACAGCTCACCAAAGACATTTACAGTGACCTCACGCCGTGGCAGATCACCAAGATTGCACGCCATGCCGAGCGACCTTACACGCTGGACTACATCAGCGAAATCTTCACAGATTTTGTCGAGATGCATGGTGACCGTCACTTTTCTGACGACCTCAGCATCGTCGGGGGTCTGGCCCGTTTCAACGGTCACGCTTGCATGGTCCTCGGTCAGCAGAAGGGCCGTGACACCAAAGAGCGCGGCCTGCGTAATTTCGGCATGAGCAAGCCGGAGGGTTATCGCAAAGCTCTGCGCTTGATGAAAACCGCTGAAAAATTCAAGCTGCCGGTGTTCACCTTCGTCGACACGCCTGGCGCTTATCCCGGTATTGATGCCGAAGAACGCGGACAGTCAGAAGCCATTGGTCGCAACATCTTTGAGATGGCGCAGCTGGAAGTGCCGATCATCACGACCATCATCGGTGAAGGCGGCTCCGGTGGCGCTCTGGCCATTTCAGTGGCCGACCAAGTCATCATGCTGCAGTACTCCATCTACTCGGTGATCAGCCCGGAAGGCTGCGCCTCGATTCTCTGGAAAACATCCGACAAAGCTGAAGTCGCCGCCGAAGCCCTTGGCATCACCGCGCATCGGCTCAAGGCCTTGGGCGTGATCGACAAAATTGTCAACGAACCCGTTGGTGGCGCGCACCGCGACCACAAGCAAATGGCGGCTTTTTTGAAGCGCGCCTTGAACGACGCCTTCCGTCAGGTCAGCGATCTGAAGGTCAAAGAGCTGCTGGACCGTCGCTACGATCGCCTGCAAAGCTATGGCCGTTTCACCGACACCAAAGCCGAAGCCCGTTAAACCAAGCTCTGCTTGGGTCAATCCGGCGCAAGTGGCGCTGGCGGCATTTGTCGATGTCACTGCGTCTGGTGGGCTCCCGCCGATCGCGGTCGCTTTCAGCGGCGGTGCCGACTCGACCGCTTTATTGCACGCCGCCTGCGCTATATGGCCGGGGCAGGTTAGGGCGATTCATGTGCACCACGGCCTACAAACTGTCGCCGATCAGTTTGAAGCCAATTGCCGAGCCGTTTGTGCGCAGCTGAAAGTGCCGCTGGAAGTCATCAAGGTCAACGCTAAACACGCTGCCGGCGAGAGTCCGGAAGACGCCGCCCGCAAGGCGCGTTACAGCGGCTTGGCTGACGCTGCCCTCGCGCTTGGCGTGAACCAAGTACTGCTCGGCCAGCACGCAGACGACCAAGTTGAAACCATCTTGCTGGCCTTGAGCCGCGGTGCTGGTTTGGCTGGTTTGTCGGCCATGCCGGCTGTTTTTGAGCGCGCAGACATCCAGTTCTATCGTCCCTTGTTAGACGTCCCCGGTGCCAGTCTGCGCGACTGGCTGACACATGCGGGCCACGCTTTTATCGACGACCCAAGCAACACCGACGAGCGTTACACCCGCAACCGCATTCGTGCAAGGCTCCTGCCGGTACTGGCTGAAGCGTTCCCGCAGTTTCGACAAACCTTTGCACGCAGCGCCAGCCATGCTGCTCAGGCGCAGTTATTGTTAGACGACGTTGCTGCCGAAGACTTGCTGCAAGTGGGCAGCCCGCCAGCCATCAAAGCGCTGCAGGCACTGTCGCGGCCGCGACAGGCCAATGTGCTGCGCCATTGGTTGCTGGTGTGCCACCATGCCCGGCCCAGTGCGGCCCAACTGGCGCAACTGCTCGACCAAGTGGCGGCCTGCACCACCCGCGGTCATCAGATTCATTTGAAGGTGGCCAATGGGCATGTGCTGCGTGCTGTCAGCCATTTGCAATGGTTGAGCCCGATATAATCATGGGCTTTGCCGAGTCTACGGCACATCTTTTTTAATCCCTTCGCTACTTTTTGACTGAATTTTTGCAATGGCTTTGATCGTTCATAAATACGGCGGCACATCAATGGGCTCGACCGAGCGCATTCGAAACGTCGCCAAACGCGTGGCCAAATGGGCCCGTGCCGGACACCAGATTGTGGTGGTTCCGAGTGCCATGAGCGGCGAAACCAATCGCCTGCTCGGCTTGGCCAAAGAGCTTTCGCCAGCTAAACAAGACGACGCTTACGCCCGTGAGCTAGACGCACTGGCGGCCACTGGCGAGCAGGCCTCAAGCGCCTTACTGGCCATTGCCCTGCAGGCCGAGGGCATGCCCGCTGTGAGCTACGCCGGTTGGCAAGTCACCATCAAGACCAACAGCGCTTTCACCAAGGCTCGCATCGAGTCGATTGACGACAAGCGCGTGTGCGCCGATCTGGACGCTGGCAAGGTCGTGATCATCACCGGCTTTCAGGGTGTTGACGACGGCGGTAACGTCACCACGCTCGGCCGTGGCGGCTCAGACACCTCTGCGGTGGCCATTGCGGCTGCCTTGAAGGCGCACGAATGCCTGATCTTCACCGACGTCGATGGCGTCTACACCACCGACCCGCGCGTGGTGCCTGAAGCTCGACGCCTTGCCACGGTGAGTTTTGAAGAAATGCTTGAGATGGCCTCCATGGGTTCCAAGGTTTTGCA
>CANFSO010000020.1 GCA_947449895.1 Comamonadaceae bacterium
GATACCAATAAAATTATAGAAATTACTAAAATATTTGCAGCCAGCACATCAAGATACCACAACGTAAAATAAACAGCCTTTGGATTATGGAAGTAGGTACCCATTAAAATATAATCTGGAATCCAAAAAACATGGGTATTAGTCGCCACAGCCAATGCTTCCCATAGACCTGCTGGAACCCCAAATTTCAATATAAATTTAAGAGATGGTATAACGCTACCACCATCAAGAATATCGCGCTGCAAGAATTTACCGAAACTCATGCCTGAAATAAGAAACAGTGTTGATGTTCCGATCAAATCAAAACCTGTAGCATGTCCGAGTACGACAAATAAAATGGCAATAGCTCTCAGTACGACTGAAGGCTCCATGGACACCCATCGACTCCGTCCGTCATTTTCAAATTTTTTCTCGCTGGCAACCATATTAGATTCAAGAACACTCAGTGGAATTTTTTCCCAATCCAGGGGAAGCACTCCAAACGTATCTTCGATGGCTACAGAAATTCGAATAAATGAGAGAGAGTCGCCACCCAAATCAACGAATGAGTGACTTAAGTCATAGACTTTAATTCCTAAGGTATCTTCAATCTCATCGATAATTCGACGCATTTTTTCATTTTTAGGAAGATTAACTGAACCATCAGATTTAACTTCATCATTCTGCTGAAAATCTATAGAACCGATAGACTTTCGGTCTAGCTTCCCATTGGGTAGATAAGGCAATCGCTCCATGAAAATAATCCGTCCGGGGACCATTGCATCTTGAAGTTTTTCTTTCAATGCTGTTCGCAAATTATGAGCCTGCTCCAATGAGTTAAAGTTTTCAAATGAATCGGGCACCACAACTGCCAACAAGATTTTGTCACCTGTCAGCCCATAACGAGTTGTGACTGCTGCGTCCTTCATTCTAGGAAAACTCAATATGCAGGCTTCTATCTCATTGGGCTCAATTCGAACGCCTCGAATTTTTATTTGTGAATCGATTCTTCCAAATATTTCAACCTTGCCGTCTGAGCGGTATCGCCCCAAGTCCCCCGTGAAGTAAATTAAATCCTCAGCGTCTTCACTCCAAATATTTTTTTCAAATGCCTGATGCGTTAACACTGAATTCTCATAATAGCCTTTAGATCGATAAGGTGTTCTGATCGCGATTTCACCAGTTTCCCAAAGGCCACAAATAGTTTTTCGATCCTTCATAATAAGGACCTCCACCCCTGGTTGCGGAATACCTATAGGTTGTACGCCAGCTTCAATATGCTCAATATTATTAAATAATTTTGCTAATGTTGTTTCCGTTGGACCGTACAGATTCGTTATTACTGTCGCCTCGCCAGAGGCGGCTCTAAACTTATTTAGCAATGAATCTGTAAGCGGTTCACCTGCAAAGAAAATATATTTAAGCGACTTAAATGCTTGATCACCTGTATCTGCAAGCAGCCAAGCTTTCATGAGTGATGGCACGCAATGTAATGCCGTGATTTTTGTTGTTTTGACCCATTCAAGCATTTTTTTAGCATCTAAAAAAATGCCACGAGCAGGAATGTGAATGCAGGCACCACTGGTTAATGGGTAAAAAATGTCGCGCAATACGACATCGAATGAAAGCGCTGTGATCTGCGCTGTTCTGTCCCCAGGTCCAATCGGATATTTGGTCCTTTGCCATTCCAAAAAATGTGCCAGTCCTTGGTGTGAACCAAGAACACCCTTAGGGGAGCCTGAACTGCCGCTGGTAAAAAATATATAAGCGCAGTCATATTCACTAGATGATCCTAGCGTGGGCTTCACATCGACAGATAGAATATCTTTATTACTCGGCCATTCTTGCGTGCGAACAATATTACCAGAGGCTTCTGTTTTATTATAATCATCGCTAACATCAATATAATATTTTGCCCGGCTTGTCTTTTCTATCAGAACTTTACGCTCATCAGGGAGCAGGTTGTCTATTATGACCAATATCCCACCTACAGACATGATCGCTAAAATACTTGCGATTGTTCCAAAACTGCTTACCCCACGAATCGCAATAACGTCACCGGGTGAAACTCCGATATTGATGAGTTCATTGATTATTTGAATCGTTTTATTTTTTAGGTGCTCATAGTCGTACTCACTTGTCGGACCCGCGACGGCCTTACACTTTGAATAAACTTCAGATACTTCAAAAAACTTAACGGGTATTGGTTCAAAATTAATTTTATCTATTGCACGCTTAAGGTCTGGAATAAATTGCATGCTTTTTGAAGTAACCAAAGATAGCCCATCTCCACAAAAATTTATACCATTAATTAATTGACCTATTAAAAGCTTAATTTTTTCTAAAAAATCTTCAGCCGTTACCCTAGCCACTGAATTACCATGATACTTCAGCGCCAAACTAACACTATTATTATTAATTTTATATGTCAATAAATTTTCATGCGCACATGATTTAATTTTTAAATATTTTAATACCTCCTCATCATACAAATTTATATTTATTTTTAATCCGCTCAATGGAAGACACTCCACCGCCTCAACATTTTGGAATATTTTATTGATATTCTCATCGGCTGATATTTTTGATATGGCGTAATATTTTTCATACGGGCTCGATGGACTTTCTACTGCACCGCCTTTTCCATCAGCCTTTAAATCACCCATAAAATTAAATTTTATGTATGCGTCGTCTATTTTATTTATCCTATTGAAAATATAAAATATTGAGGTCGCAAGCTCTCTGACGAAATAAATTTCGGGGCTAATTTTTTTCCTTGCATGCGATACGTAAGGTATTTCAATTATGGACTCGGTGCTCCGCCCCTGCGCCAAGTACAAAGATCGATCTTCGGGGAAATTAATTAATTTTTCAGTCATCGTCCGACGAACTTATCTGACCTAGCGCATCCCTTGAAGGGACATTTATCCTAAATTCAGACCTGAGATATGTACTAAATGTTCTTCGGTATTAGTTGACGTCAATTTCCACGACTTGTTTAATTCAACCGTGTTGGCTCCTTGGAGGCCACTGACGGGCGGGGCAGGGGGTGCAAGCAACGCCACCAAGCGCCTAAGCAATGCATGCCTAACAACGTGGATTCAAAATATTTTTTTGGTTAACTTTTACCAAATTCGGTGGCGTCTGCTTCAGGAATTGCGCCGATATTTGAATCACGACATCCCACAGGCGCTTGAAAATTCTACGTACATAAGTAATGACAATTTTTGTCTATGATGAAGTAGCAGTGCGATTGCTCACGTGGCATGCTTGCAGACCAGTCTCTGCGAGTCGCAACACGACTGGAACACGGTCAATCGCTGCTCGTGTGTGTGGTGACCATGAGAAAAAGTATCGTACTTATAGAGAGTCCTTGTGAATCAATCTGTTGCTCATGCCGAAATCATCGCCGCGTTCAGGAGGGCGGAGACGGATGCGGCTCACAAATTCGGATTGATCAAGGCTGTTGGAGGAAAGGGGCCAAAGGCTATTCAGGCAGCCGTAGACACCGCGACCAAGGCAGCCAATCGCAGAGATTCATATGCTAAAAAGCTGAAAGTCCTAGGGGTGAGTCTGAAGGACTAACAGGGACTGAAGAGTAAACCGTCAAGTAAGCAACGTCACAATCCGGATTCTTTTTTCAAGCGTTTTGATTTGAGAAACGCGCTCATTTTGACTCGACCTTCGACATGGTGATTTCATCTTGACGGATAGTCTTTAAACAGCCATGAACCTCATCCATTTTTCAACTTTTAAAGCTCTAGGACGATTGTTGAGGGCATTGAAGCCTTCGCAGTAATCGTCGTCAATGTTGCTTGACACTACTTGCGACACAGCATCTACCATAGTTCCACTGAAACGTTGGGTGTCACCGCATCCTAGCTTGCGCTTGACCACATGCTTCATGTCTGTGGCTACACCGGCTTTGGTCAAATTGAACATGTCAAAGTATTGCCTCTCTGCTGCGGGTTGAAGTTTCGTGCGGACATGCACTCCCTCAGCGCCTCGTCCTTGAATGCATCCGCGCTGACATCGAGAACTTACCTGCCTTGACAATTCCGGCGCAAGTGCTTGTCGATCTAATCCGACAGTTGGTCGCCGGCAGATTCAACCGGTCGATGCAACACATTCGCTGAACATCTCAGCAGGCGTGTGGAAGCCGGGCGTTTTGCGCGGCAATGCAGCGGATAAGGCTGTTTTCGATAGTCTGCTGTACGGTGAGCCATTCCGATATTTTGGGGTCGAGCAAAGTCAGTCTCCCAGAAAGATAGATTCGAGAATTCGTCAACAGCTATGACAGCCGGATTGTCAACCTGACCACGCTGGCAGCGGACATCGTCAAGGCGATTCTGGAGGATGCGCGACCGGACCACTTGCCACTGTTTGATATTGCGGTGGATCCACCGGCGCGCTGGGAGGAACAGCGAAAACGGGTTTGTTGAGGCAGATACAGCCTTACCCGCTAGAGCTGGGTCCACCTTCATGCATGTGCGCCCAAACACCGCCAGAATGCTCTTACAGAAAAAAGTGAGGCGCAATGGAGACCCTACAAAAGCTATCTGTATCGCGCACTAGAAGTGCCTAGGTTGTAGCGACCGTTTGCGGTTCCAAAAAAGCAAATGGGGCAAGAACATATTTTGGTTTATGCCGTGCAGCCTCTCGGGTGAATACTCACAGTTGAACGCCTTTGGTCAGGGCACCATCCACCACCAGATTGGTGCCCGTGATGAAGCTGGCTGCCGGGCTGGCCAAAAAGGCCACTGCATTGGCCATTTCCTGTGGCGTTCCCATGCGCCCGGTCGGGTTCATGCCAAGTGCAACCTTGAAGAACTCAGGATTACCTTCCTCGATCTGGCTCCAAACTCCACCAGGAAAGTAAGTATTCCCCGGTGAGACCGAATTGGCCCGTATGCCTTTGCCCGCCAAGTGGTAAGCCAGACCCTGGGTGTAGTGAATGATCGCAGCCTTGAATGCGCCGTAGGGGCCTGAGGCGAAATCGATTTCGCGACCCGAGACACTGGCGATGGTGACGATAGCGGGCTTAGCGCTTTTTTCCAAGTAAGGCATCGCAGCGTTGACCAAACGAACCGTTCCCATCATGTCAACCTCAAAGCCGCGCTGCCAGGCGGCCTCGTCCGCAGCGATCGCCAACGCGCTGACGTTGGCCACAACGATGTCCAAGCCACCGAACTCAGCCGCGGCAGCATTGACCCAGGCAGCCAGTGCGGCAGCGTCGGACACGTCGACTGGCAAGCCGAAGGCTTTGATGCCCAACGCGCTCAACTCTTTGACGCTTGCAGCAACCTCTTCAGCATGGCGAGCACAAACGGCCACTTGTGCGCCCTCTACTGCCAAGGTTTTGGCAATGGCCTGACCAATGCCCTTGGTTCCACCGGTCACAACAGCCCTCAGTCCTTTGAGTCCCAGATCCATGATGTTTCCTCAATTTGATCGTGCTCTCTCAAGCGCGAAGGTTAAATGATTCGCCGCGGTCTAAACCGCTGCGAGGTACTTCTTGCTGATACCGGCGCCCACGGTGTATTTAGGATCGACAAAGTTGCCGAGCCGCACTTGCCCGCACTGGCTGAGCATCATGTAGGCATCCCATCGGTCGTAGCCGTACTCAGCCTCCATCCAAAGTATCAATTCTTTGTAGGCAATGCGCGTAGCGTCTTCCAACGGTCTGGCGCTGCCGATGCTCATGATCACCGACTCGTTTTCCAACCTGGGCCATTGGATGTTCCAGTGCTTGATGAGATCGACCTGGATCGTTGTGGTACTGGCAAATTCGACCGCTGTTCCGCAGACTTCCCCATCCCCTTGACAGGCGTGGGCGTCGCCAATGAACAGTCGCCCGCCCTCGCTTTGGACCGGTAAATAGGTGATGCTGCCAGGCCCCATGTCGGGCAGGTCCATATTGCCGCCGTGACTGTCAGGTGTTAGGGTGTTGATCGAGTCGAGTTCGGGTGAACAACTGAGCGTGCCGATATGTGGGCGGTAAGGAAACGTGACGCGCTTGCTCCAGTAAACACCTTGTTCGTCGAGGTCGATCTTGCGCACCAGTTCAGGCAAGTCTTCGGCCAAAAGTGCCGTCAACGATGTACCACTCAGCGCACCGAATTGCGGAATCATGGCGCAAGTGCCTCGTGGGTTGGGCCCTCGCGGAGCGATCGACTCAATGTAAACCGCCAGTACATCTCCTTTCTCGGCACCCTCGACGATGATCGGACCGTTCTGAGGATTCACGAAAGGCATCCTCAGCACTTTGGACGGCAGGTCCTGCTCAGACTTGATTTTTCCTTCAAAAGCATCGCGCGTCTCCACGATCACTCGGTCACCGGGTTGGACGTGCAGCACAGGGTCCGAGTACGGGCCTATGGTGTAGTGGTAGCGCCCCTGCAGGGTCTCAGTCAAGAAATGGGTTTGCGTCGAACGGCTTTTCCCTAAACCGCGCATGCGCATGATGGATTGATCAAGCCAGCTCATGGTCGTCCGAACAAATAAGTGATTGCACGAAACTATTCATAAGAAATGTCCTTGGTTGAAAACTTCAGGCCGTGTCGCATGCTGGCGTAGACACATCTCCACGGCGTGCCACCAGGTCAATTTCAATGCGAGCACCCTTCGCAAGGCCATTCACGCCGACACAGGTTCGTGCGGGGCGCCGGCCGGCGGCGAAGTGGCTGGCGTAAACCGCATTCATGACTTCATAGTCCTCATCGAAATGCGTGAGAAAAATGCGAACGCTCAGGATGTGCTCGAGTCCTAGGCCGCAACCGGCCAGAACCGTCTGCAGGTTTTTCAGCACTTGACGTGTCTGCGCTTCAATACCTTGAGGATACGAAGACTCAAGCGAGGTTCCGATGAACGGCATTTGTCCGGTCACAAATACCCAACCATCTTGTTCGACGGCATGGCTGAAAGGCGCAACTGGATCGGGTGCACCGTTAATCATGTGAAAGATAGGTGAGGTCATGGCGATGTGCTCGGAGCGGCAGACTCGGGACTGTAGGCAGACATGCGAAGTTTGAAGTTACTCATGCACTTTTAATGCAAGTATTGCGCCAGATTGTGGGCTGACGTTCAAGGTCAAAGGCACGGCATATGTCTTGCGTAAGCCTGTCTAGTAACCCAGAAAGTTTCAGTGCCGATCGAACAGTTCACAACCGACAGCTATCCCGTGCCTCTGCGCTCCCGCGCATGGTGCGAGGCACTGTTTATGCACCGACTTAGGTCTGAGCCCATATCCAATTCGGAAAAAATGTTTGGCACACTGACATCTAGGCGTACCGTGCGTGGCATAGGCATGGCGCGCATAGCTTCTTCACCGCAGTCGATTCATCTCGCACCGGAAAAGAAGGATGCGATTTGGCTTGCATTGAACCTCGATGGCGAAGCGGTGCTGCATGACGGTGCACGGTTGATTGAACTGAGTGCCGGCGATATCGTCTTTGGTGCAGCACGCACGGGGGTCCATCTCGTTTTGAGCTCCCAATTTCGACAATTCATGGTGACGATACCGACAACCCTTTTGAAAACGCCGGCGCCGGTGGGCTTGTCCGCCGCACTTGGCCATCTATCTGGAAGGTCGGGTTTAGGACGACTTTTTTCTGGCATCTTGGGCGCCATGGCTGATACATTCGATGCGCTGGGTGACGAAGAGTTAACGCCAATAGAGTCCGCCCTTTCAGAGTTGATTACGGCCTGCTTTGATGAATGGAGTCATACCGATCAGAAGGTCGCCAGCAAGTCACATGCTGCCGCAACAGACCGGATGTGTCAGTTCATTGAGGCCAACCTGAGCGATTCCACACTCACCTTGGGCAGTGTTGCAACTCACGATCATGTTTCTGAACGACAGGTCCAAAAACTTTTCGAAGGTCTTGGGCAAACGTTCACAGCCTATCTTCGTGACCGTCGCCTTGAGCGCAGTCGCGCTGACTTAGCCAACAGGCAATATGGACACCTGTCTATTTCAGATATCTGCTTTCGTTGGGGCTTTAATGATCCGGCGCACTTCAGCCATTGCTTTCGTGACCGGTATCAAATGTCGCCGCGCCAGTATCGGCTGCAAGCCAATACGGTCAGCCAAACGTCCTTACGCAAGCGCATTCAACGCGGCTGGCCTTCAGGTTATTTTGAGTCGCAACCGGAGGTTCGGCTGGCCCTCGTTCCTAGTGATCACCTAGCGGCTCAGGACACTGAGCCCAATGCTTCGATGGGACATCCGCAAATGCAGGCCATCTCCTATGTGGAGAAAATCACGGGGCAACATCATCACTTGCCAGCCCTACCCAATACCATTCACTGGGGTTACTTCAGTCACGCCATTCCTCCTGTGCTCCGCATCGCTTCGGGAGACATTGTGACCATTGAAACGCTGACTCAACATGCCTATGACGACTATGAACGCATGATCAAAGGCGACTCCGGGGCCGAGAGCGTTTTTCACTGGACGCGCGAGCACAAAGCTGTCGACCGTAGAGGGGCTGGACCGATAGACGCGTCGATTTACGGGCGAGGCAGCGGCGAAGGGTTTGGCGTGCACATCTGCACCGGCCCTATCTACGTAAACGATGCGCAACCGGGGGATGTACTGGAGGTTCGTATCTTGGATCTAGCTCCCCGACTGGCGGCCAACGCTAGGTACGAGGGGCGTGCATTCGGCAGCAACGCCGCCGCCTGGTGGGGGTTTCATTACGACGACCTGATTGAAGAGCCCAAGCAGCGGGAGGTAGTGACGATCTATGAAGTCGAGTGCAACAAGGGGCAGGCTTGTGCGCATGCCGTCTACAACTTCCGGTGGACACCGCAACGCGACCCGAACGGTGTACTACATCCCACGATCGACTACCCGGGCGTGCCAGTTGACCGCGCCTCCATCGTTGAGAACTATGGCGTACTGGAGGGGGTCACCATCCCCGTTCGTCCGCACTTTGGCGTGATTGCGGTCGCACCTGTGGAAGCGGGGCTTGTGGATTCGATTCCGCCCTCCAGCTTTGGCGGAAACCTTGACAATTGGCGCATCTCCAAGGGAGCAACCGTTTACCTGCGGGTGGGTGTTGACGGTGCTTTGTTTTCCGTGGGCGACCCGCATGCATCGCAAGGTGACAGCGAGTTGTGCGGAACGGCGATCGAATGCTCACTGACAGGCGTTTTCCAATTTGTGCTTCACAAGGCAAAGGATCTGAAAGATGAGCCCTTTGCTGATATTGATTACCCCTTGGTCGAGACCCCCGACGAATGGGTGATTCATGGCTTCAGCCATTCAGACTACCTGAAGGAGTTTGGCGACAAGGCGCGCAGCGCGATTTACGAAAAATCATCACTGGACCCGGCCATGCGTGATGCCTTTCACAAGACTAGGCGGTTTCTCATGACTGCCATGGGACTCACCGAGGATGAGGCCATTTCATTAATGTCTGTAGCCGTCGACTTTGGGGTGACCCAAGTGGTCGACGGCAATTGGGGGGTGCACGCAGTGATCCGAAAATCACTGTTTGCCGGCCGACCGGCGGCGCGTGCCGCTAAAGCCCTCACTCGTCTGTAAAGATGCTCTTGCGGATCGAGCCATGGATGCCCCAGTTCGCATCCACCACCTGAGTCACTCCGAAATCGGCGCCAACCGACAGCAAAGCAATGGCTTCATCCTCGCTGAGTTTGTGCACCGTCATCAACAAGCGGCGCAGCTTACGAAAGGCGTCGCGCATAGCTGGATCTAGGGATGATTTCGCGCCCACCAAGGTCTGAGCATCTGGACCGAGCGTGGCCAAATAATTCGGGAAGGTAAAACCGTAAACCACCAACTGTTCTTCAGTTTCTAGTAAGGGGTGGTCCAAGCCTTCGAGCAGAGTTCCTTCGAGTTCCGACTGCTTGTGCAGGATGAATTCAAAGTCACCCGTTAAGGACGTTTCAATGGCCGTTCCTCCAAGTTCGCTATCGCCTTGCGCCGCATGCGGGTCGCCCACAGAGAAGAACGCACCGGGCACTGCAACCGGGTAATACATGCGCGCGCCCTTGCCAATGCGCCAATCATCGATGTTGCCACCGGTGTAACTCGGCGGGATGGAACTGACGAAATCGGACTCGGAAGGTGCCAGCCCCATGGTGCCAAAGTGCAATCGGGCTGGCACTTTGACGTTGCGCAAAATGTTCTCTCGTTTGCGTATCAACTGATGATCGACGCGAACGCCGGGGTAGTCGATATTGGTGTGCACCACGCCGTCTGGGTCGGTCTGTGGTGTCCAGACGTAGTTGTACACGGCGCGTGCAAAAGGCTCGCCCGCCGTGTCGAGTTCAAAAATCGTCACAACCTCCCGTGGCTTAGGCTCTTCAATCAGGTCATGGTAGTGAAAGCCCCAAGAAGCGGCCACGTTCGAGCCGAAACAGCGGCCTGCATAGCAATGGTTGCAACTGGGTCGCGGCCGGACGTCCAGAATCCGGACTTCGAGGACATCGCCCGGCTCTGCTCCCTCAATCACCACCGGACCTGTGAGCAGGTGTACGCCAACGCCTTCCCCCTCACCCAGTTTGAAGGGCCCTTCGACAGGCCCGGCGCCTCGTCGCGGTATGGCCTTGTGTTCGCGTGTCCAAGCGAACACCGATTCAGCACCGGGATCTCCTGCGACCATGCGCTCATGGTCGTCATTGGCGTGGTGTGTCAAGGTCTCGATGGTCACCCTGTCTCCCGACTTGACAACGAGCGACGGTGCGACCGTTTTGCTGAAATAACCCCAGTGAACAGTCTGAGGGGAAACGCGCAGGGTGTGTTGTTTCATGATTGAGCTTGGGTAGTTGGGTGGGTAGGCGGAATCACGTCGGCGGACATCACATTGAGGAAGCGTGCGGTTTCCGGATGTTTCGGGTGTTGTAAAACATCGAGTGCAGGCCCGCTCTCGATGATGCGCCCCCCTGAAAGAAAGACCACGCGGTCAGCCACTTCAGCAGCAAAGCGCAATTGATGCGTGGAGATGATCATCGTCAAACCTTCTTCAATGGCGAGTCGGCGGATCAACTCCAGCACTTCGTTGACTAATTCAGGATCTAGAGCAGAGGTGGGTTCATCCAGAAGCAATACGCTGGGGCCGTGGGCGAGTGCACGCGCAATGGCGACACGCTGCTGCTGTCCGCCAGACAGGTGGCGCGGCAAGGCTTCTACCCGGTGCGCCAGACCCACACGAGTCAGTAGCGCAAGCGCACGTTTATCAGCATCTTCGGCAGTCCACCCGTGTACCCAGCGCAGGGGGCCGGCCACGTTTTCGCGAGCGCTCAAGTGAGCGAACAGGTTGAACTGCTGAAACAACATGCCAACGCCCAAGCGGGCGCGCTCTCGGGCTAGGTCACTCGGCGTCATCAGTTGCCCATCGGGGCGGTAACCGAGGCGGTGGCCACCGACGTGGATCTGCCCAGCATCCCAGCTCTCAAGATGATTGATGCAGCGCAGTAACGTGCTTTTTCCCGAGCCGCTGGGACCCAGCAAGGCCACCACTTCACCGGCTGAAACCGTAAGACTCAGGTCTTGCAACACAGTTTGCGCACCATATGACTTGGAAACACCATTCACACGGATCGCTACCTGCGCACCGGCCAGCTTGGACGCACGTGCCGTCCTATCGACAACAATTGCCAAAGGAGAGGCGTCCAAAACAGGCTTTGAAAGTTTGGTGGTTAGTTCCGGCATCAAGGGCGCGGCAGCGCTGTCTGCAGCGGAAACCAGAACCACCGGCGCTGCTGCATGTCGCCAAGGTAACCAGCGAGCGAGTCCGCGAAGCCCGGCCTGGCGCTCTAGGTCAAATCGAGCCTCTAGCGATAACTGCACTAGGCTGATGCCGCCCGTCAAGATCAAGTAGATCAAACCAGACGCGAAAAAAATTGAGAAAAAGTCAAAGGTGGATGACGCCAGTTGAGTGCTGCGCAGCGTCAGCTCCTGAACAGCAATGACCGAGGCGAGCGAGGAATTTTTTAAGGTACTGACAGCCTCGTTACCCATTGCCGGAATCATTGATCGCAATGCCTGGGGCGCAATGATGCGATGCATCAGCACGCGCGGCGTCATGCCCAAAGCCTGCCCGGCGACGACCTGGCCGCGCTCTACGCCCACCACACCAGAGCGAAACATCTCGGCTATGAAGGTGGCTTCATTGGCGGCCAGCGCGACGCCTGCGGCCAGCAGGCCGGGTAACTTGATGCCCACGTAAGGCAATGCATCGTAGACAAAAACCAGTTGCAGCACGAGAGGTGTGCCACGAAAAATCACAGCATAGCCGCGAGCGATCACGGCCATGGGCTTGAAGCGACTGAGCTGCATAGCCGCCAACAGAAGTCCCACCACCACCCCGCCCGCCAAACCGATACCAGTGGCCGCAAGAGTGAACCATATTCCCTGAATCAGATAGGGCAGGCTGAGATAGTGGAGGAACAGTTCCATCTTATTTCGCCACCAAGAGACGAGGAGCTTCGAGGTTTTCGACCGGCAAGCCATTCTTCTTCAACAGCGCTGCATGTGTGCCGGACTTCTGCAGCTCGACCAGAGCGGCCATCACGGCGTCACGAAAGTCTGTTTTTCCCTTTGGCACAGCAATACCCACAGAGTAAGGGATCGACACAGCCGTGGCTTTTTCAAGCTTGTCGGGATAGGCCTTGACTGCGCTGTCCACCGTATTCACGTCGTTTACGTAGGTATCGGCACGACCGGCCAAAATGGCTTGAATGCAGTTTTGATTGTTGTCGTAGAGTTGAATTTCAGGCTCGGGCTTGCCCATTTTTTTGCATTGCGGATCTAGCGCTTGGATCAAAGGCACTTCAACATAACCGGTGTTCTCCGCGGCGATGGCGCCGCACATCGAGGTGTTAATACCGGTGATTTTCTTAGGATTGCCCTTTGCAACGAGCACGCCGTCGAAGACCTTCGAGTAAGTGATGAAGTCGGCTGCCTTGGCACGCTCTTCGGTTGCGTAGATGTCTGAAATAACAATGTCTGCCTGACCAGACTGCAAGGTGGTCAGGAGTGCTGCAAAAGTCACGGGCTTGTAGGTCAGTTTGAATCCTAGGCAGGCACCGATGGTTTCACCTAGGTCAATGTCAAAGCCAATGTATTTAGAGGGATCCTTGGCGTCGATGGTCTCGTAGCCAGGGGTATGCGGGTTGATCGCATTGACCAGCGTCTTACCTTTGAATTGCGGGTACTTCACTTGCAACGCAGCGCATGTGGCTGGGGTGGGTGCAACCTCAGCGCGGGCTGTCGAAGCCATCATTGCCAGCCCGCAAAGACTCATCGCCATAACGGCCATGCTGCGGATGCAAAAACGGATGTTGGCGTGATGCTGAAATTTATTCTCGGCTGGAGTGAAATTGAGTTGCATAGTCGGAAGCTCCTGTGGAAGCGTCGCGGGCCGATGAGCACCATGCTCAGCTTGCTGCAACGCTGGTTTGACTTTAAGCAAACACCACCAGAAAACTTGTCCGTGCACGCATGACTTCTTGTGCAAAGTAGTTTGAACGCTCTGAGCTCGGTCGACTCCAACATCATTGATTGCGGCGCTTGCCAAAGCCAAAAGTCAGCTCGCGAACCGTCTGTGTGCAATGCGCAATATTTAGGTGCACGCGATGAGACATTCAGGTGCACTCAAACGCGGCTGACACCTTTGCGTTCAAGGGATCCAGTCGATTAATAGACCGGTCGCTAACGCCAAGCCTTGGTTAACATGGCGCGCAAAGACTACCGTCGGAAGGTGCAGATGGTGTTTCAAGACAGCTATTCTTAGCTGAATCCCCGAATGACCGCCGATTAGTTGACCGCTTTCGGTCCTAGGGTAAGGCAGTACGCGTGTGGTCATGATCTGCGGCAGCATCAAACTGCGCGATAAGAAATGTCTAGCAAATTGGGTGAGTCCCAAAGATCAACGAATGATTGGCTTTAACAAAAGGTGTAAAACTTGTGAGGCGCTTGAGAATGGCTGCACAAAGATAGTCCAAATACGCCGTATTCAGCCAAAAACAAGAAATAGAGAATTGGCCGATGGCCGGCAGCCCGCGTGGTGCGGGGCCACAAATAGAAAAGGGCTCTTCTTGCGAAGAGCCCTTACTAACTGGCGGAGCGGACGCAGTCACTGGCGAAAGCGTCTCAACACCGCCTAAATTCCCTGTAACAGGGAAAATTACAGGGAATTTCGCAAAATCTTCCGCACAAGTTGGGCGAACGACCCCTGCACCGCCCAGTGCTGGTGCGGGTTGGTCGCCTAAGTCGGACTTTGGTGGCGCCAATTAAACAGGGAAATTTTGACTGCGTAACAGGGAAATTTCTGGCGGGAACAGGGATCAATATGCAAAAGCGCGAAGCAGTCCTTCGGTTCAGAACCTCCAACGACCGCCAGGCAAAGCGGTTGTCAGCAGCCTTCAATTCGGGGCATCAAAGCAGACAGTCAATTTTGTCGCCACTCAGGACGGCAATGCAGCGGAAACAGTCCTCTATGAACAGCAGGGCCTCACTCATTTGCCCCGTCCAATGTCAAGATACAGAATATTCTGTTGGTCGCGACTGATCAGCAGAAAAACAGCCAGCAGAGCTGCTATGTAGGCTAGCGCCAACGCATAACCCACGGCCCTGCGCGGTAGGTATTTCATCAAAAAACGGGTGAGAGGGGTCATGGCAGTTGGAGCTCCAGGAAACGAGATAAAACGGGTTTGGCAAGCGAAAGCCAGCCCATAACAAAAATCGGCCCCAGATACGGAGCAGCACTTGGCCAGACTGCAAGCTTGGGGTTACTCTCAATCCATGACTGGGCGATCCGCGTGGCAATGATGCCAGCCACCTGCCAGACCGCCCACAAAAGATAATAAGTTGAAACTTCATGCCACAACCCGATAGCTACCATGGCTGCCATCAGCCCCAAAACGGGTGACCGCGTCAGTGCTGTGACCGGTTGAAATACATAGTCGCGGCACCACTGCGAAAGGGTGATGTGCCAGCGTGACCAGAACTCGATTAGGTTGCGCCCGGCCCAGGGTCGGTTGAAGTTTTCCTCTAGGGTCATCCCCATCATCAGCGCTATCCCCAAGGCAAGGCTGCTGAACCCCGCGAAGGTGAAATAGAGCTGAACCCAATCGAGAGCCGAAATCAACCAATCGTGCCAAAAAATCCCCGGCGCTAGTCCACTATCTTCCAGTTTTAAATGGATTCTTCCTATCAGCCATCCGCCCACCACAACTAGCTGCGCCGTACCAAAGAGAGCACGTTCAGCCCCGGTGAAAAACGTTGCTGGGTCCCAGCGCTGCCGTGCGCATTGCCGCTCGAAAAGCTGTATGCGGTTGATCGGACCAGCCATCAGCACTGGCAGGAACAATTGATAGCGCAGGTGCCGCTCCAGCCCTGGATTGGTCAGCCGTCCCATCCACCAATCAAATAGCACATGCAGATTACGCAGGGTGAAATAAGCGCCCCCGACCCACATTACCCCGGGCATCGAGGTGGACAGCAAGAGGGCTGCGACTAGGGCCAAACTCCAACAGAGGGTCAACAGGTTTCTGTGTCCTAACTTGTCCCCCAACGTCATCACCCCCGAGGTCAGCACCGATGCCCCGACCAACCACAGCGCCGACATTGGCGAAAGACTGGAAAGGACCAATATAGTCCACAGAGCCATTCCTGTCCAAACATGTTCTTTCGGCAAGACCCAGACCAAGGGAACCGCCAAGAGCGCGCTGAACACAATGTATAGAGTTTCAGGGGTCATGGTCTGCTTGGCCACCATTGCGCTAGTTCCTTGAGAAAACGCGTGCGCCCGCGACGGCTCATATGTGCCGCATCAATGAAGTGGTCGTTCGGCCAAACTGCGGAAGGCTGGAAAAGTGGCAGATTCAGCCGATGGGCAAGGGTCTGAAAATGGAGCCGAAGCGTTTCCGTGGCTTCTGACCCCATTGCATTGGCCGCCAATTGCGACCTTGGCGGCGCGATCAAGATCAGTTCAATGCCGTTTGCAGCAGCCATCGTTAGGGCAGCTTGCAGCGCCTCCGGATGTGCAGGAAAGCGCAGATGCAACGGATAATTTTTTGCCATGTCGCCCGGCTTCACGGAAAAGTCGGTATCTAGCTTTTCCGCCTCTGAAGTCAGTCTAGGCCGCTGGTTGATCAAAGCACTCAACGGCTGCCGTGCGCGGGTACTCAGGTCCAGAAGCGGCTGCATTAATGCGACCGGCCGGATACTGCCCTGATCCGAGGCCGGCGCGCTTGACGCGAAATCGAACGCTAGGGCATTAGCTTCAATCAGCACCGTCTTTGCTCCTCCGCTCAGAACAAGTCTCAGTAGTGCAACCGTTTGGACCTCTGTGATAGAGCTGACCGCCAGTCGGGCATGCGCACGTCCGTCGCCCAACAAACTGCCAGTGCCGTTCCCCAACGGGGGGACAGCGTGAAGCATCAACGAGGAACCAATGACAACGACCGGTGAGGCTGGGATGCTGTCGAAAATAGTGGCCTCATCCTCATTGAGATTAGGCGAAGCGACGGCGACTAAAGTCCCCAACGTGATAACGGCACACCAAATGAGAACCAGCCCCCGGCTCGTCATACCCGGATATCTCGGATCACGGTCTGAAGTTCGCCCAAGCTGCGTATGCCGGCTACTCTTGCGGCAGGAATGCGGATACCAAAGCGCTCCTCCGTGGAAATAATCAGCATGATCTGCGAAAAGCTGTCCCAGCCTGGGACGGTTTCCGGGTTGGACGTGGGCTGTAGTGACGCCGGATCGACGCGAAACACTTCGGCGGCAAGGGCGCTGATCGCTACAAATGAATCTTCCGTCGGAATCGGAGTTCTGGTCGCGGCCTCACCTTTGATGGCGGCGGTAAGGGCAGCGCGTAGTTCATTAAGCCGAGGTTTACCAGCATCACCACGCGGAATCTCCTGCAGAGCGATGATGCGCTTGGGCACCTTTAGTGTTTCAAGTCGCGCCCGGGCGTGGGAAGTCAGCGTTGCCTCATCAACTGCGGCAAAAAGCACCACAGCCGTCACCGGAATTTCTCCAAAGTCTGGGTCGGGTAATGCCACGGTCACTGATTGCGTCACGGCCGGATGTGTTGCCATAACCTCGTCGATCTCTTCGGGTCTGATCAGGAAACCACCCGTCATGATGACTGTCTTGATTCGGCCGTGCATCTCATAAGACCCGTCCGGGCGCATTGCGGCGAGATCCCCGGTGCGCATCCAGCCATCGGCTGTGAAAGCGCCTTCAGTGTGCACGGCATTTTTCCAGTAACCCGCGAAAATATTGTCCCCGCGCAACTGCAACTCTCCTTTGTCGCTATCAGACGACAAAGGAGCAAGACGTGCCTCGCAATCCACCGGGAGACCAATCGTGCCGAAGCTGCCCATTTCGGGATGTGGGCCGGCATAGAGCGCGCTCGCAACAGTTTCGGTCAGCCCGTATTGGTTGAACACCGGACGTTTGAAACGCGTTTCCATCCGACGCCACAGGTCGGGGTCCAGCCGGTCGGCGACCGACATCAGATGACTGCATTCAGGTGCGTCGAAATAATCGTCATGCTGCGCATAACGATCGACCAATGACCAGATGGTCGGAACTGTCATCACGTGGGTCGCACGCTCAAGTCGCACGTGATTTAACCAAGCTTCCATTCCAGAAACAGTGAACCCGCCGGAGCGGATCAGCGTACAGCCATTGGCCAGTGCAAGCAGAGGCCCCTGCACCAGACCGTCGCCATGTGCCAGAACCATGTCGTTAAAGAGGCGCGTCTGGGGGCTGCAAGAAAACAGCCTCGATAAGGTGGAAAGATTTGCCAAGACATTGCGCCGCGTCACCATGACCCCGCATGGTGCCCGTGTGGTTCCGGAGGTGAACAGCAAATAAGCCAGTTCATCACCGGTTGCAGGTAGGTGGGGTGCGCGCTTGCCCTCGGGCAGATCAAGGCCTAAAACTACTGCCGGGAGCACCGTTCGACCCAAGCCCAGTACCCTCCGGGGCGCTGGAACGAAAAAGGCTGCAACAGTAAGAGCGGGAAACTCGCACCTCCATCCTTCGCCAAGACGAGTTTCATCAATCACGATCAGTCCAGGATCAACCGCCGATGCAACCGCTGCAACCCGGTCTTCCGGTGTGTCCGGCGACAGCATCACTGGCACCAGCCCGTCCAATAGCGCCGCAACAAAGGCTGAAATGGCAGCCCCCTCGTTCCGGGTCAGGATCAGCACGCGGTTGCCTTGCACAAGGCCATTGGCATCGAAAACTGCCAACATTCCGCGCACCAGACCCTGAAGGTCGCGCCGGGTCAGCCGGTACTGTGGTGTTACCAAAAATTCAGCACCAGGGGATTCATCCAGTTGCTCCCACATTGATCGAAAACTCAACATGGTTATTCGCCGTCTACGATGTGCAGACTCGATTTTGCTGGGTCAAAGGGTCTCTCCTCAGCCGGGTTGCCCACGACAAAGGCCCCGTCCGGCACATGACGGCGAACCAAGGATCCCGCAGCTACGAGCGCTCCCGCACCGATACGAATATCAGGCAACACGACGGCCCCAGCGCCGATCATTGCCCTCGCCCCGACATGGATATTTCCAGCCAGCGTTGCCCCCGGCCCGATGCTGACGTGATCACCCAGCACCGTGTGGTGGCCGAGCGATGCCGCCCGGTTCACCAGAACCCCCTCACCAAGAATAGACACCGCGCCGATCACGGCACCCGCATTGACAAAGCTACCTGCTCCAATGCGCACCGTGCGCGCCAACACCGCATTAGGGTCGACAAGTGCTGGTGCCAGAACCAGTCCCAGTGCCTGTGCCATGGCGATCAGCGCCGCGCGCCGTGCGGGCGTGAAGGCGCATGCGACAAAGTGATCAGTGGTCCCAAGGGGATCGAATTCGGCCAGAGTTACGATGATTGAACGGTCCAGCATTCGGGACACGCCATTGACACTGACCCCTGCGGTGATCGATAGGCCAAGTCGATGGCATGTTTCTTCATACTCAACGACCAGTGGTGAGCGGACACCAAAAAGAATCATTTTTTTACATTTTCTCAATTAAACGCAATGATTTTATTTTACAAATAGGAGGACGATTATTGTTTCTCCATTGAAGAAAGCGAGTGGCACGGTGCTTGATACCGAGAAGGAACTTCTACCCGGTGGGGATATCATTCGCGTTATTCACCAACGGTCCGACAGTGATTTGGCCAAGCCTAAAAGTTGTCGTTCGAGATGCCTGCTACCGGTCAATGGCGACCGTCCGCTTGCGGCCACGAAGCTGACGTTTCAGTTGCAAACTCCAATAGCCACTTGCGCTCCCAACCAAACTCGCACGAAGGGTCCCTATTTGGTCGTGCGCGCGCATTAGCGGATCACTTCTGTACGAGCCCAATATCACGACGTAGCAGTCGAAACACCTCCTCTTCCGACAGTGTCGCAAACTGTTGCGTGAGTACTTCGGCAATTTGCTTTATCGCTGGTGTGATTCGATTTTCGACCTTGATAGCCCCAAAAGACGATATTCAGCCAAAAACAAGAAACAGAGAATTGGCCTAGGGCCGGCAGCCCGCGTGGTGCGGGGCCACAAATAGAAAAGGGCTCTTCTTGCGAAGAGCCCTTACTAACTGGCGGAGCGGACGGGACTCGAACCCGCGACCCCCGGCGTGACAGGCCGGTATTCTAACCAACTGAACTACCACTCCTGGTAGACAACGTTCACTTCTTGCGAAGCCAAGTGCTGACGACTTGTTTAACCAACTTCACCAAGGTGAAACTGGTGACCCTAAGGGGATTCGAACCCCTGTAGCCACCGTGAAAGGGTGGTGTCCTAGGCCTCTAGACGATAGGGTCAAAACCTAGACCGCGCTGTAATCAGCGCTCAAAAAACTAAAACTGTATCGATGGTGGAGGTAAGCGGGATCGAACCGCTGACCTCTTGCATGCCATGCAAGCGCTCTCCCAGCTGAGCTATACCCCCAAGTAGTCCAAGTTTCCCTGAATCCGTCGAGCTTCAAATTATAGCCCGGATTTTGAGACTTTTCAAACTCCTGAACCATTTTTCAATCGAGCACACACTTCTTCTCGTTGCATCAGTTCAATCACTGCATCCAAAGAAGGTGTCTGCGGTGTGCCCAACAACAGCACGCGCACCGGCATGGCGAGTTGTGGCATCTTCAGGCCGGCGTCTGCGAGCACCAGCTTGATGGCGGCAGCAATCACCGGCTTGCTCCACTCGCAATCGCCCAAGGCCTTGGCCAGGCTCGCCAACGCGGGCTGTACGGCAGGCGACACGTGCGTGGCGATGTCTTCTGCACTGGCTGTCGCGCCTTTGTCTATCAAGGCAATCCAACCTGCCAATTCGACCAGCGTGCTGCAGCGGTCTTTGAAAAGGCCGCAAGCCTTGGTGGCACGCGCGGTGTCCATCGACACGCCCTGCTGCTGCAAGAACGGCACCAGCAACTCAGCCAGTTTCTCGTCAGCCGTGGCCTTGATATGCTGGGCGTTGACCCAACGCAATTTAGCTTCATCAAACTGCGCTGCGCTCTTGCCCAGATGGTCAAGGTTGAACCACTGCAAAAATTGTTCACGGCTGAAAATTTCGTCGTCGCCATGGCTCCAACCGAGGCGCGCCAGATAGTTCACCATGGCGTCGGGCAAGTAGCCTTCCACCGCGTATTGCGTCACGGCTTTGGCACCGCTGCGCTTGCTCATTTTTTCGCCCTGCTCGTTCAGCACGGTCGGCAGATGCGCGTAGACCGGAACGTCTTTGCCCAAGGCCCGAAAAATATTGATTTGCCGCGGCGTGTTGTTGACGTGGTCATCACCGCGAATCACATGTGTGATGGCCATGTCCATGTCGTCCACCACGACGCAGAAGTTGTAGGTCGGCGTGCCATCAGGCCGAGCGATCACAAGGTCATCGAGTTCGTCATTGCTGATTTCGATGCGGCCTTTGACTTTGTCGTCCCAGACCACGGCACCGCCTTGCGGATTTTTGAAACGCAGCACCGGTTGCACGCCAGCCGGCACAGCCGGCAGCACCTTGCCCGCCTCAGGGCGCCAAGTGCCGTCATAGCGCGGTTTTTGCTTGTCGGCCATTTGCTGTTCGCGCAGGGCGTCGAGTTCAGCCATGCTCATGTAGCAAGGGTAGACATGGCCAGCGGCCTGCAACTCGGCCAGCACGGCCTTGTACCGGTCCATGCGCTGCATTTGGTAGAACGGGCCTTCGTCGTAGTCGAGGCCGAGCCAACGCATGCCTTCAATGATCACATCGACCGACGCTTGATTCGAACGGTCAAGGTCTGTATCTTCGATGCGCAAGATGAAATCACCGCCCGTAGAACGCGCAAAAGCCCAAGGATAAAGCGCCGAGCGGATGTTGCCGAGGTGGATAAAGCCCGTCGGCGAAGGGGCAAAGCGTGTTCTTGTCTTTTGTGTCATCAGTGTCTTAGTCGATCAAGCCAAAGTACTCAGGCCAATGCGTTCAAGCTGCGCAAACCTTTTTCGAGGTCGGCCTTCAAGTCGTCAATGTGTTCCAGGCCCACAGCAACACGAATCAAGGCCTGCGAGATGCCTGCCGCTTGGCGCTGGGCTTCGCTCAGGCGTCCGTGCGAGGTGGTAGCCGGATGCGTGATGGTGGTTTTGGTGTCGCCCAAATTGGCCGTGATGCTGCACACCTCGGTCGAATCAATCACATGAAAAGCGTTCTTGCGGGTCGCCTCCGGGCCAGCGCCCTTGACGTCAAACGACAGCACCGCGCCGCCCATGCCGGACTGCTGTTGCATGGCCAAGGCGTGTTGTGGATGCGACTTCAGGCCGGGGTAATAAACGCGCGCCACACCAGGCTGCGCTTCGAGCCAAGTCGCCAACGCCAACGCGCTGGCGCTTTGCGCCTGCATGCGAATCGACAGCGTCTCCATGCCCTTGAGCACGACCCAGGCGTTGAAGGCCGACAGCGTCATGCCGGCGCTGCGCATCACAGGCACGAACTTTTCGTCGATGAGTTTTTTAGTGGCACAGATCGCACCGGCCACCACCCGGCCTTGGCCGTCGAGGTATTTGGTGCCCGAATGGATGATGAGGTCAGCGCCCATCGCTGTCGGCTGCGACAAGGCCGGGGAGCAAAAACAGTTGTCCACCGCGAGCAGCGCACCGGCGGCGTGGGCAACGTCAGCCAAGGCGCGGATATCGCAGACTTCGGTCAGCGGGTTGGTCGGCGTTTCAGCAAACAACAGCCGCGTGTTGGGCTTGACGGCGGCTTGCCATTCAGCCACATCGGTCTGCGAGACAAAGCTGCTTTCAACACCGAACTTGCCGAACTCGCTGCCAATCAGTTTGATGGTCGAGCCAAACACCGACTGCGAGCAAATCACGTGGTCGCCGGCCTTCAACAAGCCCATGCACATCAGCATGATGGCGGCCATGCCGCTGGAGGTGCCGATGCAGGCTTCGGTGCCTTCGAGGGCGGCCAGCCGTTTTTCCATGCTGGTCACCGTCGGGTTGGTGAAGCGCGAGTACATATAGCCCTCTTCTTCACCTGCAAAACGGCGCATGGCGGTGGCCGCGTCAGGCTGCACAAAGCTGCTGGTCAGAAACAGGGCTTCGGAGTTTTCACCGAACTGGCTTTTGTCTTCAGCCACGCGCACGGCCAGCGTGTCGCGGTGCAAATTTGCGGGTAATTTTTTAGCGGTCATGGCGTTCTCTTCTCCTCAACTCATCAAGCCTCTTGTGGATTGGGCAGTGCCAAGCGCGAGACATCCACATCGCCCTCTTCGCCGCTGTTCTCACCACGGGCTGCGTTCATTTTGGCGATCGTCTCAGGCGTGATGTCACCAGTGATATAGATGCCGTCAAAGCAGGAGGCATCAAAGCCGTCAAGCTTGGGGTTGAGCGCGCTGATGGCGCGCTTCATGCCTTCAATGTCTTGGTAGATCAATGCGTCGCAACCGATGGCCACGCGAATTTCTTCGACAGTGCGGTCATGTGCGACCAGCTCGGCCGATGTTGGCATGTCGATGCCGTAGACATTCGGGTAACGCACGGGCGGCGCGGCACTGGCCAAGTACACCTTGCGGGCACCGGCGTCACGCGCCATCTGCACAATTTCCCGGCTGGTGGTGCCGCGCACGATGGAGTCGTCCACCAGCAAGACATTGCGGCCTTTGAATTCGCTGGCAATGACGTTGAGTTTTTGCCGGACTGATTTCTTGCGCACGCCTTGGCCGGGCATGATGAAGGTGCGGCCGACATAGCGATTTTTGACGAAGCCCTCGCGGTACGGAATGCCCAGCAAGTGCGCCAGTTGCGTGGCGCTCGGACGGCTGGACTCAGGAATCGGGATGATCACGTCGATCTCGTTCGGCGGCACGGTGGAGACCACGCGCTTGGCCAGCGTTTCACCCAAATTCAAACGCGCTTGGTAGACCGAAATACCATCCAGCACCGAGTCCGGTCGGGCCAAATAAACAAATTCAAAAATGCAGGGCTTGAGCTGCGTTTTCTCGGCGCATTGCTCGGCAGTGACCTCGCCCTGCATATTCACAAAGACGGCTTCGCCGGGCGCAATGTCGCGCTCAAACTGGTGCGCAGTGCCTTCCAGCGCGACGGATTCGCTGGCCACCATGACGGTGCCGCCATTTTCATTTTGACCACGGCCCAAACAAAGCGGCCGAATACCGTACGGGTCACGGAATGCCAATAAACCATGGCCGGCAATCAGCGCCACCACGGCGTATGAACCCTTGACGCGCTTGTGCACACCGCGCACAGCGGCAAACACATCGGCGGCTTTCAACGGCAGGCCACGGGTGGTTTTTTCGAGCTCGTGCGCCAACACGTTCAACAGCACTTCGGAGTCGCTGTCGGTGTTGATGTGGCGATGGTCGGTGTTGAACAGCTCGGCCTTGAGCTCAGCGGCGTTGGTCAAATTGCCGTTGTGGGACAGCACCAGACCGAACGGCGCGTTGACGTAAAACGGTTGCGCTTCGTCTTCGCTGAAGGCGTTGCCAGCCGTCGGGTAACGCACCTGACCCAAGCCGACATTGCCGGGCAAGGCCCGCATGTTGCGCGTGCGAAAGACATCACGCACCATGCCCTTGGCTTTGTGCATGAAGAACTTATGCCCTTGTTGGGTGACGATGCCCGCGGCATCTTGGCCCCGGTGCTGCAACAACAAGAGACCGTCATAAATCAGTTGATTGACTGGGGCGTTACTGACAACACCAACTATTCCGCACATGATGGACCGTTCATAAATTAATTCAGATAGCGGGAAAACTGCTCCGGCAGCGCCGGCTTCAGCCCCTTCAAGGCGGCCGACAAAACCGGCGCACCTGTTGATTCTTGCCACCACAGGCTGTCTTTGAGCGGTGTCATGCTGATCGCCACGGCTACCGCCAACAACAAGACCAGCCCGCGCACCAATCCAAAAACACCGCCCAACAAGCGGTCGACAGGGCGCAGGCCCACAGCCGCCACCATTTTTCTCACGATGGAGGCCAGCAAACCGGCCACAAACACAGCGACGATGAAGGTCAGCACAAAGGCCGCAGCGTAGCGAATCGATTGCGAAGCTGAGGACAGGGGCAGCAGCGCAGCGACATCAGGTGCAAACCATTGCGCCAGAAAAAATGCGGCGACCCAACCCAGCACCGACAACACCTCAAAAACCAAGCCGCGCCAGAGGCCGACCAAAAGCGACAACCCAAGCACGGCCAGCAAGACCCAGTCAATGGTAGCGATGGAAGCCACAGTGGCGACGGCAGGAACTTCGAACAAACACAGCCCTCAATTTTACAAAGTCAGAATGGTGACTGGCAAGCCAAGAGATTTGATCTTGGCTGCGGCTTTCTCGGCCTCAGCCCGATTGGCGAAAGGTCCGACGCGCACACGTGTGCGGTTACCATCTTTGGTTTCAACGACCTGCGCGTAGGTTTTGATGCCGGCTTTTTCAAGTTTGGTACGAGTTTCACGGGCCTTGGCTGTATCCGCGTAAGCACCAACCTGAACCACCATCCGGGAGTCAGTAGTGGACACAGACGCAGCGGTTTTGCCTTCAAGCAAGGCCAATGCCCGAGCGCTGTCGTCCACTTTTGGAGCCGCTGACGGTTTAGGCTCGGGCTCTTTTTTGGTGAGGGGTGGAGGCGCAGCGGCAACGACTGCAGCCGCTACTGGCGCTACGACGACGGGAGGCTTCGCGCTGACTGGCTCCTCCGTAGGCGGCGTGCTGGGCACAACTGCTGCAGCTGTTGCTGGCGGCGGCGTCTGTGCCACCGGTGTCGAGGCAGGAACGGGCTGCGGTGTGATGAGTGGCCTGACCGTGCTTTTATTGGGAATTTCGATGGCGATGTCCACCGGCACGGGCCGTGGCTGTGAATCGAACAGCAGCGGAAAGCCAACCACGCCGATCAAGACCAGCACAGCAGCCCCGATCAGGCGGTGTTTGGCTCGCTTACGAACGATGTCCGTACTTTCGGCCGCTGCGTTAGCGCCAGCCTTGGCTTTGTTTGATTTGGAAGATTGACCGCCCCGGCGGAGGTTGAAAAACGACATGGTCGTGGTTGTGTCCGTTGGAGATCTGTTGAGAGGGCTGAATTAACCGGCCATGTGCTGCGCCGCTAGGCGGGGCAGTCCGTCTTTCAGTACACCGCCCACCGTGTAGAAAGAACCGAAGACCACGATTCTATCAGCGGGCTTGGCAGCTGCGACCGCTGCGTCAAGCGCCTGCCGGGGCGATTCAAAGATGGCTGAAGTGACGTCCGCGCGCTTTTGCACAGCTTGCCAGCGGGCAGCTAAGTCAGCGCCGCTTGCACCGCGCGGCGTCGGTAAATCAGTGAAATACCACTTGTCCACCAAGGGATCGAGCCGGGCCAACATGGGGGCTAGGTCTTTGTCGGCCATAGCCCCAAAAACAGCGTGGGTGCAGGGGTAAAAACCCATGGCGTCGAGGTTTTCAGCCAGCGCCGCCACCGAATGCGGGTTGTGCGCGACGTCCAACACCAGCGTCGGCTGGCCAGGCACGATCTGAAAGCGCCCCGGCAACTCGACCATCGACAAGCCGACACGCACCGCCTGCGCTGTCACCGGCAACAAGTCGCGCACCGCCGTCAAGGCGGCCAGCACGCCAGCGGCGTTGACCAGCTGGTTGGCACCGCGCAGCGCCGGGTAAGCCAGCCCCGAATAACGCCTGCCGCGACCGGCCCAGCCCCACTGCAGCTTGTCGCCCGAAAAATTGAAGTCATGACCGAAGCGCCACAGGTCAGCGCCCAAGTCTGCGGCGACTTGCAGCACGCTTTTCGGCGGCACCGGGTCGCTCACAACGACCGGCTTCCCAGCGCGCATGATGCCGGCTTTTTCTCGGCCAATGCTTTCCCGGTCATTGCCGAGCAACTCCATGTGGTCGAGGTCGATGCTGGTGATGACAGCGCAATCGGCGTCGATGATGTTGATGGCGTCGAGTCGGCCACCCAGCCCGACCTCCAAAATCGCCACGTCCAGCGGGGCGTCGGCCAGCTGCTTCAAAAAGACCAAGGTGGTGAACTCAAAATAGCTCAGCGAAATCACGCCCTGAGCGTCAGAATCGTCCGCCGCGTCGGCTTGCATGCGGGCGCGCTCCACCGCCTCAAAATACGGCAGCAAGGAGGCCGCACTGACGACATCGCCGCGAATTCGACCGCGTTCCTCAAAATGCACCAAATGCGGCGAGCTGTAAACGCCGGTGCGGTAGCCAGCCTCCAACAAAATCGCTTCCAACATGGCGCAAGTCGAACCTTTGCCATTGGTGCCGGCGACCATGATGACCGGGCACTTGAAAGCCAAACCCAGCCGCTGCGCCACTTTGCGCACACGTTCCAGCCCCATGTCGATGCCTTGGGGGTGAATTTGCTCGCAATAAGCCAGCCAGTCGTCGATAGTCTTGAGATGTTCCATGTGATCCGCATTGTCGCGCAAGCTGCGAAAATAGCTGGATGATCATCCTCTATGGCATCCCCAACTGCGACACCGTTAAAAAAGCCCGCGCCTGGCTCACGGCCCAAGGACTGGTGCATGAATTTCATGACTTTAAGAAGGCCGGTGTACCCGCTGACCGGCTGGCGGCCTGGGAAGCTGCGCTGGGCTGGGAAAAGCTGCTGAACCGCAAGGGCACCACCTGGCGCAAGCTCGACCCGCAAGAACAAGCAGGAGCGGTCGACGCCGCCAGCGCGCATGCGCTGATGCGGGCCCAACCCAGCCTGATCAAGCGGCCGGTGGTGGAATGGGGAAACCGCAGCACGGTTGGTTTTGACCCGCTTGTTTGGGCGGAGGAGCTTTAACCAGCAGCGTTTTTAACGATTAGCGGCGTCTTTACCGTTTATTTACCCGGCGGCTGTCCACCCAAACGCGTCTGCATCGTTACAGTTAATGCAGGCCACGCACTTATTTCAGACCGCGTGGTGCCAGCAATAGGACTTTGAACATGCGCTACACCCCGGCTAAATCAATCGCACAATCATTCGCTTTGCCCGTTTTACTCACCGTCGGCGCGTTTGGCGGCGTCAGTGCCCAGGCCCAAGAAATCCTCGCCCGCGTCATCACCAGCACCGCGGTGATCCAGCAAGTCGCTGTGCCGCGCCAGGTTTGCAGCACAGCTGCAGTGGTCTCCGAAGCGCCAAAAAGCGGTGCCGGTGCGGCCATAGGCGCCATCGCCGGCGGTGCCATGGGCAATGCCATCGGCAATGGCAGCGGTCGCGCCTTGGCCACCATGATCGGCTTGGTCGGTGGCGCGGTGGTTGGCAACAACGTTGAAGGCTCTAAAAGCCAAACGCAAAACGTGCAGCAATGCAGCACGCA
>CANFSO010000021.1 GCA_947449895.1 Comamonadaceae bacterium
AGCATCACCACCAGCGCGGGTGGCAGCATGGCCAGGATGGCGGTGGCCATCACCAGGTTCCATTCGGTTTGGCCGTCGCCGCCGGAGATCATGCGTTTGATGCCGATGACCACCGGGTACATGTCTTCGTTGGTGGTGACCAGCAGCGGCCACAGGTACTGGTTCCAGCCGTAGATGAACTGGATCACGAACAGGGCCGCCATGCTGGTGGTAGACAGCGGCAGCAGGATGTCCTTGAAAAATCGCATCGGCCCGGCGCCGTCCATGCGCGCAGCCTCCACCAGCTCGTCTGGCACACCCATGAAGAACTGGCGGAACAAGAAGGTGGCCGTGGCCGAGGCGATCAGTGGAATCGTCAGGCCCGCATAGCTGTTGAGCATGCCCAGATCGGCCACCACCTTGTAGGTGGGGCCAATGCGCACCTCGACCGGCAGCATCAGCGTGACGAAAATCGCCCAGAAGAAGAACTGCTTGAACGGAAACCGAAAGTACACCAGCGCAAACGCTGACAGCAGTGAGATGGCGATCTTGCCGAAAGCGATGATGAGGGCGGTGACCAGGCTGACCACCATCATCTTGCCCACGGCCGCGTTCGAGCCGCCACTGGAGCCCGTGCCACGCAGCACCGTCAGGTAGTTGTCGATAAAGTGGGAGCCGGGCAGCATGGGAATCGGGCGCTGCACCATCTCCAGCGCCGTGTGGGTGGAGGCCACGAAGGTCACGTAGACCGGAAAGGCCACCACCAGCACGCCCAGAACCAGCACCACGTGGGCCAAAATGCCTGCAAAGCTACGGCGCTCAACCATGCCAGTTCGCCATTAGTAATTCACTTTCTTTTCGACAAATTTGAACTGCACCACCGTCAGCGCCACCACGATCACCATCAGCACCACCGACTGGGCCGCCGAGCCGCCCAGGTCCATGGCCTTGAAACCGTCGTAGTACACCTTGTAGACCAGGATGGCCGTGTCTTTGCCCGGCCCGCCCTGGGTGGTCGAGTCGATGATGGCGAAGGTGTCAAAAAATGCGTAGACGATGTTGATCACCAGCAGAAAGAAGCTGGTGGGCGTGAGCAGCGGGAACTGGATAGTCCAGAAGCGCCGCCAGGGCCGGGCACCGTCCATGGCGGCCGCTTCGATCAATGATTTGGGGATGCTTTGCAGACCCGCCAGAAAAAACAAAAAGTTGTACGACAGCTGCTTCCACACCGCCGCGCCCACCACCAAGGCCATGGCGTGGGTGCTGTTGAGCAGGTGGTTCCAGTCCAGCCCCAGCAGGCCCAGCCAGTAGGCCACGATGCCGATGCTGGGCGAGAACATGAACAGCCACAGCACGCCTGCCACCGCCGGTGCCACCGCATACGGCCAGATCAGCAGGGTTTTGTAGATGCTGCTGCCCTTGATGACCCGGTCGGCAAACACCGCCAGCACCAGCGACAGGCCTATGCCCAGGCCTGCCACCAGAATGGAGAAAACTGCGGTGGTTTTGAACGAGGCCAGGTAACTCGCGTCGTTCCACAGATTGCGGAAGTTCTCCAGCCCCACCCAATCGACCGAGGTGCCGAACGCGTCCGACTGCTGCAGCGACTGCAACATCGCCTGGCCCGCAGGCCAGAAGAAGAACACCGTGATGACGATGAGCTGCGGCGTGATGAGCGCCCAAGGCAGCCAGCTAGAGTGAAAGACGACGCGCTTTTCCATGGGTGTTTGGGCTAACTCCGTTTTATCTATTGCGCACAGGTCGTCGGGCACAACGGCTTTCAGGTGGGAACCCGTGGAACCGGCTTTGCCGGGCCACTGGGTTCGCCCCCTGCTTGTCGCATCGGTTTTTCAAACCCATGCGAGGGGGGTTGGCGAAAACGCGAAGCTTGCAGCCTGGGGGTGTTACTGTTTATTTGCTTTTTCGAAGCGTTCTAATTGCTCGTTGCCGCGCAGCACGATGCTGTCCAGGGCTTCTTTGGCGGTCTTTTTGCCGGCCCAGACCTGTTCCAGTTCTTCGTCCTCGATCGCCCGCACCTGCAGGTAGTTGCCCAGGCGGATGCCGCGCGAGTTGGTGGTGGTCTTGCGGATCATTTGGTTGGGGGCCACGTCGGTACCGGGGTTTTCCTTGTAGAAGCCGGACTTGTCGGTGAGCACGAAGGACGCCGTGGTCACCGGCAGGTAGCCGGTGCGTTTGTGGCTGGCCGACTGCACTTCGGGGCTGGAGATATAGCTGAAGAACTTGGCCACGCCTTTGTATTCGGCCGGCTTTTTACCGGCTAACACCCACAGGCTGGCGCCGCCGATGACGGTGTTTTGCGGTGCACCGGGCACATCGGGGTAGTAGGGCAGAGGGGCCAGGCCGAAGGCGAACTTGGCGTTCTTCTTGATATTGCCGTAGAAGCCACTGGAAGTGGTCATCATGGCGCATTCGCCGGACACAAAGCTGGCCTCGGGCACGTTGCCGCGGCCTTTGTAAATGAACAGGCCCTGCTTGGCCATATTGCCCAGGTTCTCGATGTGGCGCACGTGCAGCGGCGAGTTGATCTTCATGCGCGCGTCCATGCCGCCCAGGCCGTTGGCCTTGGTGGCAAATTCGACGTTGTGCCAGGTCGAAAAGCTCTCTAGCTGGGTCCAGCCCTGCCAGGCGATGGACAGCGGGCATTTGTGGCCGCTGGCCTTGAGCTTGGCGGCGGCCAGGGCGACTTCCGGCCAGGTGCCGGGGGCTTTGTCGGGGTTCAGGCCAGCGGCTTTGAAGGCGTCTTTGTTGTAGTAGAAAACCGTGGTCGAACTGTTGAACGGAAAGCTCAGCATCTGGCCATTGGCCGCGGTGTAGTAGCTGGCCACGGCCGGAATGTAGGCGCTGGGGTCGAACTTCTCGCCCGCGTCTTTCATCATCTGGCCCACCGGAACAATGGCCTTTTTGCTGGCCATCATGGTCGCCGTGCCCACCTCGAACACCTGCAGGATGTGGGGTGCATTGCCCGCGCGGAAGGCGGCGATGGCGGCCGTCATCGACTCATCGTACTGGCCCTTGTAAGTGGGCACTATTTTGTAGTCTTTCTGGCTGGCGTTAAAGTCTTTGGCCAGGTCGTTGACCCACTCCCCGTTGACCGAATTCATCGAATGCCACCACTGGATCTCGGTCTGCGCCTGGGCTGTCGAGAGTGTGAATGCCGCGGTCGCCACGGCCAAGGCCAAACGGGAAATGTGCATGCGAATTCCTAATGGAAGAGAAAAGGAGGGATGCTAGAGACGCTCTATGACATAGCCATGAAATTCTCTCGCAAGGCTGACATGCGCAATAGCGGGGAAACCCGTTTTTTGTGCGCTTTAAGTGCATACAGTTTAGGGGGCCAATTTTGGTATTTCCGTTCGCAGGTCTGGATATATGGGTTAGCGTGTATCAGAATGCTTCTGTTGCAGGGGTAATTTTCACGGTTGCCGATGCGCCATTTTTTGTTGACGACTTTGGCAAGGGAGACAAGCATGAAACTGCGCACCCAGATCATTGGTTTTGGCTTGGCTGGCACGCTGCTGGCGGGCTTGACCGGTGGCATTGGCCTGTACGCATCGTCCCGCCTGGGGGGCGCTCTGGACGACGCCATCCAGGCCAGCGTAGCGTTGCAAACCAGCCAAGAGGCCGACATGATGCACGACGCCGTGCGCGGCGATGCCCAGTTGGCGATTCTCGGGGCGATGGAGAAAAGCCCGGCCCAGGTGGCAGAAGCCGACAAGGGGCTGAAAGAGCACGCAGAAACCTTCACCAAAGCCTTGGCCGAGCTACAGGCCATGCCGTTGACGGCGGAGAGCAGTAGCGCATTGGTCAAAGTGCAGCCGCTGGTGGCGAAGTACATTGCCTCTGCTGCGCTGGTGGTGACCGCGTCCAGCTCGGATCTGCAGGCCGCCCAGGCTGCCATGCCCGCATTGCAGGTCGCTTTTTCAGAATTGGAAAAGGAGATGGAGGGTCTTTCTGACACCATCCAGCGCAACGGTACGGTCCTGAATGCGCAGGCAAAGCAGCATGTGGAGACGACCCGTTTCACGATCGGCGCATCGCTGTTGCTGGCTTGTGCGGTGATGTTGGCTTGCGCTCTGTGGCTGGCCCGCAGCATGACGCAGCCCATGGCTTACGCGGTGGCGGTGGCGGACCGTTTAGCACAGGGCGATCTGGCCACCAACATCCAGCCTGCAGGCAATTTCGAGACGGTGCAGTTACTGCAATCCATGGCCCGTATGCAGGCCAGTTTTTCGGGCATCGTGCGCGATGTCAAATCCAACGCCGAAGAAGTGGCGCTTGCGAGTGCCCAGATATCGCAAGGCAACCAGGACTTGTCAAACCGCACCGAACGGCAGGCCAGTGCTTTGCAGCAAACCGCTGCCACGATGGAGCAACTGGGTAGCAATGTGCGCAACAACGCGGACAACGCGCAGCAGGCCAATACATTGGCGCTGGGCGCGACCCAGGTAGCCGTTAAAGGTGGCGAGATGATGGACTTGGTGGTGCACACCATGACCGGCATCAACGACAGCGCGAAGAAGATTGCCGACATCATTGGCGTGATCGACGGCATCGCCTTTCAGACCAATATTCTGGCGCTGAATGCGGCGGTCGAGGCGGCCCGTGCGGGTGAGCAGGGCCGTGGTTTTGCGGTGGTCGCCAGCGAGGTGCGCAACCTGGCCCAGCGCAGTGCCGAGGCGGCCCGCGAAATCAAGGTGCTGATTTCGACCAGTGTGGAGCGGGTCGATCAAGGCACATTGCAGGTAGGGCAGGCTGGGCAAACCATGGACGAGATCGTCGGTGCCATCCGACGGGTTGCGGCCATCGTTACCGAAATCAGTGCCGCCAGTGCCGAGCAAAGTGCTGGAGTCAATGAGGTGGGTCAGGCCGTTTCGCAAATGGACCAGGCTACCCAGCAAAACGCCGCTTTGGTGGAGGAAAGCGCGGCCTCGGCTGCAAGCCTGACGCAGCAGGCACAGCAATTGGTGCACACGGTAGCCGCGTTCAGGCTGGCGTAGCCACCGTGCCTGTGCGGGCAGAGCCGCTTGCCGGGTTTACTCGGGAATCAGGCAGGCTTCTACGACCTGCAAACCGTTGTCCCGCGCAAAATTGATGGCAAAGTCCCAGGCCATCACGTCATAGTCGCGCAAATCACTGTGCAAGATCACTACTTTGGTGCCGTTGATGGTGGTCGGCACGCACCAGGGCGAATAGCTCAGGTGGCTGCCAGGCTGTGCGCCGCCGGGTCGAAACTGGCTTAACACTCCCGCCAAGCGCTCAGCCCAGTCACTGGGACGGAAGGTTTTTCCGTCGTGCGTGACACCCTGGATAAAAACTTCTTTGGCGGAGGTTGAAACCATCAGTGGGACTTTTCAGTGGGGTTGTGTGCGTGGAACAAACCGTGCTGATAGGCTGGTTTGTAGGGCACTTTGTGCTGGAATGATAGCGCCAATGGCACGTGTTGGGTAGATTTGCTGCGGTGCACAATAATTGTATCTTATAGAAGACTTGGGCCAGATCAGGGGCCTGGTAGTGCCCGGCAATGCATCGCTGTAATGCGTAATTGTCAAAAAACCAAGCAATCTCTGCGCCTAGAATTGCGTTTCAGCGGTTCCTGTGGCCCTGAATTTTTGTCTACTGGGATGTGACGCCGAGCCCGATGCCCTTATTTCGGGGCTACGCCACATCGTGTCTACTTTGGAGAACTGCATGACCGCTAATCAAGAGGCTTCCTCGCCCCACACCATGAACACCTATGGCCGCCTGCCGATTGCGCTGTCGCACGGCCAAGGCTGCCGCGTGTGGGACGTGAATGGCAAGTCGTATCTGGACGGTCTGGGCGGTATTGCGGTCAACACCCTGGGCCATAACCATCCCCAACTGGTGCCCGCCCTGCAAGACCAGATCGGCAAGATCATCCACAGCTGTAACTATTACCACATCCCCCTCCAGGAGGCGCTGGCCGCCAAGCTGGTGGAGCTGTCGGGCTTGACCAATGTATTCTTCTGCTCTACCGGGCTGGAAGCCAACGAGGCCGCGCTGAAGCTGGCGCGCAAGTTTGGCCACGACAAGGGCATCGAGCACCCCGAAATCGTGGTCTATGAAAAAGCCTTCCACGGCCGCAGCATTGCCACGCTGAGCGCCACCGGCAACGAAAAAATCCAAAAAGGCTTTGGCCCTCTGGTCGAAGGCTTCATTCGCGTGCCCCTGAACGACATCGAAGCGCTCAAGGCGGCCACCGCCAATAACCCCAACGTCACCGCCGTGTTCTTCGAGACCATCCAGGGCGAAGGCGGCGTGAACCCGATGCGCATCGAATACTTGCAGCAGGTGCGCCAACTGTGCGACGAGCGCGACTGGCTGCTGATGATCGACGAAGTGCAGTGCGGCATGGGGCGGACTGGCAAATGGTTTGCCCACCAATGGGCGGGTATCCAACCCGACGTGATGCCGTTGGCCAAGGGCCTGGGCTCGGGCGTGCCGGTGGGCGCAGTGGTGGCAGGCCCCAAGGCCGCGCACATCTTCCAGCCGGGCAACCACGGCACCACCTTTGGCGGCAACCCGCTGTCCATGCGCGCCGGGGTGGAAACCATCCGCATCATGGAAGAAGAAGGCTTGCTCGCCAACGCAGTCAAGGTCGGCGACCACCTGAAAGCGGCACTTGCGCGCGAGCTTGGCAGCCTGCCCGGCTTGAAAGAAATCCGTGGCCGCGGCCTCATGCTGGGTGTTGAATTGCACCTGCCTTGCAGCGAGTTGGTCGTGCGCTGTGCGGCCAACGGCCTGCTCATCAGCGTCACCGCTGACACGGTCATTCGCTTGGTGCCATCGCTCATCATGACCACTGAAGAAGCCGACGAAGTGGTCAGCATTTTGTGCCCGCTCATCCATCAACTGCTGAAGGAAAAGGCATGAACACGAAGACCCCCCTGCCGATCAAACATTACCTGCAGTTCAGTGACCTGAACGCCAGCGACTACGCCTACTTGTTTGAGCGTGCTGCCCTGATCAAGAAAAAATTCAAGGCTTACGATAAGCACCAACCCTTGATTGACCGCACGCTGGTCATGATTTTTGAAAAAGCCTCGACCCGTACCCGCGTGAGTTTTGAAGCCGGCATGTACCAGTTGGGCGGCACGGTCGTCAACCTCACCACCGAGGGCAGCCAATTGGGCCGCGCCGAGCCGATTGAAGACAGCGCCAAAGTCATCAGCCGCATGGTTGACCTGGTGATGATCCGAACCTTCGAGCAGACCAAAATTGAACGCTTTGCGGAACACTCGCGTGTGCCCGTCATCAACGGCCTGACCAATGAGTTTCACCCCTGTCAGATTCTGGCCGACATCTTCACCTACATCGAACACCGCGGTTCGATCAAAGGCAAGACAGTGGCTTGGGTTGGCGACGGCAACAACATGGCCAACACGTGGCTGCAGGCCAGCGAGATCTTGGGCTTCAAAGTGCATCTGAGCACACCAGGCGGTTACGAAGTCGACCAATCGATTGCTGGTATCCGTTCAGCCGACAGTTACGCTGTCTTCAAAGACCCGATGCAAGCCTGCGCTGGCGCCGATCTGGTGACCACCGATGTCTGGACCAGCATGGGCTATGAAGCCGAAAACGAAGCCCGCAAAAAAGCCTTCGCCGAATGGTGCGTCGACAGCGACATGATGGCTGCCGCCAAGCCTGATGCGTTGTTCATGCACTGCCTGCCCGCACACCGTGGTGAAGAGGTTGAAGCCGACGTCATCGACGGGCCGCAGTCAGTGGTCTGGGATGAAGCTGAAAACCGTATGCACGTGCAAAAAGCCCTGATGGAATTTTTGCTACTGGGCCGGCTTAGCTAACTTTCAGCAGAAGTTCAACCGCGCCCGACGAACGGCATTTTGGTGGCCATCACGGTCATGAACTGTACGTTCGCTTCAGGCGGCAAACTGGCCATGTGAACCACCGAGTTGGCCACGTGCTCAACGTCCATCATGGCTTCAATGGCGATCTCGCCGTTGGCCTGCATCACGCCCGTGGACATGCGTTGCGACAACTCCGTCAGCGCATTGCCAATGTCGATTTGACCGCAAGCGATGTTGTACTTACGACCGTCCAGAGAGATGGATTTGGTCAGCCCGGTGATGGCGTGTTTGGTCGATGTGTAGGGCGCTGAATTAGGCCGCGGTGCGTGGGCGGAAATCGAACCATTGTTGATGATCCGGCCGCCTTGCGGGCTTTGCGCTTTCATCACCCTGAAAGCTGCCTGTGCGCACAAAAAAGAACCCGTCAGATTGATATTGACTGTGTTTTGCCATTGCTCGAAAGTCAGCTCGTCAAAACCCACCGACGGCAGGCCAACACCGGCGTTGTTGAACAACACATCGACACGGCCAAAGGTCTGGCGCGTCTGCTCAAACAGTGCCGTCACGGAATCGGGTTTAGAAACATCCGTCGAAACTGCCAAAGCACGATCGAAACCTAGGGCCTTGGCTTCTGTCACAACAGCGTCAAGCGGCTCGATGCGTCGACCAGCCAGCGCCACGCTGTAACCAGCCTTGAGCAAAGCCATTGCAACCGCTCGACCAATACCAGTACCCGCACCTGTGACGACCGCTACTTTGTTATTTGAACTCATCTTGTCTCCTGATATTTAGAGATTAATTTTTTAACAAACCTTTTGCATCTTACCGGCCTTCAACGCAGTTGCCGGGTCGCTCTGGGTGCATGGATCGGGCTGCCTGATACAGGCACCCTGTACAACCACGGCACGTCTAGCAAGCGCTGACCGAGCAGCCACAGCGACAGGTCTCGACCCAACCGCAACGGCCCGGTGGCGTGAAAAATATGGCCGTTGCGCAAGGCTCTGGCTTGTACCCGAGCGTTGCGCTCCCAGCGTTGCAAGGCATAGTGGCGCAGTGCCAGCGGCACGTCGGCTAACGGCCTGATGACACCTGACAGGCAGCGACCGAGCTCGGCTGCGTCTTCGATAGCCATGCCAGCACCCTGCGCCAGATATGGTCGCATCGGGTGCGCGGCATCGCCAAGTAATGCCACTCGGCCGCTGGCCATTTGGTCTGCGCTGTGCAAGGGTGGCCGTTCGCACAGCGCCCACAAACGCCAAGCGGGCATGGCTTCAATCAAGGCCATCAGCGCCGAACATTGCCCTGCCAGACCGGCCTGCACGTCAGCTCCCAAACCAGCGTGATCCCAGTTTTCCATGTCAGCCGGCGGCTCGCCGTGCAAAATGACCACCACGTTCAACATCTCGCCACCCCGCACCGGGTAGCTCACCACATGCAAACGCGGCCCCAGCCAGACAGTGACTTGCTGACTGCGCAATGACAAGGGCAAATCAGTTTGCCGCACCAGCGCGCGATACGCCAGATGGCCGGTCGGCTGCGGCGCACCATCGGCCAAGACCTGCTTGCGCACCGCGCTCCACAAACCATCCGCGCCAATCAGCACATCGCCTTCAACGCGGTGGCCATCCGCCCAGGCGACTTGCACGCCTTCGGGGGTGTTGGTGAAACCGGCCACGGGCGCGTTCAAATTCAGGTGAACCTCGCCGCGCCCGGCCACGCTGGCCAGCAGCAAAGCGTGCAGGTCGCCGCGGTGCAGCGTCGCGTAGGGTGCGCCGTAGCGTTCAGTGCAGCGGCTGCCCAAAGGCAAGCTGCCGAGATCGTGGCCCTTGGCAGCACTGCGCACGCTGAGTTGTTCCGGGAATGCAGCGACTTGGCTGAGCGCCCGGCCCAAGCCCCAGCCTTGCAGCAGGCGAGTCGCATTTGGCCCCAGCTGAATGCCGGCGCCCACTTCTGAGAAAGCGTCAGCCTGCTCATACAAGCGAACTTCCCAACCCGCCCGAGCAGCCGCCAGCGCGGCCGCCATCGCGCCGATGCCGCCCCCGGCAATCAGGGCTTGCCGGGTCATGCCTGAGCGCGCGGCGTCATGCTGCGAGCAGCTGCCGGAGGACAAAGGGAAGAATACCGCCGTGGCGGTAGTAGTCCACTTCAATAGGGGTGTCGATGCGCAAGATCAGCTCCAATTTTTGCTGCGAACCATCGGCTCGCGTGATCACTAATTTGGCACGGCTCTGAGGCTTCAAATCAGGATCCGGCAACACATCAATCACTTCGTTGCCGGTCAGCCCCAAGGTCTGCCAAGAGTCGCCTGGGCAGAACTGTAACGGCAAAACGCCCATGCCGACCAAATTACTCCGGTGAATTCGCTCAAAACTACCGGCGATCACAGCGCCCACGCCCAACAATTGCGTGCCCTTGGCAGCCCAGTCACGGGACGATCCTGTGCCGTATTCTTCACCGGCAAAAATCACGGTCGAAGCGCCGGCGGCAAGGTACTTCATGGCCGCGTCATAGATGGCCATTTTGTGGCCCAACTCAGAGCCCGGCTGTTGAAACAGCGTGACGCCGCCCTCTTCCCGTGAACCGTCTGCCCCCTGAGGGATCATGAGATTCTTAATGCGCACGTTAGCAAAGGTGCCGCGCATCATGACTTCGTGGTTGCCGCGGCGCGAACCGTAGCTGTTGAAGTCGGCCTTGCGAACACCGTTCTCAAGCAGCCATTGACCGGCGGGTGAGTTCTCCTGAATCGCGCCCGCTGGCGAAATGTGGTCGGTGGTGATCGAGTCGCCAAACAAAGCCATGATGCGTGCGCCCTTGACCGACACCGCGTCGTCGGTCTTGGCGTTCTTGGCATCAGCATGACCAGCAGCCGGGTCCATGACGAAGTCATCGAAGAACGGCGGCTCGGCGATGTAGGTGCTGTCCGGCCAGCTGTAGGCCTTGCCGGTGACGCCCTGAACCTGCTCCCAGAGTTCACCCGGATCAGCTTTGATCTTGGCGTAATTGCTGCGGTAGGCCTCGCCGTTCATCGCGAACTTCATGAGGGCATGAATCTCTTCACTGGTCGGCCAGATATCGCGCAGGTACACATTTTTCCCGCCTGTCCCCTGCCCCACCGGCTCGGTCACGAGGTCGCGCAACACGGTGCCGGCAATGGCGTAAGCCACCACCAAGGGCGGGCTGGCCAAAAAGTTGGCTTTGATGTTCGGGTGAATGCGGGCCTCAAAATTTCGGTTACCCGACAGCACGGCAGCGCAGATCAAATCACTCTCGCCAATCGCCTCGTTGATCTCCGGCGTCAAATCGCCCGAGTTGCCAATGCACGTCGTGCAACCGTAGCCGGCCAGCGCAAAGCCAAGCTGCTCTAGGTAGTGCATGAGGCCAGTTTGCGTCAGGTAGTCCGTGACGATGCGTGAGCCCGGCGCCAGCGAGGTCTTGATGTGCGGCTGCACTGCCAGCCCGGCTTCCACGGCTTTTTTGGCAAGCAGCCCGGCCGCCAACAGCACGCTAGGGTTCGAGGTGTTGGTGCAACTGGTGATGGCGGCAATCAACACGTCGCCGTTGCCAATGGTGATGTCATTGCGCAACGCGGCAGTCGTGGGCGCCAGTGACTTGGCCGTCTCAAGAGTTGGCCGATTGGCCTCCATTTCCGCGACAAAACGCGGCCCGCCGGCAGGCACCGGCGGGCTCACGGGCGCAGCATCTAAGGGCCCCGCATCGCTGCGTTGCAACAAGACGCGGGTTTCCAGCAGCGCCGCATCTTGGTTGAAGCCGTTGGCCGCAACCGGCTGGCTGAACAGCGAGGAAAACTGCTGTTTCACGTTGCCCAGCTCAATCCGGTCTTGTGGTCGTTTCGGGCCGGCCAAGCTCGGCGTCACGTCATCCAAGTTAAGCGTGACCACCTGCGAGTAATCAATCTCCCCTTTCAAGGGCACACCGAACAACTCTTGCGCCCGAAAGTAAGCCTCGAAGGTTTCGATTTCGGCTACCGTGCGGCCAGTTCCGCGAAAGTAATCCATCGTTTTTTCATCGACCGGGAAGAAGCCCATGGTGGCGCCGTACTCGGGCGCCATATTGGCCAGCGTAGCGCGGTCGGGCGCACTCAGCGTGCGCGTGCCCTCACCAAAAAATTCAACGAACTTGCCCACCACTTTTTCGCGGCGCAAAGCTTCTGTGACGCGGAGCACCAAGTCGGTGGTCGTCACGCCTTCACGCAAGCGACCGGTGATCTCAAAGCCGACCACATCAGGCGTCAGCATGTAGACCGGCTGGCCCAGCATGGCGGCTTCGGCTTCAATGCCACCCACGCCCCAACCGACGACGCCAAGGCCGTTGATCATGGTCGTGTGGCTGTCCGTGCCGACCAGTGAGTCGGGGTAGTAAACAGCATCAGCGGCGGTACCGCTGCGATGCACGCCGCGCGCCAAATATTCAAGGTTGATTTGGTGCACGATGCCAAAGCCCGGCGGCACCACGCCGAAAGTGTCAAACGCCTGCATGCCCCATTTGAGGAACTCGTAGCGCTCACGGTTGCGCTGAAATTCAAGCTTCATGTTCAGGTCGATCGAGTCCTTGGCACCGTAGTGATCGACCATCACCGAGTGATCAACCACGAGGTCTACCGGCACCATCGGCTCAATGCGCTTCGGGTCTTTGCCCAGCCTGACAGCGGTGCTGCGCATGGCGGCCAAGTCGGCCAGCAAAGGCACACCAGTGAAGTCCTGCAGCAACACGCGGGCGACGACGAAAGGAATTTCCTCGGTGCGCTCGGCTTGATGTTTCCAGTTGGACAACTGGGCCACATGTTCCGGCGTGATTTTGTCATTGTCACAATGACGCAGCACCGACTCCAAGACGATGCGGATCGACATCGGCAAACGTTTGATGTTTGGGAACTGGCGCGTCAGCTCTGGCAAAGAATAAAAGCGTCCGGTGGCGCCAGAGCTTGTTTGGAAAGTCTGCAGTGTGGAAGCGAACTCGGTGGATGGTGCGGGCAATGTAGACATGACGAAGTCCTTCTTGAAATTCGATGAAAAGGTCAGAAAGACCCTGCTTCATTTTGGCAGTTGAAGGTTTTACAAATGCAGCGCTAGCGCATGGCCTCAACTTGCAACGGGCATTGCAGAATTTTTGTCGGAGAAGGATGACAAGCCTTCACGGCTGGGACCTAGACCACAGCTTAGCGCCAACTCAGGACGACTGGAGTCAAAGTGCGAGTTGTCGCCAAAGGTTGTACTTTTCTATTCCATCCAGCACACTGCCACGGGTTTATATTGGGGTCTTTGACTCATGAAGGCCAGCACACCAGATGCCTTTTAACAACACACCCAAAAATGCCGCCATGCCAGAGCCATCTGCCGTGGCCGACACAGCGGCTGACAGCCCTGAGCTTGTGCAAGATCCTGCCGAAGACAAGGCGCCACGCTACCTGAAAGAAAACGACACGGCGATCGCCTTGGCTTGGCGCGTCGTGCTTGGACGCTACCGCGCCATCTGCGACAAGGCCAGCCGAAATTTCATGCGCCGCACCTTGCGCATCGGTATTTCGGCGCGTATTTTTCACCCCGAACCGGGTGGCGTCGGACTGCGCAGCAAAAATTTGCAGTACCTTGAAGAGTCGATCGCGCAATGGGTCATGTCGCGCGACGTGCTGGTCTTCATGATTCCGACCGTCAACACCGGTGGCCTGTTGCATCCGAGCAATATCACGCTTCGCCATTACGCGCGCAACCTCGACGGCTTGGTGCTGCAAGGCGGAGCCGACGTCTCTCCGCAATCCTATTCGCAGTCGCCTACGCGGCCAGAATGGAGCGGCGACCGCGCGCGCGACGTGTATGAGCTTGAGTTATTACACGAATTCGTTGATGCCGGCAAGCCGGTGCTCGGCATTTGCCGGGGCTGCCAGTTGATCAACGTCGCCTTTGGTGGCACGCTGTACCAAGATATCGCGGCCGAAGCCCCAGCCGCCAACGAGCATGTCAACGCGCAATATGACCAGCTGCACCACTCGATCAACTTTGCCAAGGGCTCATCGCTGCAAGCGCTGTACCCCAAGCTGAGCGTGGCGCTGGTCAATTCGATCCATCATCAGGCGGTCAAGGATTTGGGCCGCGACATCACGGTGGAAGCCCGCTCACATGGCGACAACATCATTGAAGCGATTCGCTATCAGCGCGCCAATTTCGTGATGGGCTTGCAGTGGCACCCAGAATTCCATTCAGCCGGCAGCACAGAATTGCTCGACTGCACGCCGATTCTCGATCAGTTCTTGCGCGCGGCACGTGAAACCCGGTTATAAAAACTAGGCCATCTCCTCGCCGCGAAAACTCCGAATAGCCGCATCGACCATGCCTTCGGCGCTGCCTTGGCGCTGGTACCGGCTGCGCAAATAGTGGGCATGGGTGCCATGCATCGCCGCTTCCGTCAGGTGCTGCAGACCGGCACTGCCGCCCAGCGCCTCGCCGTGCGGCGCCATCTGCCGCAGCGTACTCAGAATGTCTTCACGCAGCGACGTCGTTGCATAGGTTTTCGGGTGCGTGATCGCGCCATCGAGACCGAAACGGCAAGCCTGAAAGCGGTTGTAGTTGTAGACTAAATAATCATCTTCGACGGGCGGTACTTCGCGCCGTTCCAGCAAGTGGCGGCAAAGCGCTTGCAGGTACGCGGCCAGCGCCGCTGCGCGCTCGACCGTCAAGGGCGTGTCACAGACGCGCAATTCAATGGTGCCGAATTCGGGCTTGGGCCGGATATCCCAGTAAAAATCCTTCATGCTTTTAACGATGCTGGTCTTTTCCATCTTGGCAAAATAGACGTTGGCAAACTCATCCCAGTTCAAGGTGAATGGCGCGCGCCCGCTCATCGGAAAAGCAAACACAGAGTTGAGCCGGGCCGAATCGAACTGCGTGTCGCGCCCCTGCACGAACGGCGACGAGGCCGACAGCGCGATGAAGTGCGGCACGTAGCGGTTCAGCGCATGCAGCAAGAACATCGCGTCATCACCCGACGCGCAACCGATGTGCACGTGCTGACCGAAGATGGTGAACTGTTTCGCCAAGTAGCCGTAGAGCGCCGACAGTTCTTGGAAGCGCGGCCCAGAAAATATTTTCTGCGATGACCACTCTTGGAACGGATGCGTACCACCACCGCAAATACCAATGTTGAGCCGGTCGCCCGCCTGCACCAGCGTGTCGCGGATGTCCTGCAACTGCGCCAACAACAACGAATGCTGCGTGTGCACGCTCGAGTTAATTTCGATCATGCTCTCGGTCATCTCGGGCGTGACGTTGCCGGGAAATGGTTTGCGCTTCAGCAAGTGCAGCAAGTCAGGGCTGGCATCGGCCAGATCGAAGTCCGACATATTCACCAGCTGCAATTCAAGTTCGACGCCAAAGGTCAGCGCGGCCGACCGGGCGAAGGGTTCGAGTGCCATCTATTGCGGCCCTTTCTGCTGGGTTTCTTTGGCCCAGATCAGCGCGCGTTGGAACACGATCGGTCCGACAATTTCCAGGATCAGCGTCATGGCCGCCAGCGCGCTCAGTTCATGGACTAGGTCAACGCCGCTCTGCCGCGCATGTTCGAGCAACAGGATGATGAAAGCCGATACCGGCGTCAGCCCCATACCGGTCAGCGCGCCCTTGCGCCACGAAATGCCGCTGACGTGCGAGAACGCGGTCACGCTGGCAACCTTGGTGATGAAGCGCGCACCAATGACCAAGAGCGCCAAACCTGTACCGGCGGCCAAGCTCGGCCACTGCATCGTCGAAGCGGCGAAGACAAACAGCAGCACCGTCAGCAATTCGCCGAGTGCGCCGAAATTGCGCTGGGTCTTGCTGAATGCGACGCGTCGATGTCGCGCGACGAGGCCAAAGGCCAGCGTAGCCAGCAACGGCGACAGACTGGTGCTGTAGGTCAACGCGACGAGCAGGATCACCGACAGAGCGAATGCGACGGTGGCATCTTGCGTCAGATTGCCGAGTTTGCGCAGCATCGCCGGCACACCGACGCCGAACAGCGCACCGACGACGGCTGAGGCCAGCAGCACGATCAAGCTGCGGCTGCTGGCACCCAGCCAGTCGCCCGAGCTGTGAAAAATCCACAGCCCAACGATGGCATTGAAGGTGAATACGGCGAGCACGCAATTGATCGCCGTCAGGTGCAGTACACGCTCGGTCACTTGGCCCGAACTGCGCTCCTCGTTGATGACGCGCAGCACCGTGGCCGGCGACGATGACATTGCCAGCGCGGCCAGCAGCAGCGCATTCATCGACGTCACGCCAAACTGGTTGGCGATCAGGTAGACAACTGCAAAGGTGCCGAAAGCTTCGACCAGACCCATCACAAGCAACCAAGGGTTGTTGCGCAGCCAGCGCAGATTGATCCGATAGCCCATCTCAAACAGAATCAGACCGAGTGCGACATCAGCCATCAACAGCATGGACACGCTGCCCGATTGCGGCAGCACGCCGATGCTGTTCTGGGCCAGTACAAAGCCAACCAGCCCGTAAAAACTGATCCTCGGCAAGCCGGTCCAGCGGTGGCCGAACTCGCCGGCAACCCAGGCGACAGCGATGGCAAAAGGCCAAGACAGATCGGCCAGAATCGTTAACAGTGATTGCACAGGCGCTGCGTCCTTCCTTCGATAGAAAAACCTTAAGTAACCGCCAACGGCAGGAGTTCCGGCAAAACGCCCTCAGGCAAGGGATATTGGTCGACATTCAGGCACATGCTGACCAGCGTGTAGTAACTCATGGCGGCCATGAGATCCACCACACCTTGCTCACCGACTTGCTGTGACAGCGCCGCATAGGTGGCGTCACTGACTTGCCGGTTCTGGATCAGCTCATCACAAAACGCATGCACCGACACTAGCGGTTCCGACAAAGGCGCCGGCGTTTGACCCAGCGCAATGGCTTGGATCAGGCTTTCATCAAGACCCGCGTCAAGCGCCATTTTGCGGTGCGCCCACCAGACAAACTGGCTGTTCCAAAAGCGCGCGATCATCAAAATAGCCAGCTCATTGAGCATCAAAGGCAAGGACGATTCGAAGCGCGTGTGCACGCCAAACTGTTGCGCCAATTGCCCTAGCGCGGGACTGCGCAGCAAGACGTTGTACGGCCCCTGCATGGAGCCGCGTTTGCCGCTGAGCACGCTCTGCGTCATCTGTTGCTGGGCGGGCGTCATCTCTGGCCAAGTGAGCGGCGCAAAGCGATTGCCGCGCAGCTGAAATTCGGGAATGGAGTTGTTGTCGATAGTCATTAAACGGGTCGGTCTCCTTGTAGCGTGATGCGGTGCATCACTCGCCGAAAGCCATGATAGTCATTGACCGGGTTGTGCTGAGCGCAGCGGTTGTCCCAGAAGGCGATGGCGTTCGGCTCCCAGGCAAAGCGACACGTGAACTCCGGCTTGATTTGGTGTTGAAACAAAAATTGCAACAAGGGCGCACTTTCTTCGTCGGTCATGCCCTTGATACCAGCGGTGTGCGCGACGTTAACGAACAAGGCCTTTTGCCCGGTTTCAGGGTGTGTGCGCACCACCGGGTGCTCGGCCAAGTAAGACTTCGGCGCGGCCTCTTTGCCGTCTGTCTTGATCCGGTCTTCGCGTGTTTTAGAAACGTCTGCCTTGGCTGAACTGCTGATACCGACAAGGCCATCGAGCAGATTTCTCATGGTAGCCGACAAGGACTCGTAAGCCAGGCATTGGTTGGCAAACATGGTGTCACCGCCGTAGGGCGGGACTTCCAGCGACAGCAACATGGAGCCCATTGGCGGTGCTTCTAAGTAGGTGGTGTCCGAATGCCAAATGCCGCCGAAGTTGACTTTTTCATGTTCGAGTTTTTTGACTTCGATAATGTGTGGAAAGCCATCGAGACCCTTGACGAACGGGTACTCGATCGGCTCGCCCATGGCTTTCGCGAAGTCCAGAAACTGCTGCGGGGTCAATTTTTGCTGACGCAAGAAAATAACTTTGTGCTGCAAAAAAACTTGGCGTATGTCGGCCGCCAGCGCGGTTGACATCCCTAGCGACAGATCAACGCCGGAGATCACAGCACCTAGGGCGCCCGCAATAGGATGAATGGTCATGCGCGTACCTTTTAATCTGCTGTAGCGCCAGACGACTTGACGACTGCCGCCCAACGTTGAATGTCGGTGTGCAACACGGCGCCAAACGCCTGCGGCGTGCTCTCGTAAGCCTCAGCACCCAATGCGGCAAACTTCAGCAAGGTGTCTTTGTCGTGAAGAATGGTGTTGACGTCGTCATTGATTTGACGAACCACCGCTGGCGACATGCCTTTAGGGCCGAACAGACCAAACCATGGGTTGATGACAAAGTTCGGGTAACCGGATTCAGAAATCGTCGGCATATCCTTGAATGCCAGCGCGCGTTTCGATCCCGTCACGCCCAGACCTTTGACAGTACCGGCACGAATATGCTGAGCCACCGACGGCAAGCTGGTGAAGACCAACTGAATCTGACCTGCCAACAAATCGTTCAAGGCCGGCGCAGCACCTTTGTAGGGAACATGCTGCATCTTGGCCTGCGTCGCGACGCTGAACATTTCGCCCAGCAAGTGGTTCACCGAGCCATTGCCCGCAGAGCCAAAGGAGATGGAATTTTTAGCCGCGTATGCCGCTAATTCACGGATGTTGTTGACCGGCAATGAACCCGTCACCGCAGCGACGAACGGCACATTGGCCAAGGTGGCGACCGGGGTGAAATCGGCTTCTGGGTCAAACGGCAATTTTTTGTAAATGCTGACATTGATGGCGTGCGAACCCACATACGACATCAACAAGGTGTAACCGTCGCCGGGCGCTTTGGCCACCACGTCCATGCCGATGTTGCCGCCCGCGCCAGCCCGGTTTTCAATCACCACCGGCTGACCCCACTTCTCCGACAACTTCTGACCGACGATGCGCGCCAAAGCGTCAGAAGCACCGCCCGGTGTTTGAGGCACCACGATGCGCACCGGCTTGGTCGGAAATGTTTGCGCCTGTGACAGCACAGTGGTGAGCGCTAACAAAGTAGCGCAGGTGATATTTTTTATAATCATTCATGTCTCCAAAATAGGAATCGCCATTATGGGGCTGTAACAAAAAAGCCCCCGTTTTTCAACGGGGGCTTAGCGCTGACTGAGCGCAAACCCAGCGACAGAAAGTCAATCGATTCAGTTGACTGATTCAGCGACGTCCGTGTAGTCCTTGACCTGATCGAAGTTCAGGTATTTGTAGACCGTGCTACCAGCATCCTTCAGAACGCCCATGTCGTCCATGTACTCGGCTTTGGTCGGAATGCGACCGAGCTTGGAGGTGATGGCTGCGAGTTCAGCTGAGCCCAAATACACGAAGGTGTTTTTGCCCAAACGGTTCGGGAAGTTACGCGTCGAGGTTGACAACACCGTGGCGCCCTCTTTGACCTGTGCTTGGTTGCCCATGCACAGGCTGCAGCCGGGCATTTCCATGCGGGCGCCAGCAGCGCCAAGCACGCCGTAATGGCCTTCTTCGCTGAGTTGCTTAGCGTCCATTTTGGTCGGCGGCGCCATCCACAGCTTGACCGGGATGTCGCGCTTGTTTTCGAGCAGCTTGGAGGCTGCGCGGAAATGGCCGATGTTGGTCATGCAGCTGCCGATGAAAACTTCATCGATCTTGGTGCCGGCAACTTCAGACAGCGTTTTCACGTCATCCGGATCGTTCGGGCAGGCCAAGATAGGCTCGTGGATTTCGGCCAGATCAATCTCGATCACCGCAGCGTATTCAGCATCAGGGTCAGCCTTCAAGAGCTGTGGATCGGCGAGCCAAGCCTCCATCGCCGCGATGCGGCGCTTGATGGTACGGACATCGGAATAACCCGTCGCGATCATCCACTTCAACATGGTGATGTTGCTGGTGATGTACTCGATGATGGGCTCTTTGTTCAGGTGCACGGTGCAACCACCAGCACTGCGCTCAGCCGAAGAATCGCTCAGCTCAAAAGCCTGCTCAACTTTAAGATCAGGCAAGCCTTCAATCTCTAGGATACGACCGGAGAACACATTGATCTTTCCCTGCTTGGCCACGGTCAAGAGACCAGCCTTGATGGCGTACAGCGGAATCGCGCTGACCAGATCGCGCAGCGTGACGCCAGGCTGCATCTTGCCTTTGAAACGCACCAACACGCTCTCAGGCATGTCCAGCGGCATGACGCCGGTGGCGGCACCAAAGGCGACCAGACCGGAACCCGCCGGGAAGCTGATACCGATAGGGAAACGCGTGTGGCTGTCGCCGCCCGTGCCAACCGTGTCAGGCAACAGCATGCGGTTCAACCAGCTGTGGATAATGCCGTCACCCGGGCGCAGCGAGATACCGCCACGGGTGGTGATGAACTCTGGCAGTTCGTGGTGCATCTTCACGTCAACCGGCTTTGGATAAGCCGCCGTGTGGCAGAAGGATTGCATGACGAGGTCAGAACTGAAGCCTAGGCAAGCCAAGTCTTTGAGTTCGTCGCGGGTCATCGGACCAGTGGTGTCTTGCGTGCCGACCGAGGTCATTTTTGGCTCGCAATACGTACCAGGGCGAACGCCCTTGCCTTCTGGCAAACCGACCGAGCGGCCGACCATTTTTTGAGCCAGCGTGTAACCACGGCCGCTGTCGGCAGGGTCCTGCGGCAGGCGGAACACGGTCGACGCTGGCAGACCCAGCGCGGCGCGGGCTTTGGCCGTCAAGCCACGACCAACAATCAGGGGAATACGGCCACCGGCACGCACTTCGTCAAACAGCACATCGCTTTTGAAGGTGAACTCGCCAATCACTTGACCTTCTTTGAGGACCTTGCCGTCGTATGGACGCAGCTCAATCACATCGCCCATAGACATCTGGCTGACGTCAACTTCGATCGGCAAAGCGCCCGAGTCTTCCATCGTGTTGTAGAAAATCGGGGCAATCTTGCTACCCAGACAGACACCGCCAAAACGCTTGTTAGGAACAAACGGAATGTCTTCACCCGTCCACCACAGAACCGAGTTGGTGGCCGATTTGCGGGAAGAACCGGTGCCGACGACGTCACCGACGTAGGCCACCAGATGGCCTTTGGCCTTGAGTTCTTCAATGAACTTGACCGGACCGCGCTTGCCATCTTCTTCTGGAACGATGCCAGGACGGGCGTTTTTGTGCATGGCCAAGGCGTGCAACGGAATGTCGGGACGACTCCAGGCGTCAGGGGCGGGCGACAGGTCATCGGTGTTGATTTCGCCTGCGCATTTGAAAACCGTCAGCTGGATTGACTTGGCCACTTCTGGACGACTGGTGAACCACTCGGCGTCGGCCCAGCTCTGCAGCACGGCCTTGGCGTGAGCGTTGCCCTTTTCAGATTTTTCTTGCACGTCATGGAACTGGTCGAACATCAACAGCGTCGACTTCAAGCCGGTCGCGGCTTGTTCTGCGACGGCGGCATCGGCGTCGTCCAGCAAGTCGATCATGGGGCTGATGTTGTAGCCGCCGAGCATCGTGCCCAGCAACTGGGTCGCGTGCACGCGGGAAATCAAAGCGCATTTTTCAGTGCCGTAAGCCACAGCTGCCAGATAGCTCGCCTTGACTTTGGCCGCGTCGTCAACACCAGCCGGCACGCGGTAAGTGATGAGATCGACCAGCGTTTTTTCTTCGCCGTGTGGCGGATTTTTAAGCAGCTCGATGAGCTCACCGGTTTGCTTGGCCGTCAGAGGCAAAGGGGGAATGCCCAAGGCAGAACGCTCGGCAACATGGGCGCGGTAGGTTGTCAAAAACTCGGACACTATTTTTCTCCTGGCTTACAAAAATAAGGTTGAACTCAAAACGGAAAACTAAAAATCAAGAAATACTTTTGTGCTTAATCCAGCAATCCGGGCGCTGGCCTGTCACGCATGGCCTGCGCGACGGTCAATTGCATCGGGCTCATGCATTCGTCGGCCATGCGCTGGCCGACTTTCTGGTTCATCAACATCGACTTGTTGGACAACTGCAACCAGACAGCACCTGCTTTTTGGTCTTCTAGCCTGATCGCGCCCGTGGACGTGGCCACAGGGAACATACGGTAGCGAAAATTCTTACCCTGAACATTGAAATAGCCTGGCGACTGCGGGTCATTGGTCAGCGTCACTGACGCACCCAACTCGCAACGCAAGACACCCGTATGGACTTTCTCAGCGATGGCCAATTCAGTTGGCTCCAGCGCAGCCTCTGCGGCGGTGATGCCAGCAGCCATCTGGCTGGCGGTGCTTCTAATTTCTGTCCGGCTCGGACTTGGCTTTGCCTTTGCCGCAGGGGCTTTAGCAGCAGGCTGGGCTACTGGCTGAGCCCATACAGCAGGGGCGGCAAGCCAAACGCAAGTCGCCAAGAATGGGGGCAAGAGCAGGTTTTTCATGTGCAATAGCCTATACCTACTGGGTCATCACAGGTTTCAGGAAATACCCCTGTGCCTCAAGGGGTAAGACGCCCGTCTGATGACCACGCTCCAACACCTGCCAGTAATAGCGGTAACTGGCACGGTCGTGCAGCTTTCCATGAAAACTGATTGGCGCCCATTGCGCCTTGTCGGCGGCAGAAATCAATTCGGCAGCAAACTCAATTTCGGCCTGCTGCGGCGCGAATGCCGCCAAAATAGGCCTGATTTGATTCGGGTGAATGCTCCACATGCGGGTGTAGCCCAACTCGCGACTGGCCCGCAGCGCGGCGTTTTGCATGGCGGCAACATCACTGAATTCGGTGACGACGCAATGCGACGGCACTTTACCGTAGGCATGGCAAGCCGAGGCGATCTCCAACTTGGCGCGCAGCACCAACGGATGACTGAACTGCCCGCTGCTGCCCATGGCATCAGCCGGAATTGCACCGTTGTGGCTAGAAACAAAATCCATCAAGCCAAAACTGATGGACTGAACCCGCGGATGCGCCGCCAATTCAAAGGCGTTGTGCACCGCCCGTGGCGACTCGACCAGCACATGCAGTGGCAAGGCCAGCGCAGCCCCACCGAGCGCCGCCAAGGCTTTCTCCACCTTCAGCAAATCAGCAGCCGACTCGACTTTCGGAATCATCACATGACTCAGGCGGTGACCGGCTTGACCCACAATGCTGTCGATATCGGCTTCGAAAGCGGGGTGGTCCAGCGCATGCACGCGAACCGCCACGCGGGCCTCAGGCGCAGCCGCTAACAACAAGGACACCGCCAAGGCGGCATGGTCAGCCTCACCGCCCACAGGTGCGCCGTCTTCGCAGTCCAGCGTCACGTCAAACACGCAAGCGCCAAATTCCTCGTGCATCTCGGCCTGCAATTGCAGGCTTTTACGCATGCGCGGCTCAACGCCGCTGTAGTGGTCGCAGACCGGCAAGGTGCCGGCTGCAGCCTGAGCGCCTAAAAGAACGTCGCGCGGATGTTGCATGGTGAGGCGCTCAGCAGCCTCACAACAAGTGAGCAACGCCGGCTTGTTCGTCTTGCAACTCTTTGAGTGTTTTGTTGATGCACTCTTGACTGAAGGCGTCAATCTCCAGACCTTCGACCAGCGTGTACTCGCCGCCAGCGGTGGTGACTGGGAAGCCAAATAGGGTGTCTTTCGGGATGCCGTACTGGCCATCCGACGGAATGCCCATGGTCACCCATTTGCCGTTGCTGCCCAGCGCCCAATCGCGCATGTGGTCAATGGCGGCATTGGCGGCCGAGGCGGCAGACGACAGGCCACGCGCTTCAATGATGGCAGCGCCGCGCTTGCCAACGGTTGGCAAGAAGACTTCAGCGTTCCAGACTTGGTCGTTGATCAGATCTTTGACCGCTTTGCCGTTCACCGTGGCGAAACGGTAGTCAGCGTACATGGTCGGCGAGTGGTTGCCCCAGACGGTGAGCTTTTCAATATCAGCCACTTTGGTGCCGGTCTTGGCGGCGATCTGGCTGAGCGCACGGTTGTGGTCCAGCCGCAGCATGGCGGTGAAGTTTTTGCGTGGCAGGTCTGGCGCGCTCTTCATGGCGATGTAAGCGTTGGTATTGGCAGGGTTGCCAACCACCAATACTCTCACATCACGGCTGGCCACAGCGTTCAAGGCTTTGCCTTGGGCGGTGAAAATTTGGCCGTTGATGGCCAGCAACTCAGCGCGCTCCATGCCGGCTTTGCGCGGCATCGAACCGACCAGCAAAGCGTAGTCAGTGTCTTTGAAAGCGGTCATCGGGTCGCTGTGGGCTTCCATGCCGACCAGCAACGGGAAGGCGCAATCTTCCAATTCCATCATGACGCCCTTGAGCGCCTTTTGGGGGCCTTCGAAAGGCACTTCGAGCAATTGCAAAATGATCGGCTGGTCTTTGCCCAGCATCTCGCCAGAGGCAATGCGGAACAACAAGGCGTAACCGATTTGGCCGGCAGCACCAGTGACGGCAACACGGACGGGTTTTTTGCTCATGACGAAACTCCAGGAAGGTTGTTAATCAAATTTCGGAAGGCTGCCGCTTTGGCAGGGCCACGGTCTGGCACAGCCTTGGAGTTTACGCGGGAAAACCCCCGCTCGTCAATTTGTCTTATGTCTTATATAAGATATCATTTGCCACTCCTTCAAGACTGTCATGCCGATCACTTCAAATGTCTCCATAGAAACCCTGCCGCTGCCATCCGAGCTCAGCGCAGGGTCGGCGGCTACACCCGCTTTCAGCCCGCTGTACCAGCAAATCAAGGTGCTGATATTGCAAAGTTTGCAAGGTGGCGAGTGGAAGCCCGGTGAAGCCATTCCCAGCGAGATGGACTTGGCCGCACGCTTTCGCGTCAGCCAAGGCACCGTGCGCAAAGCGATCGACGAGTTGGCGGCCGAAAACCTGTTGGTGCGCCGGCAAGGCAAAGGCACTTTTGTCGCCACCCACGCCGCGCAGCATGTTCAATATCGTTTTTTGCGGCTGCTGCCCGACAGCGGCGACACCACCACCGAAGGCCCAGCGGAGCGCCGCATCATCGAGTGTAAGAAACAGCGCGCCCCCGCCGACATTGCCCGTGCGCTGGGTTTGCGTAGCGGCGACGCCGTGCTGCAGGTGCGGCGGGTGTTGGCGTTTCAGGGCGTGCCGACTATTTTGGAAGACCTCTGGTTGCCCGCCGCCCCCTTCAAAGGACTGACCGCCGAAAGGCTCGACACCTACCGAGGTCCTATGTACGCACTGTTTGAAATCGAGTTCGGCGTGCGCATGGTGCGCGCCGAAGAAAAAATCCGGGCGCTGGCAGCCGCCGCACCCGCCACCGACATCTTGGGCGTCCCAGCAGGCGCGCCACTGTTGAGCGTAGAACGCATCGCCTACACCTACAACGACCTGCCGATAGAGGTACGACGCGGTTTGTACCGCACCGACACGCACCATTATCAAAATTCATTGAGCTGACGCTTGACACACATGACGCTAGCGTGCCGCCACCTGTTGCTGATTTTGGGCGACCAACTCGACGAAGATTCCTCCATCTTTGACGGCATGGACCCTGCGCTGGACGTGGTGTTGATGGTCGAGGCGGTTGAAGAATCCACCCATGTCTGGTCGCACAAAGCGCGAACGGCGCTGTTTCTGTCAGCCATGCGGCACTTTGCAGAACAGCTTCGGGAGCGGCAATTTCAGGTTCATTACCGCGCGCTGGACAAAGAAAAGGACCTTACTTTGGCAGGCGGACTACAAGCCGCGTTGGCACTTTTTCAACCAAAGCGCGTGATTGGCGTCGAGCCCGGTGATTGGCGCGTTCGGACCTTGCTCGAAGCCGCCTGCAAATCAGCCGAGACACAGCCAACACCCATCGAATGGCGCGAAGACAAGCATTTCTTGTGCAGCTTGCCGCAGTTTCGCCAATGGGCCGGTGCATCGACCAGCCTGCGCATGGAGTTTTTTTACCGGAAGATGCGCCAACAGTACAAAGTGCTGATGGACGGTGATCAGCCGCTAGGTGGGCAGTGGAATTTCGATGCCGATAACCGAAAAAGTTTCGGCAAAGCTGGGCCCAAAGACGTGCCGCAAGCACTGGTGTTTGAGCAAGACGCCGTCACGCGGGATGTATTGCAGTTGGTGACGCAGCGCTTTGCCGACCACCCCGGCACGCTGTCAAACTTCAACTGGCCTGTCACACGAGAACAGGCTTTGCTGGCATTAGAAGACTTTATTGCCAACCGTCTGCCGTTTTTTGGCGCGCACCAAGACGCCATGTGGACTGGCCTCGATTTCGGCTGGCACGCCTTGCTGTCGAGCTCCCTCAACCTGAAACTGCTGCACCCGCTGGAAGTGATCCTTGCTGCGGAACGGGCGTACCACGAGCGCGACTTACCGCTGGCCAGCGTCGAAGGTTTTATTCGCCAAGTGTTGGGCTGGCGCGAATTCATTCGCGGCGTCTACTTTCTGGACATGCCTGGCCTTAAAGAAGCCAATCATTTCGGCCATCAAAATTCCTTGCCGGCTTGGTACTGGACTGCCGACACCCAAATGAATTGCATGCGCCAGTCCATCAGCCAGACGCTGGCCAATGGCTACTCGCACCACATTCAGCGCCTGATGGTCACCGGCATGTTCGGCGTCACGGCGCAGATCACACCGCAACAGTTGTGCGATTGGTATTTGGCGGTTTACGTCGACGCGGTCGAGTGGGTTGAGTTGCCCAATACAGCAGGCATGGCGCTATTTGCCAACGGCGGGCGCTTCACCTCAAAACCCTATATTGCCAGCGGCGCTTACGTCAAGCGCATGAGCAATTATTGCGGCGGCTGCAGCTACCAGCCAGAGGCCCGCACCGGCGCCAACGCTTGCCCCATGACCACGCTGTACTGGAATTTCTTGGACCAGCATGAGGCCCGCTTTGCCAGCAACCCGCGAACGGCCTTGATGGTCAAAAATCTACAACGCATCGCGCCAGAAGAGCGCCAAGCGATCCGTGAGCGCGCCGCAGACATGCTGAAAAACCTGAACAACTTGTAAGCCCAGCACAAGCTCAAGCCCCAAACGCCACACGAAGACACCCGCCGACCCAAAAATCAGCCCTTTTTGAATCTAATTTCCCGGAATAAATCACGACCAAACCTGACCTAGGTCAAGATTCATGCTGCATTGCAATAGAATTTAAGGCTGAGCAGCTTTTGTTACCAACCAGTTACTCAAAAAATATAGAAAGTCAAGAATGTCCGAATCAGCGACAACCTCAAAGAAGAAGCGGCCTGAGTTCCGCAACATCAACGCCTTCACTGACCTCCCGAGTTACCGATTGCCAGCAGCCGGTTGGGTTTCCATCTTGCACCGCGCCAGCGGTGCCATGATGTTCGTCTTGATGCCCTTCATCATCTGGATGTTCGACACCTCCATATCCTCCGAGATCTCGTTCGCGCGCTTCACCAGCGCATTCAACGTCGGCATGCTCGGCCTGCCTGGCTTTATTTGGAAACTGGTAGCGCTGGCACTGATCTGGGCTTTTCTACACCACTTCACCGCCGGCTTGCGCCACCTCTGGATGGACGTCAGCCACAAGGCGGTTGAACTGCAATTTGGCAAAAACTCAGCCAAAACGGTCTTGGCCATCAGCCTCGCGCTGACAGCGGTGCTCGGCGCCAAGCTGTTCGGCCTTTATTAATCCAGTCATAGGAACACCAGCATGTCTGTTAATTACGGCTCAAAACGCATCGTTGTCGGTGCCCATTACGGTTTACGCGACTGGCTCAGCCAGCGCGTGACCGCCGCGCTGATGGCGCTCTTCACCCTCGTGGTGTTGGCCCAAGTGCTGCTCAGCCAAGGTCCTATCGGCTACGACAAGTGGGCCGGCATCTTCGCTTCACAACCCATGAAAATGCTGACCTTCGTGGTCATCTTGTGCCTGCTGTGGCACGTCTGGGTCGGCATGCGCGACATCTACATGGGCTACATCAAGCCCGTGGCGCGGCGCTTGTCGCTTCAAGTTTTTACCATCG
>CANFSO010000022.1 GCA_947449895.1 Comamonadaceae bacterium
GCGTGTGCCGCCAGCAACCTTCGCCGCTTTGCATCGCCAGTTAACTGGCGATGCAAAACAAGAGAGCAAGACCGATGCGGGGATCAGTTAATCTTGCAAACCTCGGACTTCTGGAATTTAGATTGGCACGGGGAGTGGGGGCAGGTCAGGCTCAATCGCCTACAAAAGGACAAAGAATTTAATAATTTCCACAGGTGTTAACCCTAGCAATGTCCAAAATAATTACAAAGTTGACTGGAGTCAAGAATTCTTGAACAGCTGTTGGTCAGGCTATCGAAAAACGCTAACATCCATTCAAAATAACCTTTTAAAAAGGTAGATAGTTTTTGTAGACAAAAGTCAACTTGAACAACTAACAGGAGACAACGAAATGAACATCAAATTTTCAAAGATCAGAAATGAGCTGGCGGCAGGGGTAGCCATCGCTATATCAGCCATGGCACTCATGACGGCACCAGCGCATGCAGCATGGGAGCCGACGAAGCCAGTTGAGTTCGTGGTGCCCGCAGGCACGGGGGGTGGAGCCGACCAGATGGCTCGACTGATTCAGGGCATCGTCATCAAGCACAAGCTGATGAAACAGCCGCTGATCGTCGTCAATAAGTCCGGCGGCGCGGGTGCCGAAGGCTTTTTAGAGATCAAAGGTGCCAAGGGCGATCCGCACAAAATTGTGATCACTTTGTCCAACTTGTACACCACGCCTATGGCTACGGGCGTGCCGTTCAACTGGAAAGACATGACGCCCGTGGCCATGATGGCGTTGGACCAATTTGTACTCTGGGTCAACGCTGAAACGCCTTACAAAACCGCAACGGAATATGTAGCAGCAGTCAAAGCGGCAGGACCACTGAAAATGAAGATGGGCGGGACAGGCTCCAAACAAGAAGACCAGATCATCACGGTCGGTCTCGAGAAAGCCACGGGTACCAAATTCATTTACATCCCCTTCAAAGGCGGTGGTGAAGTGGCGGTTCAGCTGGTCGGGAAACACCTTGACTCCAGCGTGAACAATCCGGTCGAGGCCGTTGCTCAATGGCGTGCAGGCAAATTGCGTGCACTGTGTGTGTTTGACGACAAGCGCATGACCTACAAAGCCAAAATCACAGACACCCAAGCTTGGAGCGACATCCCGACCTGCAAGGAGTCCGGCATTCCCATGGATTACCAGATGTTACGCGGCATTTTCATGCCTGCTGGTGTGACGGCTGACCAAAAAGCGTTTTATGTCGAGCTGATCCAAAAGATTCGGGCAACGCCAGAATGGCTTGATTTCATGGAAAAAGGCGCCTTCAACCAAACCTTCATGGCAGGTGCAGAATTTGAAAAATGGGTGGCTTCCGCTGAGACCATTCACCATGGCCTGATGCAAGAAGCTGGCTTCCTGGCTAAGAAATAAAAATTTCCCAAGTCACCAGTATTAATAAGAAGTGATGTCCGGCCTCGCCAGGCATCACTTTTTTATGCCCGACACAGCGACGAGTCAGTCCAAAAAATAATCAACAGGAGCATTCTCAATGGCGTCAAGTGATCCCCAAGCCCATGAAGGTGGCGAAGTGAAAGGCCCAGCGACCTACATGGTGGAAGCCGTTGTTGCAGCCATCATCATGTTGATGGGAGCCGTGGTTATTTACGGCAGCAATGAGTTGGGTGCGGGCTGGACCAGCGATGGCCCCGGCTCTGGTTATTTTCCTTTTTACATTGGTCTGATCATGACCATTTCCGGTGCCGGTATTTTTTACCAATCCTTGTTCAGCAAAAAGGGCAAGAACACCAAAGTTTTTGTCGATGGTGAGCAGATCAAGCGCGTTCTTTCGGTGCTCGTTCCAGCCGGTGCTTATGTTTTTGCCGTTGAATTTATTGGTCTGTATATCGCGTCATTTTTCTACATCATCTTGTTCATGGTGTTCCTAGGGAAGTTCTCATGGATTAAAAGTGTCATTGCTGCTTTTTGCGTCAATGCGCTGTTCTTCATGATGTTTGAGGTCTGGTTCAAAGTGCCCCTCTTCAAAGGCCAATTCGACCTGCTGAGTTTCCTCGGCTACTAAATTTATCTGATCTCTCGGAGTTTTTGACTATGGATGAACTTAACTCGCTGTTCCACGGGTTCGCGGTCGTGCTGACCCCGATGAACACCCTTTTGATGGTGGTTGGTATTGTCTTGGGGGTGCTGATCGGCGTGCTGCCCGGACTAGGCGGCGCCAACGGCGTGGCCATTTTGCTGCCACTGACCTTCACGATGACGCCGACCTCGGCCATCATCATGCTGTCCTGCATTTACTGGGGCGCCTTATTCGGAGGCGCGATCACGTCTATCTTGTTCAACATACCTGGCGAGCCCTGGTCTGTCGCGACAACGTTCGACGGCTACCCGATGGCGCAACAAGGTCGTGCGGGTGAAGCCCTGACAGCGGCCTTCACCTCCTCCTTCATTGGTGCTTTTGTCGCGGTGGTGATGATCACCTTCATGGCACCGCTGGTGGCCAAGTTTGCATTGAAATTTGGGCCGCCAGAATTCTTCGCAGTCTACCTGCTGACGTTCTGCAGTTTTGTCGGTATGGGCAAGGGTTCGTCGTTCAAAATTCTGGCCTCGATGACCATCGGTTTTGCGCTCGCGTCGGTTGGTATGGATACGGTCACCGGACAGCTCCGCCTGACCTTTGGCTGGCTTGAGTTGATGCGCGGATTCGACTTCCTGATCGCCGTGATTGGCTTGTTCGGTATTGGCGAGATTTTGTTGTCGATGGAAGAGGGTCTGGCCTTCTCTGGCAAACACGCCAAGATCGATTCCAAGATCGTGCTGGCGACCTGGAAGAAGTTACCAAAATACTGGGTGACTTCGATTCGTAGTTCGTTGGTCGGTATCTGGATGGGCATCACCCCTGGCGGTGCAACACCTGCGTCGTTCATGAGTTATGGCTTGGCCAAAAAAATGTCCAAGACAGGTAACAAATTCGGCACTGGCGAGTTGGAAGGCGTGATTGCCCCCGAAACTGCGGCTCACGCCGCCGGCACCAGCGCCTTGCTGCCGATGTTGGCTCTCGGTATTCCAGGCTCACCAACGGCAGCAGTGCTGCTGGGTGGCTTGTTGATCTGGGGCCTGCAACCGGGACCACTGCTGTTTGTTGAGCAAAAAGAGTTTGTTTGGGGCCTGATCGCCAGCATGTATTTGGGCAATTTGGTGGGCTTGATCGTGGTGCTTACCACCGTGCCACTGTTTGCTTCGATTCTCCGCATTCCGTTCTCGATCATTGCACCTGTCATCATTGTGATTTGTGCGATCGGTGCCTACACCGTTCACAACGCGATGTTGGACATCTGGTTCATGCTGTTGTTCGGTGTGGTCGGCTACTTGTTCAAGAAACTCGATTACCCGCTGGCACCTCTGGTGTTGGCCCTAGTGTTGGGCGACAAGGCCGAGGACGCGTTCCGTCAATCGATGCTGATTTCGCAGGGTGAGGTAGGCATCATGTTCTCAAACTACTTGGTCGGCGGCATCACGTCACTGGCGCTGATCTTGCTATTTTGGCCCCTGATTTCAAAGGGAGTGGACAAAATTCGGCCACCGAAGAAAGATGAATTCGAAGCAGATCGCCCTGTCGATTGATCACCTAGGAAAACGCTATCCGTTATGCAAAAAGCCACCTCCGTCAAACAGGGTGGCTTTTTTTATATCTTTCCGCGCTGCTTGAGACGGCTCAGAGTTTCTGCAGAAAGGTTGAGGTACGACGCTAATTCTTTCTTGGGGATACGCTCAAAGAGTTCGGGGTGTTTGCGCAAAAATCGCTTCACTCGGCCCGGGGCGTCAAGAAGGTGCAGCGTGATGGTGTGGGCCATGATTTCGCTCATCAGCTCCATCACGGAATACTCGAACGATGTCTTGATCTCGTGGTGCCGCTCAAGAAACGCAACCCAATCTTCGAGAGGCAACTTAGCCACGCGCACTCTGGTGACGCACACGGTGCTGTAAGGTGTTGGCGTTCCCAAACGCCAAGCCGCATAACTGGTTTCCATGTCGCGTTCGTCAGCAAAGCGAAGAATCATCTCCTTGGCTTCCTGATTTGTCACGACACGTTTCAGGATGCCTTCAAGGATGAAATACTGCTCCATCTCATGTACGCCCTGCTCCAGCAAAGCATCGCCTTTGTGCCCGTCGACGATGACCAAATGCGACTCCAGATCCGCACTTTGCTCAGGCGACATCCCCTTTAAAACCTTGTTCTGCGCCAATTGAACGCGAATGATGTTTCTATCGGGGTGGTCTGGTACAGATGACATGGCTGGGTAAGGTTGGGCGAGTCGGGGATCTGACTCCCTCTGGCCGTCTAAATACGGCGAAAGTTGACCGTGATCAATGGCCAATTCGTGAGCGGCTCCTATGATAACCGGACAGTGCAATGCGGCTCGTTCAAGTGTGCGTGAGCCAAACTGCACGGCGTTGTTAATTCACCCTTATCAAAGTCAAACGAAAAGACATTTCCACATGACAAACGAAACGCAATCAACGGAACAGACTGACGGGTTTAACCTGGTCATTGACGCCCTGAAACTCAACGACATTGACACTATTTATGCCCTGCCCGGCATTCCAATCACCGACTTGACGCGTAAAGCGCAGGCAGCGGGCATCCGCATGATTTCCTTTCGTCACGAGCAGCACGCTGGCAATGCAGCCGCAGCCGCCGGTTTCCTGACGCAAAAACCCGGCATTTGCCTGACCGTCTCGGCCCCAGGTTTCCTGAACGGATTGACGGCCCTGACCAACGCCACGACCAATTGCTTCCCGATGATCCTGATCAGCGGTTCCAGCGAGCGCGAGATCGTCGACCTGCAGCAAGGCGACTACGAAGAGATGGATCAACTCGCGATTGCCAAACCACTGTGCAAAGCTGCTTTTCGCGTGCTCCATGCTGAAGACATCGGCGTCGGCATCGCCCGCGCTATCCGTGCAGCCTTGTCTGGTCGTCCCGGTGGCGTGTACCTCGACCTGCCCGCCAAGCTGTTTTCGCAGACGATGGAGGCAGAAGCCGGCAAACGCTCGCTCATCAAGGTGATTGACCCCGCACCTCGCCAGATCCCGGCTGCCGATGCCGTCAAACGCGCCCTTGACCTGCTCAAAGGTGCCAAGCGTCCGTTGATCGTTCTCGGCAAAGGAGCGGCCTACGCTCAAGCCGATGCAGACATCCGCGCTTTGATTGAAAAAACCGGTATTCCTTACCTGCCGATGTCCATGGCCAAAGGCTTGCTGCCTGATACCCATGAGCAGTCGGCATCCGCGACCCGTTCTTACGTGTTGGCTGAAGCCGACGTCGTGATGCTGGTCGGCGCCCGCCTGAACTGGCTGCTGTCACACGGCAAGGGCAAGACTTGGGGCACACCATCTTCCACCCAGTTCATCCAAATCGACATCTCGCCAACAGAGATGGACAGCAATGTGCCAATCGCGGCACCGCTGGTGGGTGACATCGGCTCTTGCGTGTCGGTGCTGCTGGACGGCATTGGCACCAACTGGGCCAAGCCACCGGCCGAGTGGACTCAGGCCATCACTGAGCGCAAAGACAAAAACGTGGCCAAGATGGCCGCCACGCTGGCGCTGAACCCAGCCATCATGAACTTCCACAGCGCCCTGAACGTCGTGCGCAATGTGGTCAAGGCGAACCCTGAAGCTGTCCTCGTCAACGAAGGTGCGAACACCCTTGACTTCACCCGCAGCATTGTCGATATGTACCTGCCGCGCAAACGTCTTGACGTTGGTACTTGGGGCATCATGGGCATCGGCATGGGCTTTGCGGTTGCCGCCGCAGTGACGACCGGCAAGCCGGTGATCGCCATCGAAGGTGACAGCGCCTTTGGATTCAGCGGTATGGAAGTCGAAACCATCTGCCGCTACAACCTGCCAATTTGCATCGTTGTTTTCAACAACAACGGCATTTACAAAGGCACGGACGTCAACCCACTGGGCGGCGAAGTGGCCCCGACGGTGTTCGTCAAGAACGCCCGCTACGAAATGATGATGCAGGCCTTTGGTGGCGTTGGCGTTCTGGCCAACACACCGGCCGAATTGGCCAAGGCCATGGACGAGGCCATCGCCTCCGGCCGGCCTACCCTGATCAATGCGATCATCGATGAAACCGCTGGCACTGAAAGCGGTCGAATCACCAGCCTGAATCCGCAGAGCGCTGCAAAAAAGAAGTAATTCATTCACATTTAGGAGAAATCAAATGAGCAACAAACCTCTCAACGGCATCAAAATCATCGACTTCACACACGTTCAAGCTGGTCCAGCCTGCACCCAAATGCTGGCTTGGTTTGGCGCTGACGTTATCAAAGTCGAGCGCCCAGGCGCCGGCGACGTGACCCGTAGCCAGTTGCGCGACATCCCTGATGTTGACGCCCTGTACTTCACCATGCTGAACAGCAACAAGCGGTCACTCACACTTGACACCAAAAAGCCTGAAGGCAAAGCGGTGCTGGAAAAGCTGATCAAAGAATGTGACGTCTTGGTCGAAAACTTCGGCCCAGGTGCTCTGGACCGCATGGGTTTCACTTGGGAACGCATCCAAGAACTGAACCCAAAAATGATCTTGGCTTCGGTCAAGGGCTTCAGCGACGGCCACCACTACGAAGACTTGAAGGTCTACGAAAACGTGGCGCAGTGCGCTGGCGGCGCAGCCTCGACCACCGGCTGGTGGAAAGGTGAGCAATCAGGCCCGATGATTTCTTCTGCCGCCCTAGGCGACAGCAACACCGGCATGCATCTGGCTATCGGTATCCTGACGGCCTACATCGGCCGCCAGCAAACCGGCAAGGGTCAAAAAGTCGCTGTCGCGATGCAAGATGCCGTTCTGAACCTGTGCCGCGTCAAAATGCGTGACCAGTTGCGCCTCGACAAACTCGGCTACTTGGAAGAGTACCCACAGTACCCGCACGAGACTTTTTCCGATGTGGTGCCACGCGGCGGCAATGCCGGTGGTGGCGGCCAGCCAGGCTGGATTTTGAAGTGCAAAGGCTGGGAAACCGACCCTAACGCGTACATCTATTTCACGGTTCAGGGCCACGCTTGGGCACCTATCTGCGACGCTATCGGCAAACCAGAATGGAAGACTGACCCGCTGTACATGACGCCTAAGGCTCGCCAGCCGCACATCATGGACATCTTCGGCACCATCGAAGTTTGGTTGAAAGACAAGACCAAGTTTGAAGCTGTGGACATCCTGCGCAAGTTCGATATCCCTTGCGCACCGGTGCAGTCCATGAAAGAGTTGCTGAACGACCCATCGCTGCGCGCCAGCGGTTCCATCGTTGACGTGCCACACAAAGAGCGTGGCAGTTATGTCACGGTCGGCAGCCCGATCAAGTTCTCTGACCTCAAGCCAGAGATCACTGGTTCACCACTGCTGGGCGAGCACACCGACGAAGTGTTGGCCGAACTCGGCTACACCAAGGACCAAATCGCTGCGATGCACACTGCTAACGCGGTTTAATCTCAGAAATTTGATACTTTAGTCGTTAAGGCTTGCAAAGACGGCGTTCAAATTGAACGCCGTCTTTGTTTCGGGATCTATTTTTAGTTTGTCTGCCCACAGAGTAACCCTATGTCATCAGCACCTGATTTGAAGCAACTTGTCGAAGCACTCGGCGACGCTATCGTGATTGCCGACGCCACTGGCGCTATAACTCTGTGGAACCCAGCAGCACAGCGAATTTTTGGTTTCACTGAAAGTGAAGCAATGGGCAAGTCGCTTGACATCATCACCCCGCAGCGTTTGCAGCATCGGCATTGGGAGGGTTATCACAAAACCATGACGACAGGCCAAACCCGCTACGGCAATGATGTGCTGCGAGTGCCTGCAGTGCACAAGGACGGCCACAGCTTATCCATCGCTTTCACAGTCGCGCTGCTTTTTGGGTCAGACGAAAAAGTATCCGCAATAGTTGCCGTGATCCGCGACGAAACAAGTCGATTTGAAGAAGATCGAAACCTGCGAAAACGAGTCATGGAGCTAGAAGCTCAACTGGCTAATCCAAGCACTACATCCCCAACCTGATCAAAGAAATAAAACGGGCACAGTGAATAATAGGGGCACTGAAAAGCAACCTACTTCAACTTCCCTGCAGGAACTTCCATGAGCAAAGCGTTAGACGGCGTTCGCATCCTAGACTTCACCCACGTCCAATCGGGTCCCACTTGTACCCAGTTACTGGCCTGGTTCGGTGCAGATGTGATCAAGGTGGAACGTGCCGGTGAAGGCGATGCAACACGTGCACAACTGCGCGACATCCCGGGTGCGGACAGCTTGTATTTCACGATGCTGAACCACAACAAGCGCTCCATCACCCTCGACACCAAAAAGGCCAAAGGCAAAGCCGTGCTGGATGAACTCATCAAGAACTGCGACGTACTGGTGGAAAATTTCGCACCTGGTGCGATGGATCGCATGGGTATCACTTGGGAGCACATCCAGCAGTTGAATCCACGCATGATCGTCGCCTCGGTCAAGGGCTTTGGTCCAGGCCCCTACGAAGACTGCAAGGTCTACGAAAACGTTGCCCAGTGTGCTGGCGGAGCTGCATCGACCACCGGTTTTGATGACGGCCCCCCCCTGGTGACTGGCGCCCAGATCGGCGACAGCGGCACCGGACTGCATCTGGCGTTGGGGATTCTCGCCGCACTTTACCAACGGAACACCACGGGACGTGGTCAAAAAGTACTCGCCCCAATGCAGGATGCCGTTCTGAACCTCTGCCGCGTCAAGCTCCGCGACCAGCAACGCCTTGAGCGGACGGGCACCATGCACGAGTACCCGCAATACCCTGATGGCAAATTTGGGGAAGCCGTACCGCGTGCCGGCAATGCCTCTGGCGGCGGCCAGCCTGGTTCTATTTTGAAATGCAAAGGATGGGAAACCGACCCAAACGCCTATATCTACTTCATCACACAAGCCGGTGTTTGGCCCGCCGTGTGCAAGGTGATTGGCGAAGAAGGCTGGATCACGGACGATGCCTACGCCACGCCAGGCGCACGCTTATTGCACCTCAAACCCATCTTTGCCCGCATTGAGGAATGGACTAAATCCAAGACCAAGTTTGAGGCGATGGACATTTTGAATAAATACGACATTCCTTGCGGACCGATTCTGTCGATGAAGGAAATCGCCGAAGAACCCGCCCTGCGGGCCAGCGGCACCATCGTCGAAGTCGATCACCCAATTCGCGGCAAATATCTCACGGTCGGTAATCCGATCAAAATGTCGGACAGCGCGACCAACGTGACGCGCTCTCCCCTACTGGGCGAACACACCGACGAGGTGCTGACGCAGCTCGGTTTCAGCGCAGATTACATCGCCGAATTACGCAGCGAACACGTCATCTAACCAGACGTTTTTAGCCCCATTTTTACAGACACCTACACAAGCCACCATGAATTATCCGATCATTCCTATCGCCGTCGCAACGGCCTCAACCAAGCAGAGAAAGCGCGAAGCGCCGAAAGGTCGACGCGTCGATCCAGTCGCGCTGACTGAGGTTCAAGGTCTGCTCGGAACAGAGTCACGCCAAGCTGATCTGCTGATTGAACACTTGCACAAAATTCAGGATAGTTTTGGGCATTTGTCTGCTGCGCATCTGGCGGCGCTGGCGCAAGAAATGCGCATGGCGCAAACCGAGGTGTATGAGGTTGCCACGTTCTATCACCACTTCGACGTGGTTAAAGAGGGCGAGGCTGCACCCGCCGCACTGACAGTTCGTGTCTGTGACGGCTTGTCTTGCGAGTTGGCTGGCGCCAAAGATTTGCTAGCCAAACTGCCCGCTTTGCTGGGCCGCGAGATCCGCGTCATTGCAGCGCCCTGCATTGGTCGTTGCGAGCAAGCGCCAGCAGCAGTGGTCGGACAAAATCCTGTCGCCAACGCAACCTGCGAAAGCATCGCAGCCACCGTTACAGCCAAAGCCGTGCAGCACATTCCAAGCGGCTTCATCGACCTGGCCGAATACAAAGCTTCTGGCGGTTATCAGTTGCTTGAGCAATGCATCTCGGGCGAGCGTGATGTCGAATCGGTCATCAAGACCATGGAAGGTTCCGGCCTGCGTGGCTTAGGCGGCGCAGGCTTTCCGTCCGGACGGAAATGGCGTATTGTTCGGGCCGAAAAAGGTCCGCGTCTGATGGCTGTGAACATTGACGAAGGCGAACCCGGTACCTTCAAAGACCGCGTTTATCTGGAACGCGACCCGCACCGTTTTCTGGAAGGTATGTTGATTGCAGCCTGGGCTGTCGGCATCGAAAAAATCTATGTGTATCTGCGCGACGAATACCACGGCTGCCGCAACATGCTGGAGGCTGAACTCGCCAAACTGCGACTGGCACCGCCGATGGTCGGCATGCCGGAAATTGAGCTGCGCCGTGGCGCTGGCGCCTATATTTGCGGCGAAGAATCTGCCATGATCGAATCGATCGAAGGCAAACGCGGTATGCCGCGCCTGCGCCCACCGTATGTGGCGCAAGTCGGCCTGTTTGGTCGGCCGACGCTTGAACACAACTTTGAAACACTGTTCTGGGTCCGCGACATCCTGGAAAAAGGCGGCGACTGGTTTGCATCGCATGGGCGCCATGATCGCAAGGGATTGCGTTCATTTTCTGTCTCAGGGCGGGTCAAAAACCCGGGCATGAAACTGGCACCCGCCGGCATCACGATTCAGGAACTGATCGACGAACACTGCGGCGGTATGCAAGACGGCCATGATTTTTATGCCTACCTGCCCGGCGGTGCGTCGGGCGGCATTTTGCCGGCCAGCATGAACGCCATTCCACTGGACTTTGACACGCTGCAACCTTACGGCTGCTTCATCGGCTCAGCAGCGGTCATCGTGCTGTCCGACAAAGACACCGCCACCGACGCCGCCCGCAACATGATGCGCTTTTTCAAGCACGAGTCTTGCGGACAATGCACGCCCTGCCGCGTCGGCACCGCCAAGGCCGAGCACCTGATGGCGCAGCCCAATTGGAACCTCGCGCTGCTCGCCGATTTGTCGCTGGTCATGCGTGATGCGTCCATCTGCGGTCTCGGCCAGGCCGCACCGAACCCGATGGACTGCGTTGTCAAATATTTTGCGCACGAGCTGTGACCGTACGCTTGTCACTACGTATCGCCTGTTTTAAGGATCCATCATGAATGCAATCACCCGACAAGAACTTGCTGAGCTGGATGCCCCGCTGGTCAGTTTCAGCATCAACGGTCGTGAGGTCTCCGGACGCGCCACCGAATCTTTGCTGCAAGTCGCCAAACGCGAAGGTATTGAGATTCCCCACCTTTGTTTCAAAGAAGGCATGGAGGCTGTCGGCAACTGCCGCTCCTGCATGGTCGAAATCAACGGTGAACGGGTGCTGGCACCCTCGTGCTGCAGAGCCCCCACCGCAGGGATGAAAGTCGTCACCGACAGTGAACGCGCCGTCGCGTCACAAAAGCTTGTGCTCGAATTGCTGCTGTCTGACATGCCTGAAAAGGAATACACGCGCAACAACGAAGTCGACCAATGGGCCGCCAAAATCGGCGTCGGCAAGCCGCGCTTTGAAGCGCGCAAGCAAGTGCGTCAAGACCTCTCGCACCCAGCCATCGCCGTCAACCTCGACGCTTGCATCCAATGCACGCGCTGCCTGCGCGCCTGCCGTGACGAGCAAGTCAACGATGTCATTGGCCTGGCATTTCGGGGGGACCACGCCAAAATCGTTTTCGACATGGACGACGCCATGGGCGGCTCAACCTGCGTAGCCTGCGGCGAATGCGTGCAAGCCTGCCCAACCGGCGCCTTGATGCCGGCACGGGAAGCTGCCTTGACCGTGCCAGACAAACAAGTCGAGTCGGTTTGCCCTTATTGCGGCGTAGGCTGCCAGCTGACCTACAACGTCAAAGACGACAAAATTTTGTTTGTCGAGGGTCGTGATGGCCCGTCGAACCATGGCCGCTTGTGCGTCAAGGGCCGCTATGGCTTTGACTACGCCCACCACCCGCACCGGCTAACCGTGCCCTTGATTCGCCGCGCCGACGCACCCAAAACCGGTGACTTCAGCATGGACCCCGACCGCGTGATGGACATCTTCCGGGAAGCCAGTTGGGAAGAAGCACTGGAATTTGCCGGTGGTAAGTTGGCCGCTATCCGTGACCAGTACGGCAAAAAATCGCTCGCCGGTTTTGGCTCTGCCAAGGGCAGCAACGAAGAAGCCTATCTGTTCCAAAAACTGGTGCGCGTCGGCTTCGGCAGCAACAACGTTGACCACTGCACACGCCTGTGCCACGCCTCATCTGTCGTTGCCCTGCTGGAAGGTATTGGGTCGGGCGGTGTCTCGAACCCAGTGATGGACGTGACCAAGGCTGACGTGGTCATCATCATCGGTGCCAACCCGACGGTGAACCATCCGGTAGCCGCTACCTGGATCAAGAACGCCATCAAGAACGGCACCAAGCTGGTGGTGCTGGATCCCCGTCGATCGGACCTGACGCGCATGGCGCACCGTCACCTGCAGTTCAAGCCCGACACCGACGTGCCGATGCTGAACGCCATGATGAACGTCATCGTCACGGAAGGTCTGGTCAATGAAGACTTCATCGCCAGCCGCACTATTGGCTACGAAGAGCTGCGCAAAAATGTCGAGGGCTACACGCCGGAGTTGATGGCGCCTATCTGCGGCATCGATGCCGACACGCTGCGCTATGTGGCGCGCTTGTACGCCACCTCTAACAGCTCCATGATCCTCTGGGGCATGGGCGTCTCCCAACACGTCCATGGAACAGACAACGCCCGTTGCCTGATTGCCCTGGCACTGATGACCGGGCAGATTGGCCGTCCCGGCACTGGCTTGCATCCGCTGCGTGGTCAGAACAACGTTCAGGGCGCGTCTGACGCCGGTCTGATCCCCATGATGTTCCCTGACTACCAGCACGTGACAAGCCCGTCAGTGCGTGCCAGTTTTGAGAAGGCTTGGAACGTGCCTGACGGCTCGCTAGACGCCCAGCCCGGTCTGACCGTGGTCGAGGTCATGCACGCCATCAAAAAAGGGGGCATACGCGGCATGTACGTGCAAGGCGAGAACCCGGCCATGTCAGATCCCGACGCCAACCACGCCCGTGAATCGCTGGCGGCCCTTGACCATCTTGTGGTGCAAGACATTTTCCTGACTGAAACCGCCTATCTGGCCGACGTCATCTTGCCGGCCAGCGCCTTCCCTGAAAAAGACGGCAGCTTCACCAACACCGACCGGCTGGTGCAGATGGGCCGCAAAGCCATCAACCCGCCCGGTGATGCGCGGCAAGATTTGTGGATCATCCAGCAGATCGCCAAGCGCATGGGTTGCGACTGGCATTACAGCCACGTCAGCGAAGTCTTCGACGAAATGCGCCACACGATGCCAAGCATTGGCGGCATCACCTGGGACCGTCTGGAGCGCGAGCACTCTGTCACCTACCCTTGCCTGAAAGAAGGCGACCCAGGGCAGTCTGTGGTGTTCGTAGACAGCTTTCCGAGCGAGACCGGTCGCGCCCGCTTTGTGCCAGCGGACATCATCCCGGCCAACGAACGACCCGACACCGAGTACCCGCTGGTACTGATCACCGGCCGTCAGCTCGAGCATTGGCACACCGGCAGCATGACCCGGCGTGCCACCGTGCTCGACGCGATAGAGCCCGATCCAGTGGCCTTGGTGCACCCGCTTGACTTGGCCGACATGGGCGGCAAGCCAGGCGACATCGTGACCATCGAGTCTCGCCGCGGCCAAGTAGCGCTGTACGCCCGCGCCGACGAAAGCTCGCCACGCGGCGCGGTGTTTGTGCCCTTCTGCTACTACGAAGCGGCCATCAACAAGCTGACTAATGCGGCACTCGATCCATTCGCCAAGATTCCGGAGTTCAAATATTGCGCTATTCGGGTCTCGCTAGGCGGTACTCCACCAGTACAGAACAGCTATGGCGGTGGCAAGGCATTGGAAAATTCAATAGCCTTGGCAGGGACTTGAAGTCACGGGGAAGCAGCTTTATCAGCGTTGCACTGGTGCGTTTTTGGTTTTCAGAGGCAAATGAGCAACAAAAAAGTGCAAAAAAGTGATTTTTCACTGAGCAAAAGCTGTTTTCTCCAGTAGCATCCGCAATGCCAGTGGAGAGTAGTTATCTGCATTGGTGATTTATCAACTTTCAGAAGGAAAATCAATCATGGCAACTGCGAAAAAAGCACCGGCAAAAAAAGCACCTGCACCAAAAGCTGCACCGGCAAAAAAAGTAGCTGCAAAAAAAGCAGTACCCGCGAAGAAAGTAGCACCCGCTAAGAAAGCAGCACCAGCAAAAAAAGTAGCCGCTAAAAAAGCCGCACCTGCTAAGAAGGTAGCCGCTAAAAAAGTAGCACCTGCTAAAAAGGTCGCTGCCAAAAAAGCACCGGCTAAAAAACGCACGCCTAACGCTGCGTTCATGAAGCCACTGACCCTGAGCCCAGCTCTGGCAGCCGTGGTTGGCGACAAGCCATTGCCACGCACTGAAATTGTCAGCAAGCTCTGGGTTTACATCAAAGCCAAAGGCCTGCAGGACAAAGTCAACAAGCGCATGATCAATGCAGACGACAAGCTCAAAGCTGTCTTCGGCAAAGCCCAAGTTTCGATGTTCGAAATGGCCGGCCTGATCGGTAAGCACATCGTCAAGTAATCTGCTTCGGCTGATGATCAAAAGACCGGTTCACCGGTCTTTTTTTTGGCCATAAAAAAACCGACCCTTGGGTCGGTTTTTTTCTTTAAGCTGAACAACCTGTTCAGCTGTCAGCTCAGGCTGCGAAGTTGGCTTCTGCAAACTTCCAGTTAGCCAGATTCGACAGGAAGGTTTCGACGAACTTAGGACGCGCGTTGCGGTAGTCGATGTAGTAAGCATGCTCCCACACGTCGACCGTCAGCAGCGCTTTGTCAGCGGTGGTCAGCGGTGTGCCGGCAGGACCCGTGTTGACGATGTCAACCGAACCGTCAGGCTTTTTCACCAGCCATGTCCAGCCGGAACCAAAGTTGCCGACAGCAGACTTGACGAAAGCTTCTTTGAAAGCAGCGTAAGAGCCGAACTTGGCGTTGATGGCTTCAGCCAACGGGCCTGTTGGCTCGCCGCCGCCTTCGGGCTTCATACAGCTCCAGAAGAAGGTGTGGTTCCACACTTGGGCTGCATTGTTGTAGATGCCGCCAGACGACTTCTTGATGATTTCTTCCAGGCTCAGGGCTTCAAACTCAGTGCCCTTTTGCAGGTTGTTGAGGTTGACCACATACGCGTTGTGGTGCTTGCCGTGGTGGTATTCAAAAGTCTCTTGGCTGTAATGTGGAGCCAAAGCATCGATGGCGTACGGCAAAGACGGGAGAGTATGTTCCATTGTGTTTTTCCTTGATGGTCGTTTAAATAAAGACTTGTTGATTGTAAAAACTAAATGAGATGGCGTTGTGACACCGTCAAATTAACCTCGCCATCGGCCAAGGTGGCGCGCACCGGTTGGCCGACGCTGAGTTGCCTCGTGCTGGTCAGCGCATGGCCTTTTACATCAGCCAACCAAGCGTAACCGCGCTGCAAAACAAGATGCGGGTCGAGCAGTTCGAGCCGTGTTTGGGCTCGCTCCAAACGCAGACGCTGGCGCGCCGCAGAGGCTGTCACGGCTTTCGGCAAGTCTTTTTCAAAAGCACTGAGCTGGGTCGATTGACGCTGCAACGCAAAACGCGCGGCATGGTGCAGGCGTTGCGCCTGCAGCACCAGGTCGGCCTTTTCACGCGCCACCAAATGCGAGGGTTGAGCCACTTTAGAGGCGGCCCGGTCCAGCCGCTGGTTGCTGGACTGCAGTTGCCGGTCGACGGCGTTTTGCAGTCGATCGAGCGTCAGCTCCAAAGCCCGCAGCCACACACCCTGCGGTTGCGCGCAGAGTTCTGCTGCGGCGGTCGGTGTCGGAGCACGCACATCGGCGCAAAAATCAGCGATGGTGAAATCAGTCTCGTGGCCGACGCCGGAGACCACCGGAATCGGTGAAGCGACGATGGCGCGAGCTAACTGCTCATCGTTGAAGGCCCAGAGATCTTCCATCGCGCCGCCACCGCGCACCAGCAGCAATACTTCGACTTCGGCGCGTTTAACCGCCTTATTCAAGGCTTGCAGCAACTCGCCCGCCGCTTGCGTGCCTTGCACGCTGGCCGGGTAAATCACCACCGCGACATGCGGTGCGCGGCGCGTCAGCGTGCTGACCACATCGTGCAAAGCTGCTGCGCCCAAAGACGTGATGATGCCAACAGCACGCGGCAACAACGGCAAGCTGCGTTTGCGTGCGGTGTCAAACAAACCTTCGGCCTCGAGCTTGGCTTTGAGACGCGTGAACTGCTCAAACCAATTGCCCTGGCCGGCTTCGCGCAGCGACTCGACCACCAACTGCAACTCGCCGCGCGGCTCGTACACGCCCAAACGACCACGGACCTCGACCAACATGCCATCGCGTGGTGAGAAGTCCAGCATCGACGCCGCCCGCCGGAACATCGCACAACGCACTTGGCCCTGCTCGTCCTTCAGGTTGAAGTAGCAGTGGCCGCTGGTGGCGCGGGAAAAGCCCGCAATTTCACCCTTGACTGCCACCGGGTTGAAGCGCGCCTCTAAGCTGTCGGCGATAGCCCTGAGCAGCGAACCCACCGGCCAAACGCGTACGCCTAGGGCCGAGCGGTCGGCGTCCTGCAGCGGTTCAAACAAGAGCAGCTCCCGGGGCTGGCGAAAAATGCGTCAACTCGTGGTGCATTTGAAAAGGAAGAAACGAAAAATCAAAAAGCATCTTTGGTTAAAAATTGATCGATCTGTCTGGATCGCCGTCTGGCGCGGCCTGGTCAGAACACGGGATGCACTTGCACACAAAGTTATCCACAGAATCTGTGGGTTCACAGCTGTCTCCCAAAAGCCCTGCTGCGTCCTGAACGCGCAGCACTCTAAGCCATAATTCAAGTCACTTTAGACGCTGGAGTTATCGAATTGCTCACAATCATACAAGCCGCAGGATGGCCGATTTGGCCGCTGCCCTGCTCTGTGCTGGGTGTGGCATTGGTGATTGAACGCTTGTTCAGTTTGAAAGAGCACAAAGTTGCACAGCCCCAGTTGACCGATGAAATCATCATCGTCTCACGCATCACGTTTGCGACCCAAAGCGCTCACACCAATGCCAGAGGCAAGCGCTGATGCCCTTGAAAGCGACACTGCAAACAACCTTGCAAAGCGCCTGGACGCAGCGCGGCGCGCTGGCCTGCCTGCTATGGCCGCTGGCGCAATTGCATGCTGGTGCGGTTGTCTTGCGGCGCTGGTTGTATCAGCAAGGTATTTTGAAATCATGGTGCGCTGGCGTGCCGGTCATCGTCATTGGTAATGTGGTCGCAGGCGGTGCAGGCAAAACCCCGCTGGTGATGGCACTTGTCACGCATCTGCAGGCGGCAGGCCGTCAGCCCGGCGTGGTCTCGCGCGGCTATGGCCGACATGACGACAAGAGCAACAACTGTCTTGAAGTCTTGCCGCAGCTGCCCGCCAGTCTGTGCGGTGATGAGCCGCTGCTGATCCGGCAACGCACGGGTGCGCCAGTGTTTGTGGCCCGCCGCCGGATTGATGCCGTGCGCGCCTTGCTGGCAGCGCATCCGCAAACCGACCTCATCATTTGCGACGATGGACTGCAGCATCACGCCTTGCAGCGCGACCTCAATATCGCGGTGTTTGACGAACGCGGTGTCGGCAACGGCTGGTTGCTACCCGCCGGGCCATTGCGAGAAGCCTGGCCGCCAAAAGACAGACCCAAACAGCGCCTAGGGCCGCAATCTGTGGCCCCGATTGACTTGCTACTACACACCGGACAGACCGCCGCCTTCGCTGGGTTTCAGTCAAGCCGGGCGTTGGCCGAGAACGCAGTTGCCGCCGACGGCACACGGGTTCCGCTTGACAGCCTGGAGGGCGAAGCACTGGTCGCTGTGGCGGCGATTGCCAACCCTGAGGCTTTCTTTTCGATGTTGCGCCAACACGGCCTCACGCTGGCGCGCTGCATCCCACTGCCCGACCACGACAAGCTTGACGCCGGGCCTCTGTGGCAAGCAGGTCAACGCGTTCTGTGCACCGAAAAAGACGCCGTCAAACTCTTTGCACGCTATCCCGACGCTGGCCAACAGCTGCTGGCCGTGCCGCTGGTCTTCACGCCTGAGCCGGGCTTCATGCAAGCCTTCGACGCGCGGCTGAACGCTATGCTGCCCACTGCTTCCCATTGACTTCTCATTTACCATCGACGCATGGACACCAAACTTCTTGAACTGCTGGTCTGCCCCGTGACCAAGGGCCCGCTGACCTACAACCGCGACAAGCAAGAGCTCATCTCGCGCAGCGCCCGCTTGGCCTACCCGGTGCGCGACGGCCTGCCTGTGATGCTCGAAAACGAAGCCCGCACCCTGACCGACGAAGAGCTAGGGCTTTGATGCCTATCACGCTTGCCTGACGCCCGCATGACTTTCACCGTCCTCATTCCCGCGCGGCTGGCCTCCTCGCGCCTGCCCAACAAACCACTGGCTGACATTCACAACGTACCGATGGTTGTGCGCGTGGCGCAGCGCGCCAGCTTGAGTCACGCTGCCCGCGTGGTCGTGGCCGCCGACAGCCCGGAGATCGTCACCGCTTGTGAAGCGCACGGTGTTGCAGCGCTACTCACCCGCACCGACCACCCCAGCGGCAGCGACCGGCTGGCAGAAGCCTGTAGCTTGCTCGGCTTGGGCGCGCAAGACATCGTGGTCAACGTGCAAGGCGACGAGCCACTGATAGACCCCGCCCTGATCGATGCTGTCGCAGCACTGCTAGACAGCCGGGCCGACTGCGCCATGAGCACCGCCGCCCATGCCATCGACCAACTCGCCGACTTCCTTAGCCCGCATGTGGTCAAAGTGGTGCTCGACGCGCAGAACACCGCGCTGTACTTCAGCCGCGCGCCGATTCCTGTTAGCCGGGACTTCAACGGTCAAGCTTGGTGGGACAGGTCCAGCCTGCCCAAACCCTTGCGGCACGTTGGCATTTATGGCTACCGCGTGGGCTTTTTGCAGACCTTTCCATGCTTGCAGCAAGCACCGCTGGAACAACTCGAATCACTCGAACAACTGCGCGCCCTGTGGCACGGCCACCGCATTGCCGTGCACATCACGCTGCAACCGCCGGGGATCGGCGTGGATACACCTGAAGACTTGGAGCGCGTGCGGGGCCTTTTATCACCCAATTCCTAGTCAATTCGGTTGCTCATTTGTAAGCTCCAGTCAATAGTCTGCATGCTATCCTTGCACCTAATTCGTGCTCGCCAGATTCAGCTGCGCTTGAGACGCTATTCATAATAAATTGAGGACATCCATGAGATTGATATTGTTGGGCGCCCCCGGCGCTGGCAAGGGGACACAAGCCACCTTCATCTGCCGTAAATACGACATACCGCAAATCTCGACGGGAGACATGCTTCGCGCTGCAGTCAAAGCCGGAACTGAACTTGGCTTGCAAGCCAAGAAAGTCATGGACTCTGGCGGTCTTGTCAGCGACGACCTGATCATCAATTTAGTCAAAGAGCGCATTGCACAACCAGACTGTGCGCACGGCTTTTTGTTTGACGGCTTTCCGCGCACCATTCCGCAAGCTGACGCCATGAAAGCGGCTGGTGTCAAGCTCGACTTCGTACTGGAAATTGACGTGCCATTTGAAGCCATCATCGAACGCATGAGCGGTCGCCGCTCGCACGCCGCGTCGGGACGCACCTACCACGTTAAGTACAACCCACCGGCTACAGAAGGCTTGGACGATGTGACGGGTGAACCGCTGATTCAGCGCGAAGACGACAAGGAAGAAACCGTACGCAAACGCCTTGAGGTGTACAACGCACAGACACGTCCCTTGGTCGACTACTATTCACAGTGGGCCAAAAACGACTCCGCCAACGCGCCTTTGTACCGTGCCATCAGCGGCATGGGCAGTGTCGACGACATCACCGGACGCGCCATGAACGCGCTGAACGCAACCGCAGTCTGATCTGCGGACCTTAACGACCCGTTTGAGCCGCCTGCATGAGGTCGAGCATCAAGGCGATCCGGGCCTTGACCGGTGTCAACCCAGTTGCAGCGGGCAAAACATCATGTGTTCCGGGTAACAACTGGCCCTCGGCACAACGCGTTGCCCGCACCACCTTGACGCCTTGCTGTATGGCCAGTACCAAGGCGGCTTCAAGGTCTTGATGCACCGTGCCATTGCCGGTAGCGGCGACGACCAAGCCCTTGACACCGGCTTTCAGCAAGGCTCTGACAATCGTGCCATCGGCACCGGCGTAACTCATCACAATCTCAACCCGCGGCCATGCAGCATCGGCCAACTCGGACACTAAAGACGCAACCCGCCCACGCTGCCAGTCACGCTGCAAGCGCAGACGCCCTTGCTCAACAAAACCGATCGGCCCTGCGTCCCCGGCGCTGAACGCATTCAGCCGATAGGGATGGATTTTTTGGACATCTTCAGCGCCGTAAATCGCGCCGGCACAAACCACTGTGACGCCGCTCGAGCCGGTGCTAGCGGCCACCGCCAGCGCGTCCAGCAAGTTTTGCGGGCCATCGGGTACCACAGCGTTCGACGGCCGCATGGCACAAGTCAGCACCACAGGCTTGATCGGTGCCAGCAGTGCCTGCAAAAAATACGCGGTTTCTTCAAGCGTGTCGGTACCGTGGGTGATGACGATGCCCTGAACATCTTCCTGCGCCAGAAAGTGCGCTACACGCTGAGCCAGTTTGACCCAGACGTCAAAGCCCATGTCCTTGCTGTCAAGCTGAGCCACTTGTTCCACCACATAACGCTCTGAGCCGTCTTGCCAGCCTGGCAAGCTGGCCAACAGTTCGTGCACACCGACCTGTGCGGCCGTATAGCGGCTGTGCTCAAACGCATTCGCAGCCTTGCCGGCGATAGTGCCGCCAGTGCCAAGAAACACAATTTTTTGATCGCTCACTTGAAATCCCTGAAAAACTGGATAAAAATACAGCCACTGTTGATTTAGCCAGGAGCCACGCTATGACCATTCTCGACGACATTTCCCGCTTGCCCGAAGGGCCCAAGCTGACGGCGCGGCAGCAACAAATTCTCGAACTCATTCAGAATGCCATCTCCAGCACCGGTGCACCGCCTACGCGCGCCGAAATCGCTGCTGAACTCGGCTTTAAATCAGCCAACGCCGCCGAAGAACATTTGCAAGCCTTGGCGCGCAAAGGCGTGATTGAACTGGTCAGCGGCACCTCCCGTGGCATTCGTTTGCGCAGTGACACTTTGCGTTCGCTCAACGAATCGCGCAACAAACAATTTTCCCTGCCCTTGCAAAGCTTGGCCCAACTCGTCCTGCCACTGATAGGACGGGTGGCAGCCGGCAGCCCGATTCTCGCGCAGGAACACATCGAGCAAACCTACAGTGTCGAGCCCAGCCTGTTCAAGAGCCAACCCGACTACCTGCTCAAAGTGCGCGGCATGAGCATGCGGGACATCGGCATCATCGATGGTGACCTGCTGGCTGTTCAGCAAACCAAAGAAGCGCGCAACGGTCAAATTGTGGTCGCTCGATTGGGCGATGAAGTCACTGTCAAGCGATTTCGGCGGACTCAAAACCTGATTGAGCTGTGGCCCGAAAATCCAGACTTCAAACCTATCATCGTCAGACCCGGTGACGCCTTCGAAATCGAAGGTCTGGCTGTTGGCCTGATACGCAACACAGTCTTGAACTGACGGTGCGTCAAGTCGTCGGGCAGCGCTGAGTAAAAGTAGCTTTCTTGCAGGCACAATATCGGGATGAATATTGTGATATTGGACGACTACCAAGACGCGGTTCGCAAGCTCGAATGCGCAACAAAACTAGACGCTTATCCGGCCAAGGTTTACACCAATACGGTCAGAGGAGTTGGTCAGTTGTCGGTTCGCCTCAAAGATGCCGACGTGATTGTGTTGATCCGTGAACGCACGCATCTGCCGCGTCAACTGATTGAAAAACTACCCAAACTCAAGTTGATCGCACAAACGGGCAAAGTGGGTGAGCACATCGACATCGCCGCCTGCACAGAGCGCGGTATCGCTGTCGCTGAAGGAGTCGGCTCTCCTACCGCAGCCGCAGAGCTGACTTGGGCCTTGATCATGACTGCGATGCGACGGATCCCGCAATATGTCGCCAACCTCAAGCACGGCGCTTGGCAACAGTCGGGCCTCAAGACAAGCTCCATGCCCACCAATTTCGGTATCGGCTCAGTGCTCAAAGGCAAGACCCTCGGCATTTGGAGCTATGGAAAAATAGGCAAGCTTATCGCTGGCTATGGCCGCGCCTTTGGCATGCGCGTGCTGGTCTGGGGCCGTGACGCTTCACGCGAACAAGCCCAAGCCGACGGCTTTGAAGTGGCCACCAGCAAAGCTGAATTTTTCGAGCAATCCGATGTCTTGACCCTGCACCTGCGACTGAACGAGGCCACACGTGGCATCGTGACCTTAGAAGACCTGTCACTGATGAAAACAACGGCGTTGATCGTCAACACTTCGCGCGCCGAGTTGATTCAGCCGGACGCGCTGGTGGCAGCCCTCAATCGCGGCCGCCCCGGCCTAGCGGCTGTCGACGTTTTCGAGTCTGAGCCAATTTTGCAAGGCCACGCTTTGTTGCGCCTTGAAAATTGCATTTGCACTCCACACATCGGCTATGTTGAGCAAGATAGCTACGAGCTGTACTTCGGTGCGGCTTTTGACAACATCGTCAATTTCATCAAGGGCACGCCGACCAACATCGTGAACCCAGGTGCACTTCAGGTTCGGCGGTAAATACAGCATGACAACGATTTTCAACATCTTGGGCGTCATCGGCGCTGGCGCCATGGGCCGCGGTATTGCCCAAATTGCAGCTCAGGCAGGCAGCCAGGTCATGCTGTTCGACAAAGACAACCAAGCCAGCACGCGCGCCATTAACGATATTGCCGCGCAATGGGACAAACTGGTAGCCAAAGGCCGCATCGACGCCGCGCTGGCTGAGAGCTACAAAGCCAAGTTATCAGTGCCCACGGTGCTTAGCGATTTGAGCCAGTGCGAACTGGTGATTGAAGCCATTGTGGAACGGCTCGACATCAAGCAAGCGCTGTTTGCCGAACTCGAATCCATCGTCTCACCGCAAGCGCTGCTGGCAACCAACACTTCATCGTTGTCCGTCACCGCTATTGCTGCTGGGCTCAAACACCCCGAGCGCATGGCCGGTTTTCACTTCTTCAACCCGGTCCCGCTCATGAAAGTGGTCGAGGTCATCAGTGGCTTGAAAACCAGTGCCGACACTTGCACCGCGCTGACCACCTACGCCAAGCAAATGGGCCACACGCCCGTACAAGCGCAAGACACGCCAGGCTTCATCGTCAACCACGCAGGGCGCGGCTACGGCACCGAAGCGTTGCGCATTGTGGGCGAAAGCATTGCAGACTTCGCCACCATTGACCGCATATTGAAAGACCAAGCTGGCTTCAAGCTCGGGCCTTTTGAGTTGATGGACCTGACTGCGCTCGATGTTTCACACCCGGTGATGGAGTCGATTTACAACCAGTACTACCAAGAGCCGCGGTACCGCCCCAGCGTCATCACGGCGCAGCGTTTGGCTGGCGGCTTGTTGGGTAAAAAAACCGGCGAAGGTTTTTACCGGTATGCCAACGGCGTGGCCGAGTGGCCGACTGAAGCACCCGCGCCCGTGGTCGAAGACATGCCGCCGGTCTGGGTTTCGCCGCGTGCTTCGCGTCGGGCTGAACTGCTGAGCCTGCTGAAAACGCTGGGCGCCACCATCGAGACCGGCGCATCACCGTCCATGAACGCCTTGACGCTGGTCGCGCCGCTGGGTTTTGACATCACCACCGTCGCCGTGGTCGAGCGCCTCGACCCGGCGCGCACCGTCGGTATCGACATGCTGCTGGACGACGCCAACACCAAACGCCGCGTGCTGGCCACCAACCCGGCCACCCGCGCCGACATGCGTGACGCCGCCCACGCCTTGTTTGCCCGCGACGGCAAAGCCGTCAGCGTGATCCGTGACAGCGGCGGTTTTGTGACGCAGCGCGTCATCGCTCACATCGTCAACATCGCCTCCGACATGTGCCAGCAAGGCGTTTGCAGTCCGCAAGACTTGGAAACCGCCGTCACCCTCGGGCTTGGTTACCCGCAAGGCCCGCTGGCCTTGGGCAACCTTTGCGGCCCGACCAATATTTTGGAAGTCCTCTTCAACATGCAGACTGTTTATGGCGACACCCGCTACCGCCCTTCACCGTGGTTGCGTCGCCGTGGTGCGATCGGCCTGAGCCTGTTGCAGGAAGAAAACTGAGATGGCCGGCTCCCTTAAAAGCACCAGCGAAGGCCGCACGCTAATCCTCACCCTGAGCAACCCGGAACACCGCAACGCGCTCAGCCCCGACATGTACACCGCCGGTGTCGAAGCCCTCAACGCGGCCGAAAACAACCCCGAGATACGCAGCGTCATCATCACCGGTGAAGGCAGCACTTTTTGCGCTGGTGGCGACCTGCAGCGTCTGCTGGCCAATCGGCAAAAAGAGCTAGAGGTGCAGACCCAAAGCATCGATGCTCTGCACAGTTGGATCGACTCGATCCGTACCTTCCCCAAGCCGGTCATTGCCGCTGTTGAAGGGGCAGCCGCTGGCGCCGGGTTTTCGTTGGCGCTGGCCTGTGACTTCATCGTTGCCGCTGACAAGGCCATCTTCCTCATGGCCCACAGCAGCGTGGCGCTGTCACCCGATGGTGGCGGCAGTTGGGCCTTGACGCGCGCTCTGCCCCGCACGCTGGTGGCTCGGATGCTCATGCTTGGCGAGCGCATTCCAGCCGCCAGCCTGCAGGCATGGGGACTCGTCAACGAGTTAGCCCCGGCGGGCGCTGCATTCGCCGCAGCCCTGCAACTGGCCGAGCAACTGAACCAACGTGCGCCCAACGTCATGGCCAGCATCAAAGAACTGATCAACGAAGCCCAGACCAGTACACTGAGCGAACAGCTGGTCAGCGAACGCCATCATTTTGTAAAGAACCTGCGCCACCGCAATGCCGGTGAAGGCATTGAAGCCTTCCTGCAAAAACGCAAACCCCTCTATCCTTGAGACTAAAAGAGACACAAAGGTACCTGATGATCCAAGTTTATTCATGGGCCACGCCCAACGGACACAAAGTCCACGTCATGCTCGAAGAGTGCGGCTTGCGTCAAGGTCGCGACTGGGAAGCGATTCCGGTCAACATCGGCAAGGGGGATCAGTTCAAGCCTGAGTTTCTGGCTATCAGCCCAAACAACCGCATCCCAGCCATCATTGACCCGGATGGCCCCGACGGCAAACCTATCTCACTCTTTGAATCGGGGGCTATCTTGATGTACTTGGCGGCTAAAACCGGCAAGTTTTTGCCCAAGAGCGACCGCCTGAAATACCAAGTGCTGCAGTGGTTGATGTTCCAGATGGGCGGCGTCGGCCCGATGCTCGGCCAGAACCATCACTTTCGGATTTACGCACCCGAAAAAGTCGACTACGCCATCAACCGCTACACCAACGAAGCCAAACGCTTGTACGGCGTGATGGACAAGCAACTCTCCACCAGCAAGTTCATCGCCTGCAACCAATACACCATCGCCGACATCGCCATTTTTCCGTGGCTGCGTAACTGGGCCAACCAAGGCATTGACTGGGCCGACTACCCACACCTCAAACGCTGGTTCGACCTCATCGCGGCTCGCCCTGCGGTGCAGCGCGGTGTGCAAGTCATGGCCGACCTGCGTCCGGCGGTCAGGACCGCCGCAGAGCACGAAGTCTTGTTCGGGAAAGAGCAACAAGTACGCCGCTGAGAAATAATTCAGAGCATGTTCAAAAGAGCCGCTTTTAGCGCGCTATAATATGAGACTTGTCGGAGTGTGGCGCAGTCTGGTAGCGCACCTGGTTTGGGACC
>CANFSO010000023.1 GCA_947449895.1 Comamonadaceae bacterium
AATCGGTTATGCACTGGATTGCAAATCCAGTTAGCCCGGTTCGACTCCGGGTCGCGCCTCCACTCCATTGCGGGAGTAGCTCAGTTGGTAGAGCGCAACCTTGCCAAGGTTGAGGTCGAGAGTTCGAGACTCTTCTCCCGCTCCAGATTCAAAGGACAGCACTTTTAGTGCTGTCCTTTTTTTTTCGTCCGTGCAATTACCACGCATAGCAAATTGATATGGATGCGGGCAAATTTAGCATTGGACGCAGAGGCTCAGTCTGCCTAAGCTCAGCATCCTGAAACGTCAAAAGTTTCGGATAAAAAAATATTAAAAATCATGGACACAGACCATGAACATAAGGGACAAAAAATGGATTTATTATCGAAAATCGGCAGGCTGATCTTGGTGACCACTGTCTTGCCATTTGCCTGCATGGCGATGAGTCAAGACTTTCCTAACAAAAGCCTTCGTTTAATCGTGCCCGCAGCACCGGGTGGGGGCGCTGACTTTCTGGCGCGTATCGTAGGCATCAAGTTGTCGGAGTCCGTGGGCCAGCCGGTGGTCATTGACAATCGCGCCGGTGCTTCTGGCACGATAGCGGCAGACTTGACCGCCAAGGCTATCGGCGATGGCTATACCCTGTTGATGGGGCAATCGACCAGTATTGTCATTGCGCCACAGGTCTATCAAAAACTCAATTACGATACCCTTCGAGATCTCAAACCAGTGACCTTGGTTGCTGAAGTTCCCAACGTATTGGTGATTCATCCGAGCGTCCCAGCCAATTCAGTCAAGGAGTTGATCGCGTTGGCCAAGGCTAAACCAGGGATGCTGAACTTCGGATCATCTGGGAATGGCGCACCGACCCATTTGGCGGGCGAGATGTTCAAAACTGCAACTGGAACCAACTTGGTTCATGTGCCGTATAAAGGTGCTGGGCCAGCTTCCAATGCCTTGATTTCCGGTGAAATACAGGTGATGTTTGCGCCTATAGTCTCAGTGCTACCGCACGTGAAGTCAGGGCGGCTTCGTGCCTTGGCTGTCACTTCAGTTGCGCGTTCTGCCGCTGCTCCCGAACTCCCTACCTTGGCTGAATCTGGTTTGATCGGCTACGACATCAGTTCTTGGTTCGGGCTTTTTGTTCCATCGAGCACACCTGACGCCGTGGTTGAGAAGTTGTACCGTGAAACAGCGCGTTTGCTAAAGTCTCAGGACGTTATTGACAGATTTTCCAAAGAAGGCGCAGAGCCTGTGGGCAGCACGCCTGCACAATTCAATAACTATGTCCGCCAAGAGTATGTAAAGTACACCAAGGTGATCAAGGACAACGGAATCAAAGCAGACTGATTCGTAGAAAATAACCCCCAAGAGAAACCTCAGAAAGTAATTGATGAACACGCCTGACATGATGACACCGAAGAATCGCAGCCAGCAAACCATGGCCCACAACATGACGCTGTTAGCTCATCACGAACTCGATGGGTTCGGCGGAATGGGCGAGGGCATCGCGATGCAACTAGCCGATGACGGCCGCCGTATTCTTTGGATGGCGCATGAGTCCGCACCCAAAAACTTCACTGGCGTCGATGTCACCGATCCTAAAAATCCACGCGTGATCGTGCAGACCGAACTTCCACACATGAAGGTGCGCTCGAATTCATTGGATGTTGTCGGTAATCTGATGGTTGTTGCCAACCAGACCAAAGAGGTGAACATGAAGCCGGCTGGCTTCGATGTCTACGACATCTCCACACCAGAGCAACCCAAGTTGATCTCTCACTTCGATTGCTCCGGTCCTTACTCGCGTGGCGTTCACGCGGTATGGTTTGTCGATGGCAAGACGGTGCATATCTCCTCTGGTGCCCATGATTTTCAGCCGCACAACCCGAAAGACGATCAGATCTACCGAATTGTGGATATTTCCAACCCAAGCAAACCGGTTGAGACCGGTCGTTGGTGGTATCCGGGCACGCGCGTGGGTGACACCGCCCCACAACCGGCACGGTTACCCGCACAATTCGACACGGGATTTCGTGCGCACAACACCAATGTGTTTCCCCAGCGGCCAGACCGTGCTTACGTGGGTTACATCGATGGCGGCGCAATCGTTCTAGATATCTCGAATCCATCTGATATCAAGATGGTGTCCCATTGGAATCATTCGCCGCCATTCAATGGCTTCACGCACACGGTGCTGCCATTGTTTGAGCGTGGACTGTGGGTTGTCAGCGACGAGTGCGTACAGGACGACGGTAAAGATTGGCCCAAGTTGGTCTGGATGGTTGACGCCCGCTCTGATGCGAATCCAGTGCCTATCTCGACGTTCCCAGCGCCACCTTACGACGCCTTCGCTAAGCGCGGTGGTCGTTTTGGCGCGCACAACCTGCATGAAAACTTGCCGCTGCCGGTGTCCTTCCAATCGGACACTTTGACGATCGGGACTTTTTTCAACGCCGGTGTTCGCGTCTATGACACGACCAACCCGTATCAAGTAGAAGAGGTCGCTTATTTCGTCCCTGGCACCCCGAGGCTGGCCCCGGCAGGTGCCATTCAGCTCAACGACGTGTTTGTCGATGATCGCCGTTTGGTCTACACAATTGACCGTTTCGGCGGCGGCCTTTACATCCTCGAAATGAACATCTGAACACCGAAAGTCAGTCAATGAAGCGTGATCCGCTGGCCGGAAAAATTCCGGTCACTCTCATCACCGGATTTTTGGGCAGCGGTAAAACCACCCTGATCAGTCGCTTGCTCAGGCATCCCGACATGGATCGAGTGGCGGTGGTCATCAACGAAATTGGCGAGATCGGCATCGACAACGACCTTGTCAAGATGTCGTCTGAAAATGTCAGCCTGTTGGCCAACGGTTGTTTGTGCTGCTCGGTGCGGACTGACCTGCAGGAAACCTTGCGGGAGCTGTTTGGTGAGCGACGCGCGGGTCAAATTCCAGACTTTGATCGAGTCATGATTGAAACCACGGGACTGGCTGATCCGGCACCCGTGATTCAGACTTTGGCCAGCGACACGATGCTGGGCGCGCACTACAGGCTTGATGGCGTTGTAACGCTGGTGGATGCCGCCAATGGACTGACGCAATTGGCAGAAAATGCTGAGCCAGAACATCAGATCGCATTGGCAGACCGTATTTTTATCACCAAGTGTGATTTAGCCACTGATGCGGCTATTTCTGATTTGATGGCTGCCATCAGCGTGATCAACCCGCGTGCAGAGATTCGGCGTTGCAGCATGGGTGACCTGCATCCTCGTGACTTGATTGGGATTGGTCTGAGTAGCGCACGCGCGGGTGATGACACCTTGCACTTTCTAGGCGAACTCAAGCCACTGGCAGACAGCAGCAAGCAGCGGGAATCTTATTTGGGTGACCGTCTTCCGGCACGGCATGATCCAACTGTCAAAACCTTGTCATTGCGTTTTGATCGCCCCTTTACCTGGGCATCTTTTTCGGCCGCCATTGAACTGATCATCTCCCTGCGCGGCAAGGATATGTTGCGGGTGAAAGGCATCGTGAATGTGGATGGCAACCCGGTTGTTGTCCAAGGCGTCGGGCATATTTTTCATCCCCCGCTCCCGCTAGACCGTTGGCCCAGCGACGACATCGGCTCACGAATCGTCTTTATCACCCGCAATATTGAAGCGTCAACTCTGCGCGCTTTGTTCAGTGCAGTGGAGTTGATCCAGACTTGATGCTGAATTGCATCACCTTTTTCACGCAACCAAGTCTGCAAAAGAGGCATAATTCTCGCCAGCCCCGGTGGTGAAATCGGTAAACACAAGAGACTTAAAATCTCTCGATCGCAAGGTCTTACCAGTTCAAGTCTGGTCCGGGGCACCACTTTCAATCAGGAACTTTAAAACCAGAGGGCAAGCCTCACCTTGCAAGGCCTCCCTAGCAACATATTCTCAGGACTAACTGTTGCGTGTCGAGATCGATCTGTCTAATCGGTCGGGGGCATAGGAATTTCGCCCGCTTTTCTGGCTCTGTCCAATTCGCGCTTGACTTCCTCCCGCGAGAGGCGCGGTCCATTGTCTTGTTGAGGGTAGCGCGAAGGATACAACTCGTGCAGTTGCAAGTTACTTTCGTCATTAGCAGGAATCTCGCCGGTTCGCTGAGCTTCCATTAACTCTTGGCGGACTTGCTCCCGCGTGAGGCTTGGCCCTTTGGCTTTTGGCGGGTAGCGTTGTGGGAACTCCTCGTTCAGTTTTAATCCACTCTCATCATTGGCGGGGATGTCGCCCGTTCGCTTGGCCTCTTCTAGTTCCTGACGCACTTCGGCGCGGGTTTTCGGCATCCCTGAATCTGCAGCCAAAGTCGGGGCCCCCGACAGCGTTGCCAGCGTCAGCATCATGGCTGAACCAACTGTCGATAAATTTGCGTACTTCATGGTGAATATCCTTTCAAATAGACCGCCATCTTGAGAAGACGGTTAAGGTCACTCTCCTCGCCGAGGCTGGGGTCTGTTGTCGGAAATTAGGTTGCATTTTTGTAGGTAATCGCCAACCTCGCATCAAGGCTGATTGGAATTTGGATTGATTACAGACTTTTTTGTTCGACAATAAGCCAAAGCGTGTAGCTCAAGTCTGGGTTACCAAATTAGTCAACCTGTCACTACTCCCCCGGCCATGGCCTTTTGTATTCGAACGTCCAAGCCCACATCAAGGCCGCGATATGGGGCTACAAATAGATAAAATTAGACTTATGCCTCGTTACAACTCACCCTTTGAAATTCATGTGCATGGCGAAGTACCGTTGCGGGCCGACGTTGGCTTTGAGCAGCTTCAAGAGGCGCTTAAGCCGCTGTGGAGATACGCAGGCGCCAAGTCTCTCGTAGACGGTGCGGCCAGCTCGTATGAGGAAGAGCCTGGTATTCGCCTCGATGCTCAGGCGCATTTGCTACAGCTGTGCTGGACGGTGTCTGGCGACGAAGATTTTCGTCAAGCCCTCGATGAAATGTGCATGGCCTTGAATGATCTGGCCGATAGTGGGGCGCCTATTGAAGTTACGTTCTATGACGCGGACTTTGATGATGAAGATGAAGAATTGGACAACGCGGGTGATGCTCGCGACGACTTCGCGATGTACTTTGTCGGTCCGACGCCGGCTGCCATCATGCAGGTGCAACGAGATTTGTTGGTACAAGACACCATCAGCCTGATGGAGCGTCACTTTGACGCGTCTGAACTGGGCGAAGTGGTTGCGGCGGTAGACAAGCTCTTTGAACGCCGCTTCACGTCGCTGGTCGATTCAATGCAGCTCGGCAGGCCACCGCGCGGTCAAGGAGGCTCTTCAGGTGGCTCCGGCCACGGCGGAGGACGCAAACCTCGTCACCTCCACTGAATCAGCGTTCAGTCCTCCGGCTTTAGGCCCAAACCGGCGATGTACGCCTTCATTACTTGTTCGCCGACCTCGACCAGCGTGAAGGCCGCGTTGTCGAGCAGCCAGTTCCGAATCAAGCCCTCAATCAATGCATGCAGCCCTTGGGCAGCTGTGGCAGCTGGAACGCATAGCGTGATTGATTGATGCCGCGCTGAGGAACTCAAACCCCGTTCGATCTTCAGTAAAAAAGAATCGCGAACGCGTAGCCGCCGCGAACGGATCGCGTGAAGCTCATCGATGTATTCAACCTTCAATGTGGCCACTTCAAAGACCCGGCGAGTTTGTGGGTCGCTGGCAATGCGCAGCAGTGCTTGTTTAATACCGTTGCAGATGTGGGCTAAGGGCTTGGCTGGTTCGTCGTGGGCAAGAAACTCCAATGTCGCTTCCAGCGGCAACGTGACTCGGTCCATCATGGCGTTGAACAGGTCAGCTTTGTCCTTGAAATGCCAATACACCGCGCCACGTGTGGCGCTAGCTTGCCGGGCGATGTCTTGCAGCGAGGTGTGTGACACACCTTTGGCTAAAAACAGCAATTCAGCCTCATCCAGCAACCGATTCCGGGTGACAAGCGCTTCTTCCTTTGTACGACGAGCCAACTGTGAGCCTTTCAGTATTCGGGTTATTACCCGGTCTTCCAATATACATTCATAAATGTATGTAAACTCCATTTTTGTAAAATTTTGCCTCTGTAGGGCCTTAACGCCCAGAGTGCGCGTCGTTTTTGGTCTCCCACTTTATTGTTTATTCAAGGAACCGCATGTCCTTTTTCAGCATAGCTTTGTTTGGTTTTTCTGTGCCCCGATCGGCCAGACCCTTGTGGGTGGGTGGACTGCTGTCGGCCGCCTTACTCGCTGGCTGTGGCCAAGGTAACAAAGACGCTGCAGTTGTGGCACCGTCGTTGGCCCAAGTCGGGGTGGTGACGGTCGCGCTCGGTGACATCGGATTGACGACTGAATTGCCAGGTCGACTTGAAGCTTCACGCGTGGCTCAGGTGCGGGCTCGCGCCGCTGGAATTTTGCAGAAACGACTGTTCAGAGAGGGCAGCGATGTCAAGGCAGGTGAGGCTTTGTTCACCATCGATTCAGCACCTTACGTTGCTGCTTATGCCAGCACCCAAGCCTCTTTGGCGCGTGCGCAGGCCAATCTAGAGCAGGCCACTTTACTGGCCCAACGCTACCAGCCTTTGGTCAAGGCCAATGCCGTCAGCAAGCAAGAGTTTGCCAATGCCGAAGCCGCTCAGAAGCAAGCCGAGGCCGATGTTGCGGTGGGTAAGGCTGCCGTTCAAACGGCCAAGATCACGCTCGACTACGCGGCCGTCACTTCCCCGATTTCTGGTCGCATCGGCCGTGCACTGGTGACTGAAGGTGCGTTGGTCGGGCAAGGTGAGTTCACGCAGTTGGCGGTGGTTCAGCAGATCGATCCGATGTACATCAACTTCACCCAGCCTGCCGCTGAGGTGTTAAAGCTGCGCAAGGCGTTAGAAGCCGGCCAGCTCGAACGCGCCAATGGCGACGAAGCTGTCAAGGTGCGCTTGGTGCTGGAAGACGGTAGCACTTACGCCCAAGCGGGTCGTTTGTTGTTCTCCGATTTGTCGGTTGATCCAGCCACCGGTCAGATCACCTTGCGGGCTGAAGTTCCTAACCCCAAGGGCTTGTTGTTACCCGGTTTGTATGTGCGCGTACAGCTTGCGCAAGCTAAAGCTAGCAACGCCATGTTGCTGCCACAACAGGCGGTGACGCGCTCGGCGCAAGGTGACACCGTGATGGTCGTCGCCAGCGATGGAAAGGTTGCACCGCGCAAGATCAAAGTGGGCGACTCCCAAGGTAGTCGGTGGGTGATTTTAGGGGGTCTGGAGGCTGGTGAACAAGTGATGATCGATGGCTTCCAGAAACTGCGTGGCGATGCCCCTGTTAAGCCGGTGCCCTGGAAAGATAACGCTGAAGTTGCGCCGCTTGCTTCATCTCCCGCCTCTGCGGCGAAGAAATAAGGAACGCGCCCAATGGCCAAGTTTTTCATCGACAGACCGATTTTTGCGTGGGTGATCGCGATCTTCATCGTCGTGCTGGGCGGTGTAGCAATCACGCAGCTCCCGATTGCTCAGTATCCACCGGTGGCACCGCCAGCGATTGTGATTTCCGCCACCTACCCGGGTGCCTCGGCGCGCACGCTGGAGGAAAGCGTGATCAGCGTCATCGAACAGGAGATGAACGGATCGCCTGGTCTGATTTACATGGAGTCGGTGACCCAGGCGGACGGCACCGGCCAGATCACGCTGAGTTTTGAAACGGGTACCAATCCTGATCTGGCGCAGGTCGACGTGCAAAACCGTTTGTCACGGGCCACGCCGCGTTTACCGGCAGCCGTGACTCAGCAAGGTGTACGGGTCGACAAATCACGCTCTAATTTCCTGCTCTTCACAATCTTGTCCTCTGATGACCCGGCGATCACGCCGGTGACGCTGGGCGACTACGCCTCTCGATCGGTACTGCCTGAAATTCAGCGAATCCCTGGTGTGGGGCAGGCCCAGTTGTTCGGCACAGAACAAGCTATGCGGATCTGGATCAACCCATCCAAGCTGGTGGGTTTGAATTTGTCGGTGACTGACGTCAATGCAGCTATTCGCGCGCAAAACGCCCAAGTCTTGTCTGGCTCCATTGGTGCACTGCCTAACATCGATGGGCAAGAAATTGCCGCCACGGTGGTCGTTGACGGACAACTGAAGTCGGCTAAGGAGTTCGGCAACATCGTGCTGCGTGCTAATCCGGACGGGTCGACCGTCCGTTTGAAGGAAGTCGCCCGGATTGAACTGGATGCACAAACCTATGCAACGTCAGCTCGACTGAATGGTCGACCCGCCACCGGCATCGGCGTGCAACTATCACCTACCGGCAATGCATTGGGAACAGCCGACGCGGTACGCAAGCGCATGGGCGAATTAGCGCCATTTTTCCCACAAGGCGTGAAGTGGGAAATTCCCTATGACAGCTCACGTTTTATCAGGATCTCGATCTCACAGGTGGTTGAAACGCTGCTGGAAGCCGTTGCACTCGTGTTCCTGGTGATGTTCTTGTTTCTACAGAACTGGCGCTACACAGTTATCCCGACGCTGGTCGTGCCGATCGCATTGCTGGGAACCTTTGGTACTTTGCTGGCGCTGGGCTTTTCGATCAATGTGCTGACGATGTTTGGCATGGTGCTGGTGATTGGCATCGTCGTCGATGATGCAATCGTCGTCGTTGAAAACGTCGAACGCATCATGAGCGAGGAAGGTCTGTCGCCGCGCGAGGCCACTCGCAAAGCCATGAGCCAGATTTCCGGCGCCATCATTGGCGTGACGGTGGTGCTGATTTCGGTCTTTGTGCCGTTGGCCTTTTTTGCGGGGTCAACCGGTAATATCTACCGTCAGTTTTCTGCAGTGATGGTGGCGTCGATTGGCTTTTCTGCATTCTTAGCATTGTCTTTGACGCCTGCACTTTGCGCCACCTTGTTGAAACCGGTGCAAGCCGGTCACCATGACGATAAAAAAGGTTTCTTCGGTTGGTTCAATCGGGGCTTCGCGCGAACCACCAAGGCCTATGAGGGAGCGGTTTCCCGTATCTTGCGGCGGGCTGCTCGTTACCTCGTGATTTACGCCGCCATTATTGGCGTGGTCGTGCTGGTTTATGGACGGTTACCGACGTCCTTTCTGCCGGCAGAAGACCAAGGCACGATGCTGGTCAATATTCAGTTGCCAGCGGGTGCTACTCAGGAGCGCACGCGCAATGTTGTTGAGCAGGTGGAAAGCTATATGCTGAAGCAGCCTGAAGTCGAAAGCATTGTCGGAATTCTGGGCTTCAGCTTCGGGGGCCGGGGCCAAAATGCTGGCTTGGCATTTGTGACGCTGAAAGACTGGAAACTGCGGGGTGGTGATAACCAGTCCGCACAGGCTTTGGTTGATAGATCCACTGGTGCGCTGTCTGGGATCCGCGATGCGTTCATCTTTGCCCTGAGTCCCCCACCGATTCCGGAGCTGGGCAATGCATCGGGCTTCACGTTCCGTTTGCAGGACCGTGGCGGTTCCGGGCGTGAAGCCTTGATTGGCGCACGCAACAAGTTACTCGGGCTGGCAAGTCAAAGCAAGATTTTGACCCAGGTCCGCCCTGAAGGGCTTGAAGATGCGCCTCAGCTGCAAATCGACATTGACCGAGACAAAGCCAACGCCATCGGTGTGCCGTTTGACGCTATCAACGCCACGCTGACGACCGCATTGGGTTCAAGTTATATCAACGACTTCACCAACCGTGGCCGCTTACAGCGTGTGATTGTGCAAGCCGATGCGCCAGCACGTATGCAGCCGGCTGACTTGATGCAGCTGCAGGCTACCAATAGCCAGGGCAAGCAGGTGCCGTTTTCTGCTTTTGCCAGCACGCGCTGGGTCAAGGGTGAAGAGCAGACGGTGCGTTACAACGGCTATCCGGCGATGAAAATTTCGGGTGCGCCGGCTGCCGGCTACAGCACGGGTGCAGCGCTGGCCGAAATGGAGAGCTTGGCTAAGCAGCTCCCGCAGGGCTTTGCTTATGAATGGACGGGTCAGTCTCGTGAGGAAAAACTGGCCGGCGCCCAGGCGATGGTTCTTTACGGCTTTGCCATCCTAGCTGTTTTCTTGTGCTTGGCAGCCTTGTATGAAAGTTGGTCTATTCCCCTCGCTGTCATTTTGGTTGTGCCACTGGGCGTGCTGGGCGTGTTGCTGTCCACGTTGTTCAGGGGCTATGCCAATGACGTTTACTTCCAAGTCGGATTAATCACCATCATCGGTCTGTCCGCCAAAAACGCTATTTTGATCATCGAGTTTGCCAAGGACTTGCAGGCTCAGGGCAAAAGTGTGGTCGACTCCGCTATGGAAGCGGTACGGCTGCGTTTTCGGCCCATCATCATGACCTCGATGGCCTTTGGTCTGGGTGTGTTGCCACTGGTTTTGGCCAGCGGCGCGGGCTCGGCCAGTCAACGAGCTATCGGTACAGGTGTGCTGGGTGGCATCCTGACAGGTACCTTTTTGGCTGTCTTTTTTGTTCCGGTGTTCTTTGTCATCGTGCGCGGTTATTTCAAGGGCAGTGAGCGGCAACGCCGCATGCATGCTCACGAGATGCCGAAGGACCTGCCAGCCGGCGCTTCTGCAGGAGATCAGGTATGACCACAATGATGACTAAACAGCTGACGGTGTTAGCTGCAGCGCTGGTGCTAGCTGGTTGTTCAATGGCCCCTCAATACGAGCGTCCTTCTGCACCGATTGCGGGAGACTGGCCAGCCTTTGGGTTGGCGACAGCCGGCGCCGAGCAGGCAGGTCAAGCTGCTTCGGCGCTCGAATGGCAAACTTTTTTCAGCGACCCACAGTTGCGGAAATTGATTGAAGTGTCGCTGAGCAACAACCGGGATCTGCGTATCTCAGTGCTGAACATCGAGCAAGCTCGGGCCCAGTTTCAGATCCGCCGTGCTGATCAGTTTCCGAGCGTTGGTGCCGCCGCTACTGGCTTGCGGCAGCCCAACACGAATGGCAATGGCACCATCACCAGTGCCTACACTGCCGGGTTGGCCATGACGTCCTATGAGCTTGATTTCTTTGGCCGTGTGGCCAGTCTCAAAGACGCGGCACTGTCGCTGTATCTGGCCTCTGAAGAGGGACGTAAAACAACTCAGATCACCCTGATCGCTTCAGTGGCCAATGCCTACCTGAGCCTGCTGGCTGACCAAGAGTCTCAGGCTATCACGCAGCAGACCTTGGACAGCCGCGTGGTCTCGCTGAAGCTCAGCCAGCTGCGTTTTGACAATGGTGTTAGCTCCGAGCTTGACCTGCGCCAATCGCAGTCCTTGGTAGAGGCTGCCCGAGTCAGCTTGGCGCAGATTCAGCGTCAGCGTGCTCTTGACGAGAACGCACTGAGTTTGTTGTTAGGTCAACCTCTCAGCGCTGAACTGGCGGTGGTTTTGCCGACGGGGCAGGGCTTGGCCGACAGGCCAGTCATGGCTGATGTGCCGTCGGGTTTACCTTCCGATTTGCTGGCCCTTCGGCCGGATATTCGACAGGCCGAGCAACAGTTGCTGGCAGCGAATGCCAACATCGGTGCCGCCCGCGCTGCATTTTTTCCGAGGATCTCTTTGACAGCGTCTGCCGGAAGCGCCAGCAGTAACCTGTCGGGACTTTTTGACAGCGGAACTTATGGTTGGACATTGGCGCCGCAGTTCTTCCTACCCTTGTTCGATGCGGGCCGCAACCAGGCTGGTCTAGAGGTCAGCAAAGCGACGCGCGACATCGCCGTGGCGCAATACGAAAAAGCGATTCAGACCGCTTTTCGGGAAGTCGCTGATGCCTTGGCGGGCCGTGCCACTTTGGGTGTGCAGCTGAAGGCCCAACAGGCGCAAACCACCGCCGAAGCGGCTCGCTTCAAGCTGTCAGACCTGCGCTATCAAAATGGCATCGCCAGTCAGCTGGACTTGCTTGATGCGCAACGTGCTTTATTTGCCGCGCAGCAAGCGGTCGTACAAACCAGGCTGCTGCAGCTGCAAAACCAGGTGACCTTGTACAAGACGCTGGGTGGTGGTTGGAAGGACGCGGCGCAGACTGCGGCGCCAACAACGCCTTGATTCTGCAGGCATGAAAAAAGCCTCCTTGCCGCAATGCAAGGAGGCTTTTTAATGGGTGAATTTTTGCTCAGGTGTTCAGCTGATTCGCAAAATCATGGTTGACGTCGCGGTGGCCTGCTTCGTCATCACGGATCACCAAGATCACATCGCGCAGACGTGCATCTGGTGCCAGCTTCCAGTAGTCAATGGCAATTTGTGGCGCTGGCACGTTGTCATAGTCACCCCGATCAATGCCTTCAAGGTATTCGGTGTAGCTGAAGACGGCTTCTTCTTCAAAGTAGCCGACCAGTCGGTGGGCGGTACGCGCCGACACCAAGTACAGCATGAAAAACAGGTTGTAGAAAATGCCTTGGGTCAGGATGATCATCCAGCGCTCTAAGGGGCTCGGCTTGGCGATGTGGATGAATGTCATCAGGTGCATGCGCTCGTTCTCGGCTTCGTCGAGCAGGGTCTGAATCCAGCCGCTGTCGTCTTCCATGCTGCGCAGTGAGCGCAGATGCTGCAAGGCGCCACCGACCATGCCGGGCACCGCAGCGACGGTCTCTAGGACGACAGCCCGATGGCCGTAGCGACCGGCAAAAAAAGTATCGGCCAGCATGCGTAAAAACCGGGTGGTGCGCCATGCGAACCAATCAGAGAAATCGGTTTGTGCGTGATGGCTGGGCTGAGAAGTCGGATGGGACATGAGTTGGTTTTTCCTGAAACAGGGGTAGCACTTGCTTCAGATCGCGGTCACTGCTGCGCAGTGCCGAGGAATACCAAGCTGAACCGGCCTGCGGCCGGCGCCCGTTGAATTGGGTCTGATAAAACATTTGAACACGTATCTTTCATCGTCAGACGACAGCGCTGTGTTAGCTCAGCAATCAGCCGGTGTTGACGAGCTTGCCCCACATAGCGCTAGCGTGTGCGCCTACACGTTGAGCTTGTTGGCGAGAAAGATCGGCTCCGTTGGCCGCTGTGGCAACCAGCGCTGGGTTGCGACCTGCAAGACCCGTTCATCGCCGGTGCTGAGCAAGATCAAAGAGCTTTCAGTTTCAAGCGTTTCGGGCTGAGCGGCTGCAGGCAAAACCCGTTGACTCAGCTTGAGCCGTGTCTGCCGCGCCACCGCCGGCCCGTTGCTGACCAACTGGACTTGCGGCCCCAGAAGTTCGCGGAGTGGCTCAGTGGCAAAAGGGTAGTGCGTGCAACCGAGCACCAGCGTGTCGATCTGCCCGCTGTGGCTTCCGAAAAAACCCATGGCCTGCGTGTTCTTGGCGCACAGGGCATGGATGGTTGAGGTGTCGTTGCTGCCTGCGCTGCGCTCAATGGCATCGGCCAAGCCATCGCAGGGCTGCAATACGAACTCGGCTTGACCGGCCAGCGATGCCAGCAGTGCCTTGAACTTGGCACTGGCCAGCGTGCTGCGGGTGGCCATGACGCCAATGCACCTTGTTCGGCTTATGGCCAGCGCTGGCTTCAACGCCGGCTCGACGCCAATGATGGGCAGGTCTGGATAGTCTGCGCGCAATTGCTCAATCGCCACCGCTGTAGCCGTGTTGCAGGCGATCACCAAGGCCTGCACTTGTCGGCTCAGCAGCTCCGCCATGATGGCCCGCGAGCGGGCCATCACATGTGCATCAGTGCGTTCACCATAAGGCGCGTGGCCGCTGTCGGCGATGTAAATGAAGCGGCTCTCCGGCAACTCAGCACGCAGCGCCTGCAAGATGCTCAGGCCGCCGATGCCGCTGTCAAAAACACCGACCAAATCTGTCATGGCCGAACTGGTGCGGGTACGTTAAACCGAAGCGATAGCGATGGTTTTGTACTGACCCGAGGCAATTTTCTGTTGCCATTCAGCCGGGCCAGTCGTGTGCACGCTGGTGCCGCCCGCATCGACCGCGACGGTGACTGGCATGTCGACCACGTCGAACTCGTAAATCGCTTCCATGCCGAGGTCTGCAAAGCCCACGACCTTGGCTGTTTTGATGGCCTTGCTGACCAAATAGGCGGCGCCGCCGACGGCCATCAGGTATGCGCTTTGGTGTTGCTTGATGGATTCGATGGTGGCCGGGCCGCGCTCGGCTTTGCCGATCATCGCGATCAAGCCGGTTTCGCCGAGCATCATGTCGGTGAAGCTGTCCATGCGGGTGGAGGTGGTTGGGCCAGCTGGGCCGACGGCTTCATCGCCCACCGGGTCGACCGGGCCGACGTAATAAATCACGCGGTTGGTGAAGTCAACCGGCAGCTTTTCGCCCTTGGCCAGCATGTCTTTGATGCGTTTGTGCGCGGCATCGCGGCCGGTCAGCATCTTGCCGTTGAGCAGCAGCGTGTCGCCCGGTTTCCAGCTGGCGACTTCGGCTTTGGTCAAGGTGTCGAGGTTGACTTTTTTGCTCTTGACGTAGTCTGGTGTCCAGACCACGTTGGGCCACAGATCGAGGCTGGGCGGCGTCAGGTAGGTCGGGCCGCTGCCGTCGAGCACAAAGTGCGCGTGACGTGTTGCTGCGCAGTTGGGGATCATCGCCACCGGCTTGCTGGCGGCATGCGTGGGGTACATCTTGATTTTGATGTCGAGCACAGTGGTCAGGCCACCCAAGCCTTGCGCGCCAATGCCGAGGGCGTTGACTTTTTCGAACAGCTCCAGCCGCATCTCTTCAAGCTTGCTGAGCTTGGCGCCTGCTGAAGACTTGGCTTGCAATTCGTACATGTCGAGGTCGTCCATCAGGCTTTCTTTGGCCATCAGCACGGCTTTTTCAGCGGTGCCGCCAATGCCGATGCCGAGCATGCCCGGCGGGCACCAGCCAGCGCCCATGGTCGGCACTGTTTTGAGCACCCAGTCGACGATCGAGTCGCCGGGGTTGAGCATGACCAGCTTGCTTTTGTTCTCAGAGCCGCCGCCTTTGGCTGCGACGGTGATGTCGATGGTGTTGCCCGGCACGATCTCGGTGAAGATCACGGCGGGTGTGTTGTCTTGCGTGTTCTTGCGGTCAAAGTGTGGGTCGGCAACGATGCTGGCGCGCAGCGTGTTATCGGGATGGTTGTAGGCTTGGCGTACACCTTGGTTGATGGCGTCTTCCAAGCTGCCGGTGAAACCCGTCAGCCGCACGTCCATGCCGACTTTCAAAAACACGTTGACGATGCCAGTGTCTTGGCAGATCGGCCGGTGGCCCATCGCGCTCATTTTGCTGTTGGTCAAGATCTGCGCAATCGCGTCTTTGGCGGCCGGGCTTTGTTCGCGTTCGTAAGCGCGGGCCAGATGGGCGATGTAGTCAGCCGGGTGGTAGTAGCTGATGTATTGCAGGGCGGCGGCGACGGATTCGATGAGGTCGGCTTGTTGAATATTGGCGGTCGTCGTCATGGGCATTCTCATTTGATTTTTAGGAGATCACGAAAGGTAGATCACGAAAGGGAGTGACGCTTATTTCCACAGCGGTCAAACTCTGCTAGCGTGTGCACAGCCCCTTATTTTGACAGCTAACCCAACAGGGCCCTGACATGACCATTCCAAACCACATGAACGTACGCATTGAGAACGACAGCTTCGGTGCCATTGAGGTGCCGGCTGACCGGCTTTGGGGAGCGCAGACCCAGCGCTCCCTGCATCATTTCGACATTTCTGGCGAGCGTCAGCCTAAGGAATTGATTGACGCGCTGGCGCTGGTCAAACACGCCTCGGCTTTTGTCAACCTCTCACTCGGCCTGTTGCCCGGCGACAAGGCGCAAGCCATCATGGCGGCAGCTGAAGAAGTCCGGGCAGGCCACTTGCCGCATGAGTTTCCGCTGGTGGTCTGGCAAACCGGCTCCGGCACGCAGACCAACATGAACATGAATGAGGTGCTGGCCAATCGGGCCAGCGAATTGCTGGGCGGTGAGCGTGGCATTCGCCGTCGGGTGCATCCGAACGACGACGTGAATCGCAGCCAATCCTCAAACGACGTCTTCCCGACGGCCATGCATGTGGCGGCCGTGGTTGCCATCAGCCAGCAATTGTTGCCCGCGTTGGCCGAGTTGCGCGCCACGCTGGACGCCAAAGCGCAGGCATTTGCCGGCATTGTCAAAATTGGCCGCACCCATTTGCAAGACGCCACGCCGCTGACATTGGGCCAAGAGTTCTCAGGCTACGTGTCGCAACTTGAACATGGCGAGCAGCATGTGCGCGCCGCTTTGCCGCATTTGTGTGAGCTGGCCTTGGGCGGCACCGCCGTGGGCACCGGCTTGAATGCACCGCTGGGCTATGCTGAAAAAGCCGCCGCTGAATTGGCGCGTTTGACGGGTCTACCTTTCGTCACCGCGCCCAATAAGTTTGAGGCGCTGGCCTCTGCCGATGCACTGGTGTATGCGCATGGCGCGCTCAAAACGCTGGCCGCCAGCCTGATGAAAATGGCCAACGATGTGCGCTGGCTGGCCAGTGGGCCACGCAGTGGTTTGGGCGAACTCAGTATCCCTGAAAACGAACCGGGTTCGTCGATCATGCCGGGCAAAGTGAATCCGACTCAATGTGAGGCGTTGACGATGCTTTGCTGCCAAGTCTTTGGCAACGATGTGGCCATCAACATGGGCGGCGCTTCGGGTAACTTTGAGCTGAATGTGTTCCGTCCGCTGATCGCGCATAATTTTTTGCAGAGCGTGCGCTTGCTGGCTGACGGCATGAAGAGCTTTAACGCACATTGCGCAGTCGGCATTGAGCCGAACCATGAACGCATTGGCGCGCTGCTCAACCAATCACTGATGTTGGTGACCGCGCTGAACCCGCATATTGGCTACGACAAAGCAGCGCTGATTGCCAAGAAAGCGCACCAAGAGGGCAGCACGCTGCGCGAAGCAGCGCTGGCCTCAGGTCATGTGACCGGCGAGCAGTTTGACGCTTGGGTTCGACCGGAAGAAATGGTCGGAAACAGCGGTCGCTGAAGCCGCTCAATCGGCGAGACAACTCAAGATCAGACTTCGCTGGGTTCGCTGGCCTCACGGCGTTCAGGCACAGCGTCCTCCGGCGGCATCGCTCTGCCAGGCAAGCGCAGATGCAGCGCAGCCTGCGCCATCATGTTGGCTGACACGGGCGCCGTCAGAAACAAAAACAGCGTGATTAGTAGCTCGGCAAAGCCAGCGCGGCCATGCGTGGCCGAAATAATCATGCTGGCCAGCAAAATGCTGCCGACGCCCAAGGTCGAGGCTTTGGTTGGGCCATGCAGTCGCATGTAAAAGTCTGGCAAGCGAACCAAGCCAATAGCGCCGATCAGCAAAAATGCGGCCGCCACCAGCAGCAGCACGGCTGCCAGCCATTCGCCCATGGAAATCAAAGTCATAGACGTCATGTATGTACTCCCTTGCTCATTCGATGACGTCGCCGCGCGTCAGGTAGCGCGCCATCGCGACAGTCGACGCAAAGCCCAGCATGGCAACCAGCAGTGCGGCTTCGAACAGCATCGGTGTGTCGAGTCGAATGCCCAGCAAGACAATAAGCGCCACGGCGTTGATGTAAAGCGTGTCAACAGCCAGCACCCGGTCGATGCTGTACGGACCGAAGATCAGCCGCCAGCCGCAAGGCAATAGCGCCAGTGACACCGCCACGATGGCGATGTTCAGAGCCATTTCAAGTGCAACAGTGCTCATGCGTTTTTTCCCTGTGGTGTGTCGACGGTTTCGCCAAAAATTCTCAGCAGTGGGCGTTCGTAGCGATGTTTTATTTCTGCCACCATCTGCGCTGCATCGCTGCAGTCCAGTGCATGAACCAAAATGTAGCGGCGCTCTTCGTCAATGCTGGAGGACACCGTGCCGGGCGTGGTGGTGATGATGCTGGCCAGCAGCGAGATCGCCGTGGGGTGCTGGAGTTGCAAGGGCACGCGAATCCAAGCCGGTTGGGGCTGTGACATCGGGCCGAGCACCAGCTTGGCAACGGTGATGTTGGAGGTCACGATGTCGCCCAGCACCACCAGCGTCAGACGCAGGGCGGGCAGCATGCGAATCGTCGGCGCAGGCGGTAGCAACGTGTGCAGCAGTCGCGGCACGATCAAGCCAATCAGCACAGCAGACAGCAGGTGAACGGGGGCCAATGTGTGTTGTAGCAGCAACCAGCTCATCGCCAGCAGGACCGACAACCACGGGTGCGCGAGCCAAGTGGTTTTCTTCATGGCTGCACTCCTGATCCTGATCCCGCATTTGGCAAGATGACTTCGCCTTCACCGCCGTGATAAGGGCGTGTGGTTTCAGCCGCAGTGCCGCCCAGCGGTCCAAGCACCGCTTTGGCGTAGGCGTCCCTGTCGGCGAGTTGTGCGGCAGCTGCATCGGTGTAGCGCTTCATGGGCGAGGCGCCGACAGCCAACATCAGGCCCAGCGCCAGCAGGGCTAGGGTGGATGCTAGGGTGCGTGTGTTGAAAGCAAATGTGTTGGCCGCCATGGACGCAGCAGCCGGTGATGGTGGCTTAGGCAAGATGTTCCAAAACAGCGTACTGCCGGCCCGGGCCAGTCCGATCAGGGTCAGAAAACTGGCCCCTAGGACGACTGACCAGAGCCAGATGTGCGCCGAGCTGCTGCTGGCACTTTGCAAGATCATCAGCTTACCCAAGAAACCGGGCAGAGGCGGCAAGCCGGCCACCGACGCGGCGGCTAGCAAAGTCATCAGCCCGAGCGTGATCGGTTGCGCGACGGGGAAGGCGGAAATCAGCTTGTCTTTGGCGTCGCCACGTTGCGTTGCAATCAGTTCCACCAGCAAAAATAGCGCTGCCACTGCCAGCGTGCTGTGGAGCATGTAAAAAAGCGCGGCCGATAGCGATGCGGTGGTGAACAAGCCAACGCTGGCCAATATCATGCCGACCGATGAAATGGTCAAGTACGCTACAAGCCGAGCCAAGCTCCTCGCGGCCAAGGCACCCAGAACACCCAGGGCGCAGGTGATGAGTGCCACCGGCAACAACCACGGTTCTACGAAGATCGCCGCATGGCCAGCACCTTCACCAAAAATCCCGACGTGCACGCGGATGATGCTGTAGACGCCGACTTTGGTCATGATGGCGAAGAGCGCTGCGACGGGCGCACTCGCCACACCGTAGGCGCCTGGCAACCACATGTACAGCGGCACGATGGCGGCTTTCAAGCCAAAGACCACCAGCAAGATCATCGCGCCGATCTTCAGCAGCACCGCTTCTTCGGCGTTGAGCTTGGCGACTCGCAAGGCTAAATCCGCCATGTTCAGCGTGCCTGTCAGGCCGTAAATAATCGCTAGGCCGATCAGGAACAAGGCTGATGCCGCCAGATTCAGCACCACGTAATGCACGCCAGCCTTGAAGCGTTCAGGCCCTTGGCCGTGGACCAGCAGCACGTAAGAGGCGATCAGCAAAATCTCGAAAAACACAAACAGGTTGAACAGATCGCCCGTGATGAAGGCGCCCGACAAGCCCATCAGCTGAAAGTGAAACAGCGCATGAAAATGCCGGCCGCGTGCGTCCCAGTTGGCCGTGGCGTACCAGAGCACGGGCACGGCGATGGTCCAAGTCAGGGCCAGCATCATGGCGCTCAGTCGGTCGACCACCAGCACGATGCCAAACGGCGCTTCCCAGCCGCCCAGCGGGTAAACCGTGAGGGCGCCGGCGTCTGCGTCGGTCATCAGTCGCCAGGCAAAAACAGCGCCCAAGACGACTGAAGCCATGCTGAGCAGACGCTGCTTGGTCGGCTTGCCCTGACGGTTGCCGCCGGCCAAGCCGTCACCCATCAACAGCAGCACCACAGCCGTGAAGAGTGGCAGCAGGACCGGCAACACCGGCATGTGGGCTGGGAATAATGCGGAGAGAAACTCGGTGATCATGCGCGGTCCCGTATTTCTGGCGTTTTGCCCGCTTCTTGTCCATCGACGTGGTCGGAGCCGGTTTCATGGCGACTGCGCAAAGCCAATTCGATGATGAAGCCGGTGGTGGCAAAACCGATGACGATGGCAGTCAAGACCAGCGCTTGCGGCAAGGGGTCGGCAACGCGGCCATCGGCTGAGAGGATGGGTGCGGCGTCTTGCCAAAGGCGGCCCATCGCAAAGATGAAGACATTAACGGCGTAGCCCAACAGGCTCAGACCCAAGACCACCGGCCAAGTGCGGCCGCGCAAGATCAGGTAAATGCCGGCGGCGGTGACGGCGCCAATGCCGCTGGCGACCAAAAACTCAAGGCTCATCATGACTGTTTCTCCTTGAGCTCAGGCGCCAAGGCGCTCAGGGCTGGTTCGCGAGTGACGGCACCAAGCGTTGACAGCGTCAGCAAGGTCGCACCGACCACAGTGATGTAAACGCCCAAGTCAAACAGGGCGGCGGTGGCCAGCGGTAACGAGCCCAACAAAGGCAAATCGGGATTGCCGTGCGCACTGGTTAGGAAGGGTTGGCCGAAGAAAAAGGCACCGACACCGGTGAGTCCAGCAATGCCAAGGCCAACACCGATCCAGCGCACAAAGCGGCGCCCACCATCGGCGCGCAGCAAGGCTTCAGCACGCGACTGGCCGTTGGCCATGTACTGCATCACAAGGGTGACCGCGGTGATCAGTCCAGCGATGAAACCACCGCCAGGCTGGTTGTGGCCGCGCATAAAGATGTACAGCGTGACGACCAGAGCGATCGGCAGCAGCACGCGAGCGGCGACGCGCAACATCAGCGGCTGGCTGGCAAACGTCCAGGCCAAACCAGCCGCGTCTGCCGCTGGTCGGCGTGTGTGCATGCCGTCCATGAGGGCCAGCACGCCAATGGCCGCTATGCCCAGCACCGTGATTTCGCCAAAGGTGTCATAGCCCCGGAAGTCCACCAGAATCACATTGACGGCGTTGGTGCCACCGCCTGCGACGGCGGCATGGTTCAGGAAGTACCAAGAGATGGAGTCGTGGTCGCGTGTCAGCATGACCCAGGCCAGCCAAGCGATGCTGGCACCGATGGCCAAGGCCAGCGCCCCGTCACGTAGCTTGCGCGGAGTAGACGACTCGTGCGGTGTTTGACGCGGCAGCAGCGCCAAGCCCATCAGCAGCAGCACTGTGGCCACGACATCGACGGTCAGCTGCGTCAGCGCCAAGTCAGGCGCTGAAAAACTGACGAAGCTCAGCGAGGTGACCAAGCCGACCGCTCCGGCAACTACCACCGACTGAAAACGATCATGGTGTCGCAGCACGAGCCATAGGCACGCGGCTAGCAGCAGTGCCCAGATCACCACGGCAGGCAGCGAAATGGGCAGCAGGGTGCGCGTGCCGGTTCCGGGAACCCGACCCCAGAGCATGGCTGCGCTGGTGGCCAGTGCGGCCATGAACATCCAAGCCAGGTAGCGTTGCAGCGATGCGTTTTCTAGTTTTTGGGTGATCCAAGTAGAGCCGGCAAAGAGTCGCTCGATACCGCGCGTGAACAGGTTCAGCCCGGTCAGTCGGCCAAACCAGTCCTCGGACTTCAGGCGGTGCAGTCGGCCGCCTTTGGCCAGCAAAGCGTACAAAGCTAAGCCGCCACCCAGCGCCAATAGGCTGAGCAGCAAAGGCAAATTCAAGCCGTGCCACAGCGCTAGTTTGAATACAGGTGCTGGCTGACCAATCATGGCGCTGCTGGCAGCGCGTACCAAGGGCTCCAGCGTCAAGGCAGGCAACAAGCCGACCAACAGGCAGATGCCGGCCAGCAAGGCTACTGGGGCCTTCATGCCGAAGGGCGGTTCGTGGGGATGCATGTTGGGCATGTCACGCGCGGGGCCGTTGAAAAACACGTCATGTATCAAGCGCACTGAATAAGCCACGCTGAACAGCGCGGCGAGCGTCGCTAGCAAGGGCACTAACCAACGCCAGCCACCGACTTGCACAAAGGCGACGGCTTCGGTCAGGAACATTTCCTTCGACAGGAAGCCGTTGAAAAGTGGCACGCCAGCCATGGACGCAGCCGCCACCATGGCGAAGGTGGCCGTCCACGGCATCAGGTGTGCTAGACCGCCTAGCTTGCGCATGTCACGGGTGCCGGTTTCATGGTCGACGATGCCTGCAGTCATGAACAACGCCGCCTTGAAGCTGGCGTGGTTCAAGATGTGAAAGATCGCACCGACAGCCGCCAGCGGTGAACCCAGTCCGATGAGAAAGGTGATCAAGCCAAGGTGGCTGATAGTGGAGTACGCCAGCAAGCCTTTCATGTCGTGCTTGAACAGCGCCACAAAGGCGGCAAAAGCCAAGGTGACGAGACCGGTGGTCATCACGATGCCCATGAAGAGCTCAGTGCCACCAATGACGGGTGTCAGGCGCGCTAGTAGAAATAGACCGGCCTTGACCATGGTCGCAGAGTGCAGGTACGCCGACACCGGTGTGGGCGCGGACATGGCTTGGGGCAGCCAGAAGTGAAACGGAAACTGCGCACTTTTGGTGAAGCAGCCGATCAGGATCAAGATCAAGGCGGCAGGGTAACGTGCGTCAGCCTGAATCTGCCCCACGCTGTCCAGCATCTGGCTGAGTTCGAATGTGCCAGCGATCTGACCCAGCAGCAAGAAGCCCGCCATCATCGCCAAGCCGCCGCCGCCGGTGATGGCCAACGACATGCGGGCACCGTCCCGAGCAGCAGAACGTTGGTTCCAATAACCGATCAATAAAAACGACGAGAGGCTGGTGAGCTCCCAAAAGACCAGTAGCAGCAGCAAATTGTCTGACAGCACGATGCCGAGCATCGCGGCCATGAACAGCATCATGGTGCTGAAGAACTTGCCAACCGGATCGACTTTTCCGAGGTAGCTGTGGGCGTACAAAATGATCAGCAAGCCGATGCCCGTGATCAACAGCCCGAACATCAGCGACAGCGCGTCCAGTTTGAGGCCGAGGTTCAAGCCGATTTCTGGCACCCAGGGCGTGAAGGTTTGGTAAATTCCCCCAGCCAGAATGTCAGGGGCTTGAGACAGCAACAGCCCAAGACTCGACGCTGTCACAGCTGCCGCTAACCAGGCAGTCCGACTTCTGTGCCCTGACGTCTGGTGGTAGCCAGACCATGCGGTTAGGAGTGTGCCCGCAAGCAGGGGGAGAAGAATGATGAGTAGGAGCAATGGTGTAGGGGAAGTTAATTCAAAAGGTTAACAGCCTGACATTCTATGTTCTGCGAGTACTCTCGCCGTGTTTCAGGGACTCAGTGCTCGTCGCGTCTTCGGACCATCAGCTTGTCCGTCAGCGCAATCGCCAAGGCGCTGAGCAGGAAGACAACGTGAATGATGGTTTGCCACATCAACACCTTGAGGTCGTAGTTGGCGGCATTGATGAAGGTTTTTAGCAAATGGATCGAGCTGATGCCGATGATGGCAGTGGCCAGCTTGACCTTTAAAACAGAGGCGTTGACATGGTTCAACCACTCCGGTTGATCGGGGTGTTCGTCAAGCCTCATGCGGCTGACAAAGGTTTCATAGCCGCCAACGATGACCATGATCAAAAGATTAGAGATCATGACAACGTCAATCAAGCCCAGCACCACGAGCATGATGACGGTTTCATTGAGCGATGTGAGTGCCACGTCGGTTTTGTAACCTATGCTGCTGATGAGGGCCTGCAATGCAGAAGGGCTGCCAAAAACAGCCTCGATCAAATGTTTGAGTTCAACCAAAAAGTGAAATACGTAGACAACTTGCGCAGCAATCAGACCGACATAGAGCGGCAACTGTAGCCAGCGACTGGCAAAAATAAAGCTTGGAATGGGTCGAAGCGGGGTAGATCGCGATAACTTAGGGTCTGACATAGGGCCTTTTTGATTAACCCTAAATTGTAAGAGTTTTACGTCGGCCTTGATAAACGACTGGGATTTGTAAGATGGCTGACAGTCAGTGGCTTGTAAGTGGCTGGCGCGACATTCAACAACTGTTTGTATTTAAAAAATTTAGAGAAAAGGAGACAGCTCATGAGTTCAACACAATCTGCCATTGAGTCCACATTGGTTGAGAACCGATTTTTCAACCCTGATCCGGTGCTCGCTAAAACCGCCAGCATTTCCAGCATGGCCGCTTATGAAGCGTTGTGCAAAGAAGCCGAGACAGATTACGAAGGTTTTTGGGCGCGTCTTGCTCGCGAAAATCTGAGCTGGAAAAAGCCCTTCACCCAAACGCTGGACGAATCGGATGCACCGTTTTACAAATGGTTTCCAGATGGTCAGCTGAACGCCTCCTACAACTGCTTGGATCGTCACCTCGGCACGCCAACCGAACACCGAAAAGCCATCATTTTTGAGAGCGATGATGGCAAGGTCACCAACGTGACCTACAAAGAACTGCACGCCAAAGTCTGCCAGTTTGCCAACGCGTTGAAGGGCATGGGCATCCAAAAAGGTGACCGCGTTGTCATCTACATGCCGATGACAGTTGAAGGCGTGGTGGCCATGCAAGCGTGTGCCCGCATCGGTGCGACGCACTCGGTGGTCTTTGGCGGGTTTTCTGCCAAAAGCCTGCAAGAGCGCATTCAAGACGCTGGCGCTGTGGCGGTCATCACGGCCAACTACCAACTGCGCGGCGGCAAAGAATTGCCCCTCAAAGCCATCGTCGACGAAGGCATCGCCATGGGCGGTTGCGAGTCGATCAAGAACGTCATCGTTTTTCAGCGCACGCCCACAGCTTGCGCCATGGTGGCCGGTCGTGACAGCCTGATGCATGAGGTCATGGCGAACCAATCCGTCGTTTGCGAGCCTGAGTTTGTCAGTGCTGAACACCCACTTTTCATCCTCTACACCTCCGGCTCCACTGGCAAACCAAAGGGCGTGCAGCACAGCACCGGCGGCTACTTGCTGTGGGCCAAGCTGACGATGGATTGGACCTTCGACATCAAGCCCAGCGATGTCTTCTGGTGCACGGCCGACATCGGCTGGATTACTGGCCACACTTACGTGGCTTATGGCCCGCTGGCGGCAGGCGCCACCCAAATCATTTTTGAAGGCATCCCGACGTTCCCGAACGCCGGCCGCTTCTGGCAAATGATCGAACGCCACAAAGTCACGGTGTTCTACACCGCACCGACCGCGATCCGCTCCCTCATCAAGGCCGCTGAAGCCGACGAAAAAGTCCACCCGCGTAGCTCCGACTTGAGCAGCTTGCGCATTTTGGGTTCGGTCGGCGAGCCGATCAATCCTGAAGCTTGGATGTGGTACTACAAAAACGTCGGCGGCGAGCGTTGCCCGATTGTCGACACCTTCTGGCAAACCGAAACCGGTGGTCACGTGATCACGCCTTTGCCGGGTGCCACGCCCTTGGTTCCCGGTAGCTGCACGCTGCCACTGCCTGGCATCATGGCCGCCATCGTCGATGAAGTGGGCGGCGATGTGCCGAACGGTTCGGGTGGCTTGCTGGTCATCAAGCGCCCTTGGCCGTCCATGATCCGCACCATCTGGAACGACCCCGAGCGCTTCAAGAAAAGCTACTTCCCACCCGAAATGGGCGGCACTTACTACTTGGCTGGCGACGGCGCTGTGCGTAGCGAAGACCGCGGTTATTTCCGCATCACAGGCCGCATTGATGACGTGCTGAACGTGTCGGGTCACCGCATGGGCACGATGGAAATCGAGTCTGCTCTGGTGAGCCATTCCGCTTTGGTGGCCGAAGCTGCTGTGGTCGGTCGTCCTGATGACGTGACCGGTGAAGCCATCGTCGCCTTTGTCGTGCTCAAGCGCTCACGCCCGACCGGCGACGAAGCCAAAGCCATCGCCAAAGAATTGCGCGACTGGGTCGGCAAAGAAATCGGCCCGATTGCCAAGCCGAAGGAAATCCGTTTCGGTGACAACCTGCCGAAAACGCGCAGCGGCAAGATCATGCGGCG
>CANFSO010000024.1 GCA_947449895.1 Comamonadaceae bacterium
GACTGCGCAAGACGGCTACCCGAACAAACCGATCCGCCTGCTGCTCGGTTTTGCCCCTGGCGGCGGCAGTGACGTGGTGGCCCGGTTGGTCGCCAAACCGCTGGGCGATCGGCTGGGCCAAACGGTCATGGTGGACAACAAGCCGGGCGCGGGTGGCAATATTGCGGCGGACATGGCGGCGAAGGCGGCGCCCGATGGCTACACGCTGGTCTTGCTGCCCAGCGGCCACGCCAGCAATGCCGCCATGAAAAAGACGCTGCCGTTTGACCCTGTGAACGACTTTGCCTGGATCTCGACCATCACGACCTATCCGCTGGCACTGTCGGTCAAGCCCGATTCGCCGATTCGCTCGTTTCAAGATTTCATGCAGCGCACCAAGGCCGAGCCGGGGCGCTACACCTACACCTCGGTGGGCGTCGGCACCGCCATGCATCTGGTCGGCGAATGGATCATGGCGGAAAGCGGCGGTACGGCTGTGCACGTGCCCTTCAAGGGCGGCAGCGCGCCGCTGACAGAACTGCTGGCCGGGCGTGTCGATGTGATGATCGACACCATGACCAGCACCGCGCCCTTGCTGAAGGACAAGCGTTTGCGCGGCTTGGCCGTCACATCGCCCAAGGGCCAGAGCAACATGTTTGGCGTGCCCAACGTGGCGGATACGTACCCAACACTGGTGTTCGAATCTTGGCTCGGCATTGCAGCGCCGCCTGGCACACCGCCAGCCATCGTGGCCAGACTGCAGCGCGAACTCAAGGCCGTGGTGGAGTCACCCGAGGTCAAACAAAAACTGACCGACTGGGGCGGTCAACCGCAGGCCAGCACGCCAACCGAATTTAAAAGTCGGGTCGAGCGCGACATCCAGAACCTGCGCCGGGTGGTCACAGACCGGCGCATTGAACTCGAGTGACATAGGGCGCTGCTTCAAACCCGTCCGAGCGCCTTCAAAATCTTCTCTGGCGTGAAGGGCTGCGACATCACTTGCGCGTTCAGCGGGTGCAAGGCGTCGTTGATGGCGTTCATCACGGCCGCTGGCGCACCGGCAGTACCCGCTTCTCCCGCGCCTTTGGCACCCAGCTTGCTGCTCTTGGTCGGCGTTTCGATGTGGGCGACCTCAATGTCGGGCATCTCAGCGCACATGGGCACCAGGTAGTCGGCCATGTTGGCGTTGAGCATCAGGCCTTGACTGTCGTAAAGGCATTCTTCCAGCATGGCGCCGCCAATGCCTTGCACGATGGCGCCGCGAATTTGCTCGTCCACCAGCCGTGGGTTGATGACGCGCCCGCAGTCTTCAACCGCCCAGTGTTTCAGCAGCTTCACAAACCCAGTGTCGGGGTCGACTTCAACGTAGGAGGCTTGAACGCCGTTGGTAAAAATGAAGGGAAAGTCGCGCTGGGCGTAGTGCCGGGTGACGCTCAATTCGGGGGTGAATTCTTTGGGCAGAAGGTCAGAGCGAAAGTAGGCAATGCGGCCAATTTCGGTCAAGGGCGTGAGCACCTCGCGGCTGGCGATGTCGATCACATCGCCCCGGTGAATATCAATTTCCTGCACAGCTTTTTGCAAGATCACAGCCGCAACTTTCAGGATGTTGGCGCGCAAGGCTTCACCTGCCAGTAAAACAGCTTCACCGCCAATGCCGGCCCCGCGCGAAGCCCAAGTGCCGCCGCCGTAGGGCGTGACGTCCGTGTCGCCCGTGACGACGCGGACCTGCGCCATGTCGACGCCAACCGCATCGGCGGCGATTTGGGTGTAAATCGCGTCGTTGCCCTGACCCTGCTCGCCGACGCTGACCATGACGGTGATGCCGCCGTTCGGGTCAAACCGGGCTGTGGCGCCGTCTTGCGACGCGATGCGTGCGCCGCCAACACCGTAAAAAGCCGCGCTGGGGTTGGTGAGCTCAATCAGCGCCGCAATGCCGATGCCCCGGTAAATGCCTTTTTTGCGCAGCGCCGCTTGCTCTACGCGCAGGGCTTTGTAATCCATCAGCTCTTCAAGTTTGGCCAGACAGGCTTGGTGCGACAGGCCTTCGAACTTGATGCCGCTGATGCCCGAACACGGGTACGCATCGTCGGGAATGACGTTACGGCGACGGATCTCCATCGGGTCCATGTCGATCGCACGCGCGGCCATGTCGACCAGTCCTTCAGTGATGGCGCACGCGACCGGGTGGCCGACGCCACGGTACTGGCAGGTCGGGGTTTTGTTTTGAAAAACGACGTTGAGTTTGGCGCGGTAGTGCTGGTGCTTGTACGGGCCGCCAACCAGGTTGACGACTTGATTGCCTTCAATGGCGCTGGTTCGCGGAAACATCGAAAACGGGCCAATGCCGGTCAGGTCGTCCATTTCAAAGGCCAGAATCTCACCATCGTTGCGCACCGCAATGCGGGCTTTCACGAGGTGATGGCGGGCGTGAATATCACTGGTGAAGGACTCCAGTCGATCGGCCACAAACTTGACCGGACGACCTAGCATCATCGACAACGCCACCGTGGCGAAGTCGTCCGGGTAGGCGTGCACTTTGATGCCAAAGGAGCCGCCGACGTCTTTGCAAATCACCCGCACTGCGGATTCAGCGATGCTGAATTGCCGGGCATACAGGTCTTGCATCATGTGCGGGGCTTGCTGCGAGTGGTAGACCGTCAAGCGCTGCTCGGCGCTGCGCCAGTCTGCGATTTGGCAGCGCGGCTCCAGCGTGACGCCAGTGTGGCGGCCGAACTCAAAGGTGGTGTTCACCACGTGGTCGGCGCGGGCGAAGGCTTCGTCTACACCGCCGCTGTCGATGCTGCGGGTGAAGCACAAGTTGTCGCCGAGTTCCGGGTGAATCACGGGGGTGTCGAGGTCTAAAGCTGTCTCCATGTCGACCGCCGCCGGCAGCAACTCCCAGCTGACTTGCAGGTAGGCCATGGCGTCTTCAGCTTGCGCGCGGGTTTCGGCGACGATGGCCACCACCGGCTCACCCTGCCAGCAGGCACGGTCGATGGCCAGCGGGTATTGCGGCGCTGACTTCATGCCCACCAAATGCCCGAGCGTGGCGACCCAGGGCTTGCAGATTTTGGCGATCATCGGGCCATCGGCCACCAGCACAACGCCGGGCATGCGTTTGGCAAATTCAGTGTTGATGCCGGTGATGCGGCAGTGCGCCACCGGGCTGCGCCAGAACACCACATGCGTCATGCGCGGTAGCTCGATATCGTCTACATAGCAGCCTTGGCCTTGCACCAGACGCCGGGCGCTTGGCCGCTCCGGGCTGTGGCCGATGTAGCGCGGGTCTTGCGTCAGGTCGTGCAGCTTGGCCGGAGCTTTGTCGATGGTGATGCTCATGCTGCAGACTCCTGATGGCGCTGCGCCAAGACCGCACAAACGGCATCGACGATGGCGTGATAACCGGTGCAGCGACAGTAGTTGCCGCTCATCCATTCGCGCACTTCTTCGCGTGTGGCGTCGGGTTTGTGTTGGATCAATTCGCGCGCTGCCAGCAGCATGCCGGGTGTGCAAAAACCGCATTGCAGCGCGTTGTGTTGGATGAAAGAGGCTTGCAACGCACGAGCATCTGGAAAGTCTGCCAGACCTTCAACCGTGCGCACTTGCTTGCCATCCGCTTGCACAGCGAGCGTCAGGCACCCGCGAACTGCGCGGCCATCGACCTCGACCGTGCAGGCACCGCAAACGCCATGTTCGCAGCCAAGGTGTGAGCCTTTGAGGCCCAGCTCGTCGCGCAGCATGTCGACCAAGTGCAGGCGCGGCGGGACGCTGCAAGTGTGGGCCTGCCCGTTGACGTGGAGACGAATGGTTTGAAGCTCTGCCATGGTGTTTGCCTTGTGGGTTTCAAGCCGCTACGCTGAGGCGTGTGGCGTTGGCCTGCGTCAGCAGGCGACGGGCCAACACAGTGGCCAGGTGTTTTTTGGTGGCGCCGGTGTTGGTCAGGTCGGCGATCGGGTCAAGTTCTTCGCGCAGCGAAGCCGCGACCAGTTCCAGCGTCACAGCGTCCAGCGGTTTGCCGACTAAAAGGGCTTCGGTTTTTCGGCTGCGCAGGGTTGTCGAGTTCAAGCCCAACCAAGACAGGCGCGCCGACTGAACCACCGGGCCAGCGAAATGCAGGTGCATGGCCAAGCCGGCAATGGCGTAGTCACCGTGGCGCCGGGCGAGTTCCTGAAAGCCGAACCAGTCGTCGCGTTGTGCCAATGGGATATCGCAGGCCAGCAAGATGTCGTCGTCGGCCATGGCGGTGGTGTAGAGCCCGGTGAAAAAATCAGCAGCGGCAATGCGGCGCTCACCTTGCGGGCCTTGAACAATCACCGTGCCGTCGAGTGCCAACAGGCAGCAAGGCCATTCAGCGGCCGGGTCTGCATTGGCAATTGAGCCGCCCCAAGTGCCCGAGTTGCGAATGGCACGATGCGCGATATGACCGACGGCCAGCTTGAGCAGCGGCGCATGTTGCGCGACCAAGGCCGAATTTTCGATGTCGGTGTGTGTGCTCAGAGCGCCTATGCGCAAGGCGTCTTTCGTCACTCGAATGCCGCGCAGCGCATCGATGCCGCCAATGTCAATCAACAGTGACGGCTCGGACAAGCGCATGTTGAGCGCCGGCAGCAAACTTTGACCGCCAGCCAGCACACGGGCCTCGTCGCCGTGGCTCGCCAGCAGCGACAGTGCGTGCTCGATGGTGCGCACCTTGATGTAGTCAAATTCAGGTGACTTCATGGTCAGTCCTTAGCGTAGAAAGTGAGCCAGCGTGAAGCCGAAGCCTGTCGCTAAGCAACCCAATGCGAACCACAACACGCGGGTGCCTTCGCTGGGGGGTGAGGGCGCTTCTTGGCGAAAAGTAGATGCAGCTTGCCGTTGCTGCTGGGCTGTTTCTCTTGGCATTGCCGGTGCAGTTGCATCAGGTTCAGCACTCAGAATTTTGCTGAGGCGCGTGAAGAATTGATCGGCCATTTGCTTGGACGCCGCATCCAGCATGCGGGCTCCGATCTGGCCTAGCTTGCCACCGACCGAGGCGGTGGCGGTGTAGTGCACCAGCGTGCCGCCGTTGTCGTCACTCAGCTGCACAGAAGACTTGCCGGTGGCCATGCCGGCGGCGCCCCCAGAACCTTCAAAGTTCATCACACAAGCGCTGTTGGCCGTCACGTCGCTGAGGGTGATTTTTCCGACAAAACGGGCCCGCACAGGCCCGGCTTTGACGAGCAAGCGCACATGCCGCTCGGTCGGCGACGTAATCTCGACAGCTTCGCAACCGGGGATGCATTGCATCAGGCAGCGCTCATCATTCAGTGCATGCCAGACGCTTTCACGTGGGGCGGCGATGCGGACTTCTCCAGTCAATTCCATGGCAATCCTTGGGTTGGACAGTGTGTCGGGAACAGCTTGTGGTGCGTCAATTTCTCAGGTTTTTAAAACTGAGGGTTTGCACCGATGATCTTATTTACCAAGCGTTCAACAATGCTACCCATGGATGACGCATCGGTAAATAGGGCTTTGCCTAGGGCAAACCCTCAAGGCATACCTGTTGAGGCTCCGGCGGCGCGCAAGCGCATGTCGGTGCCTGAGCGTGAGCGTCAGATTGTGGAGGGTGCGATTCAGTTTTTTGCGCGTCATGGTTTTGATGCGCAGTTGCGGGACTTGGCCAAAAGCATCGGTGTTACCCACACCTTGCTGTATCACTACTTCCCTGACAAACAGGCCTTGATCGACCGCGTTTATGTCGAAGTTTTTGAGGGTTGCTGGAAACCTGAGTGGGAAAAGTGGTTGGACGACCCGGCACTCAGCTGTGAGGACAAATTCACCCGCTTCTACATTGACTATGCAGCGACTGTTTTGACGCACGATTTCGTGCGTATTTTGATTTTTTCGGGTCTCACCGACCAGACCATCACCAACCGGTTTTTCGAGCTCTTGCGAGAGCGACTTTTCCCGCGACTGATTCGGGAGACTCGACGCTTACGTGGCTTCAAGAGTCGCGCCCAACCCACCGTAGCGGAGCATGAGTTGTTGATGGGCTTGCACGGCAGTATTTTTTATATCGGTGTGCGCCGCTGGGTCTACAACCAGGCGGTTCACAGCCAATCAACGCAGGCTTTCGACCCCGAGGTCATTCGCAACCAAGTGCGCGGCTACTTGCAGGCGAGCCTGCCTTTGGTCAACGCTGGTCGTACGGTTAACGCTTCTGCTTCTCAACGCAAACCCTTGAAGGAGTCCCCGCCATGGCATTGACGCTGAATCATTTTTCCATTCGCACGCTTGACATGGAGACGACGCGTCGTTTTTATGTGGATGTGCTGGGCTTGACGGTTGGCCCGCGTCCCAATTTTCCGTTTCCGGGGATCTGGCTTTACCGCGGCGACCATGCTCAGGTCGGCAATGCCGTGGTGCATGTGATTGGCATGGATGCGAACGACCCCGTCGGTCTGAAAAATTACCTCGGTGATCGTGATCTGTCCTCGCTCAGCGGCAGTGGCTCGGTGGACCACATCGCCTTTTTCGCGGATGGTTTGAGTGCCATGCTGGCGCACTTGAACGCGCAAGGCGTCAAGGCGCGCGAGCGGACGGTGCCTTCGATTGGCTTGCATCAGATTTTTTTGGATGATCCCAACGGTGTGGTGATCGAGCTGAACTATCCAGCGGCTGAAAAGCAGGCCGTGGACGCTGCGGTCTGAATGTCAAAAATTATCATCATTGGTGGCTCGCTGGGTGGGCTGCTCGCGGCCAACGTGTTGCACCGCGAAGGTCACGATGTTTGCGTGCTCGAAAAAGTTCGTGGTTCCATGGACGGTCGTGGCGCTGGCATTGTCACGCATGACGCCTTGTTCGCCGGTTTGCGTCGCGCTGGTTTGGACGGCACTGAAGCGCTCGGCGTTCAGGTGCAGCAGCGCGTGGCGCTGGATGCAGAGGGTGAAGAAGTTGCCCTGCTGGAAATGCCGCAGATTTTGACCTCGTGGAGCCGACTTTACGACGCACTGCATCAGTTGCTGCCAGCGGAACGTTACGTGCAAGGTGTGGCAGTTCAAAAAGTTGACACTGACCCGGCTGGCGCTGTGGTGCATGGTTTGACAGCTGAGGGTGCGAAGACGTGGGCGGCTGACTTGGTGATTGCCAGTGACGGCATTCGCTCCGTCGTGCGGCAACAGTTGGCGCCGCAAGTCCAACCGCAGTACGCCGGCTATGTGGCGTGGCGCGGTGTGTGCGACGAGGCCGTGTTGTCAGAGCGGACGCTGAAAAGCGTGTTTGAGAAATTTGGATTTGGCTTGCCAGCAGGAGAACAAATCATTGGCTACCCGGTGGCCGGGCAGGGCAACGACACGCGCCCTGGGCACCGCGCCTACAACTTTGTTTGGTATCGAGCTGCCACTGAGACGGCGCTGGCGGCTTTGTTGACTGACGCTGATGGCACGCTTTACCAAGGCGGCATTCCGCCAAACAAAGTGGACTGGCGACAGATCGCTGACATGCGACAAGCCGCCCGCGCGCTGCTGGCGCCACAGTTTGCCGAGATGATTGAAAAGACGGCGCAACCCTTTTTGCAACCGATCTACGACGTTTACTCTGAAAAAGTAGCGTTCGGTCGTATCGGTTTGATGGGCGACGCTTCCTTTGTCGCGCGTCCGCACATCGGCATGGGTGTGACCAAGGCGGCACAAGATGCGGTGGCCCTGGCCGACGCGATTGGCGCGCATGGTGCGACGCCGCAGGCCTTGCTTGCGTATGAGAAAAATCGTTTGCCTGAGGGGCAATCTGCCGTTGCGCGGGCCCGTTGGCTGGGCGCTTATATGCAGTCGCAAACGAACTCTCTCAGTGCGCAGCAGGCCGCTCGCAGTGCGCTGGGTGTGGTGACTGAAACCGCCATTGATTTAGGCCGCTACGGCCACCTGAGTTCCTTTCCCGGGGTGGCAGCGCATCGCCCCGACTTTGCCGCGGTCGCCTCGACCATTCTTTGATTCTTTGACACCTTCTTAGGAGACATTCATGAGCCATCAAGATTACAAAAACGTCAGTGCGGGCAACCGTCGTCAGTTGCTTCAACTCGGCGCTGCAGGCGCTGCGCTGGGCACAGCCCCTTTCTTGTTCAACATTGCCAGTGCACAGACTGCGGCCATCAAAATCGGCTTTCCGGTTCCTTTGACGGGGGCTTATTCTGCGGAAGCGCAAGACCAGGTGCGCGCTGCAGAAATTGCTATCAAAGAGTTCAATGACGCGGGTGGCTTCAATGGCCGCATGGCTGAACTGCTGGTGCGTGATACCAAGCTCAATCCTGGCGAAGCGGCGACCCGAACACTGGAGCTGATCGAAAAAGACAAAGCAGCCTTCGTCGTCGGCTCGTTGTCAGCCGCCACGCAGTTGTCGATCAACGCGGTCACCCGAGAACGCAAAGTCATCTTCAACTCGATCAGCCAGTCGGACGCGATCAATGAAGTCAAAGACTGGAGCCCGTACACCTTTCACGAGGCGCTGAACCCGCACATGACTGCTGGCGCTGTGGCGCGTTACGCCTTCCCTAAGTTTGGTAAGCGCGTGGTTTACCTGACGGCTGATTACGCCTACGGCCACGAGATGGTGCGCGGTTTTGAAAGTGCCGGTAAGTCTCTGGGCGCAACAACACTGGCGGATATTCGGCATCCGATTGGCGCCGCGGATTACTCGTCGTTCCTGCCGCGCATTCAGGCGCTGAAACCCGATGTACTGGTGATGTGCAACTTTGGCCGCGATTTGGTGAATTCGGTCAAGCAGGCGACCAACTTTGGCCTGAAGGAAAAGACCCGCATCATCGCGCCAATTTTGCTTTACACCTCGCGTCAAGCGGGTGGTGCCGATGATTTTGATGGCGTGGTCGGTGGTACGTCTTATTACTGGGGAATGGAAGACACCGTGCCTGCCGCAAAGGCCTTCAACGACAAGTTCCGCAAAGCCAACGGCGGCGCTGTACCGTCTGACTACGGTGCATTGGGTTATGCCGGTATTCGCAGCGTCTTGCAGGGTGTGCTGAACGCCAAGTCAACGGATTCTCTGAAGGTCAGCGAGGCCATGGGACAGTTGAAATACAACTGGTACAAGGGCGACCAGTACTTCCGAAAGTGTGACCATCAATCGGTTCAGTCGGTCATCATTGTGGAGTCGAAGTCCAAGGGCATGAAGGACAAAAACGATGTCTTCAAGGTCGTCGGCATGGAAAATCCCAACGAAGCCAACTTGCGCAGCTGCACGGAACTCGGCCACAAGGCCTGACGGTAAAAGGAGAGCGTCCCGTGCTTGACATCACCCCTTCCTTGTTCATGCTGCAGCTGGTGACGGGCATCGCCCTCGGGGCGATCTACGCCCTGTTGGCAATTGGCCTGTCGCTGATCTTCGGTATGTTGACCGTGGTGAATTTTGCCCATGGGGCGTTCTTTATGGTGGGCGCGTTTCTAGGCGTTTATTTTTTAGGGCTGACCGGTAATTTTTGGCTCAGTCTGGTTATCGCGCCATTGGTCGTTGGTGCGATCGGTCTGCTGGCGGAACGCTTTCTGGTCCGGCCTTTGTATGGGCGAGGCATTGACTATCCGTTGCTGCTGACGTTCGGTCTGTCGTATGTGTTGATTGACGTGGTTCGCGCCTTGTTTGGTATTGAAGGTTTGCAGTCCTCTACGCCCGCGTCATTGCGTGGCGCGGTAGATCTTGGCTTTGGTCACTTTCCTTTGTACCGTTTGTTCTTGATTGGGGCGACGGCGGTTGTGGTGCTGGCGCTCTGGCTGTTTTTGGAAAAGACGCGCTATGGCTTGATCATTCGAGCCGGTTCGCGTGACTCGGAAATCGTCCGTGTGCTGGGTGTCGATATTTCCAAGGTCTGGTGGTTGGTGTTTGGTTTGGGCACGGCCATTGCCGGTTTGTCTGGCGTGCTGGCCGCTCCGACTCGCGCAGTGAACCCGGAGATGGGGATTCACGTGTTGGCCGAGGCGTTTGTGGTGACCGTTGTTGGCGGCATGGGCTCCTTGCCGGGTGCCGTGGTGGCCGGACTCTTGGTGGGTATTGTTTTCAGCATGACCGCCTTGCTGGCCCCGGCGTACGCTGAGATGTCGATATTTGTATTGATGGCCTTGGTGCTGTTGGTGCGACCGCAAGGATTTTTTGGAAAAGCCGGAGCGCTCGGATGAATCTACATTCACTTGTCAATGGCATGGCTCGCCACCGTGTTGCTTCTGCCCTTTTGTTTTTATTGATTTTCCCGCTGTTGATGCCCTATGAGGCTTTGGCCATCAACATCCTGATTTTCGGCTTGTTTGCTGTCGGATTTAACTTGGTCTTTGGTTACACCGGCATGCTGTCGTTCGGCCATGCGTCATTTTTTGGTGTCGGCAGTTACCTGACCGGCATCGCGATGGTGCACTTTGGCGTGCATTGGATCCCCGCCATCTTTGTCGGTGTGGCCGCCTCTTTGTTTGCAGGTCTGCTCGTTGGTTATTTGGCGATACGGACAAGGGGGATCTATTTCTCCATGGTGACTTTGGCCTTAGGACAAGTCATTTATTACCTGTTTTACAAAGCCGAACGCTGGACCGGTGGGGAGAACGGCTTGCGCGGAATCAAGGCCGAGGTGATCGATATTTTTGGCTTTCGCATCGACTTTCTCAATCCTCTCACCAAGTACTACATCATCTGGATATTTGTCGCTTTCACTTTGTGGCTGGTGTCACGCCTATTGGCGTCGCCTTTTGGTTCGGTGATTGAATCGATCCGCGAGAACGAAAAGCGAACCGTGGCCTGCGGATACGACGTGGCGCGCGCCAAGCTGCTGATCTTTGTGATTTCAGCGGGTGTTTGCGGCTTGGCCGGTGGTTTGCGGGCGCTGCATTTGTCGGTGGTGCCAGTGGACTCGCTGCATTATTTGCAGTCAGGGCAGGTGGTGATGATGGCTTTGCTGGGCGGCATGGGTAGCTTTTTTGGGCCCTTCGTCGGGGCCGGTGTCTTCCTCTACTTGGAAGATATCGCAACCAATGTGACCCGCTACTGGATGGGCGTCGTCGGCCTGCTTTTCATCGCCCTGATTCTGTTTTTTCCACGCGGTATTTGGGGTAGTCTGATGCACCAACTCAAACAACGCGGCATGCTGCAGGGAGGCCGTGAATGAATCCGTCTCCGCTCATTGAAGTGTGCAACGTGAGCCTGCATTACGGGCATTTCAAAGCGCTCTCCAATGTCTCCGTTAGCTTTGCACCGAACCAACTCACCGCCATCATTGGCCCGAACGGTGCGGGTAAAAGCACATTTTTCAATGTCTTGAGCGGTGCCTTGCCGCCGACCACTGGCCAAGTGTTGTTCGAGGGGCAAGACATTACCGACTTGAAGGCGCATGACTATGCTCGGCACGGCATCGCTAAAAGTTTTCAGATCACCAATGTGTTCAAGCAACTCAGCGTGCACGAAAACGTCCGGGTCGCAGCGCAAATGCGTTATGCACGCTACGAACTTTTCAAGCCGCGGGCTTCGTTCAAGCAGGCGATTGAGGAGGCGGACGCCTTGCTGGATCGGGTGGGTCTGACGGCCTTGCGCAACAAGACGGTAGCTGACTTGGCACATGGCCAGCAGCGCTCACTTGAAATCGCCATGGCACTCGCGGCCAAGCCCAAGCTCTTGCTGATGGACGAACCGACAGCCGGTATGTCGCCCGAAGAAACGTCGGCCATGATGACCTTGATCACCGAGCTGGCCAAGGAGCGCACCGTCGTTCTGGTGGAGCACAAAATGAAGCTGGTGATGGGTATTTGCGAGCGCTTGATCGTGCTGCATCATGGTGAGTTTTTGGCGCAGGGAACAGCCGATGACATTCGCAACAACGACGAAGTTCGCCGCGTTTATTTGGGTCAGGGTTGAAGATGAAAACCACTCCTTTGCTTGAAGTGCAGGATTTGAATGCTTGGTACGACCGCAGTCATGTGGTGCAGAACGTGTCTTTTCATGTGAACGCGGGGGAGATCGTCACCCTGATGGGGCGCAATGGCGCCGGCAAAACCACGACCCTCCGGACCGTGATGGGTTTGCTGTCGCGTTGCACAGGTCGGGTTATGTTTGACGGTCAGGAATTGCTGGCGCAACCGGCGCATGCGCGCTTTCATTTGGGGCTCGCCTACGTGCCAGAAGACAGGCGCATCGTGCCGACCTTGACGGTGCGTGAAAATTTGCAGCTCGGCCTGCTGGCCAGTCAAAAAAAGGTGGATATTGACGCGCGCATCGATGTCATCGCTGAAACATTTCCGCGCCTGAAAGAGCGCTTGTCGCAAGAGGCGACCTCGATGTCTGGCGGTGAACAACAAATGCTGGCCATTGCACGGGCCATGATGGCTGAGCCCAGGATGATCCTGCTTGACGAACCCTCCGAGGGCATCATGCCCGTTCTGGTGGATGAAATGTTCGAATTGTTTGTGCGCATGAAGGCGACAGGCGTCACGCTGCTGCTGGTGGAGCAAAACGTTGCACGTGCGCTGGCTGTGTCTGACCGTGCCTACATTCTTGACCAGGGCTTGGTTGTGCACGAAGGCAGTGCTGAGGCCTTGCTGGCCGATGAAGAGATTCAGAATAAATACTGCGCAGTTTGACGGCTGGCTGCCTTGTCGGTTCTTGCTGACACTTGGTTCGGCGACTTTGACACTACGGGGGCTCATGGCCGTTCTAAGCTGCCATTTATGAACGACGAAGGCCTCCTCTTTCGAGTCGCTAATCGCGCATGTCCTCAGGCGCATGAGTTGCCGTGGCACAGTGCTGAGCCAGTCGCTCCGTATCGGCCGCGTTGGCCTTTCACGGTGAAGCTCAAAGAGCAGACTGTGGCGTCCGCAAGCGAGTCGTCAACCGGGGTGAGTCACAAACCGTCGTGTAGTTTCACGACGTGATGTTCGCTTAGCTTGTGCCGTCCAAGCAACAAAAAAACCGCCCCAAGTGAACTGGGGCGGTTTTTGGCTTCAGTCAGGGCGCAGACCCTGACGGCGACTTCAGAGACGTTCAGCCTTTCAAGCCAGCCGCGTTACGTAGCAAGGCTGCTTTGTCCGTGCGTTCCCATGTGAACTCAGGCTCATCGCGGCCAAAGTGGCCGTAAGCGGCAGTCTTCTCGTAGATCGGACGCAGCAGATCGAGCATCTGGATGATGCCTTTCGGGCGCAGGTCAAAGTGTTCGTTGACCAAGGCGGCGATTTTTTCATCGGAAATAACGCCTGTGCCTTCGGTGTTCACCGTGATATTCATCGGGCGTGCGACGCCAATCGCGTAAGCCACCTGAATCTCGCACTTGGTGGCCAGTCCTGCCGCGACGATGTTTTTGGCGACATAGCGGGCAGCGTAGGCTGCAGAGCGGTCGACCTTTGTGGGGTCTTTGCCGGAAAACGCACCGCCGCCGTGGCGGCAGGCACCGCCGTAGGTGTCAACAATGATCTTGCGACCGGTCAGACCGCAGTCGCCCTGAGGGCCGCCAATGACGAAACGCCCGGTCGGGTTGACCAAGAATTTGGTGTCCAAAAGCCATTCTTTGGGCAGCACCGGTTTGATGATTTCTTCGATCACCGCTTCGATGAAGGCCGGCTTCATCTTGCTGCCGTCGCTCATTTCGGGGCTGTGCTGACTTGACAACACGACAGTGTCAACGCTGTGCGGTTTGCCATCGACATAGCGCATGGTGACTTGGCTTTTGGCGTCTGGCCGCAAGAAGGGCAGGCGACCGTCTTTGCGCAGCTGGGCTTGGCGCTCGACCAAGCGGTGTGCGTAATAAATCGGCGCTGGCATGAGTTCTGTGGTCTCGCTGCAGGCGTAGCCGAACATCAGGCCTTGGTCTCCTGCGCCGGTGTTCAGGTGGTCGTCACTCGCGTGGTCAACGCCTTGGGCGATGTCGTTGCTTTGCTTGTCGTAGGCGACCAGCACGGCGCAGCCTTTGTAGTCAATACCGTACTCGGTGTTGTCGTAGCCAATGCGCTTGATGGTGTCTCGCGCCACCTGGATGTAGTCGACATGCGCATTGGTGGTGATCTCACCGGCCAACACGACCAGGCCGGTGTTGGTCAGGGTTTCCGCGGCCACGCGGGACAGCGGGTCTTGTTTGAAAATTGCGTCGAGAATAGCGTCTGAAATTTGGTCGGCAACCTTGTCAGGGTGACCCTCAGAGACAGATTCGGATGTGAAAAGAAAATCGTTCGCCATTGCGTACACTCCATTGGATTAGTCGGCGCGTTGCCAGCTAGAGTGCCTCGGCGAACGCTTTAGCAGAGATGTTTAACGTCGCCCTGCAAGTTGTTCTGTAACTCGGCGACTTGATAAGTATAAAGATAAAGTGGCCCTGATGTTTTTGTTGTTTCGTTTCTTCTCCCATTGGCCTTTGCGTGTCTTGCATGCAATGGGTGCTGTCATGGGTTGGGCCGTGTGGTTTTTGAGCCCGCGTTATCGGGCCACTTTCCGGGCTAATGTGGCGCAGGCTGGCTTGCCTTTTGAGGCGGCCAGACCGGCCATCGCCGAAGCGGGCCGCTTTGTGGCTGAACTGCCGAAGCTGTGGATGCGCCCGCACGATCAATCTTGCCTAGGGTTGGTGCAAGTGCAAGGTCAAGCCCATGCCGAGGCCGCTTTTGCCGCAGGTCATGGCGTGATATTTTTCGCACCGCACGCGGGCAGTTTTGAATTAGCACCGCAAGCACTGGCCGAACTCTATGGGCCGGTGACCGCCATGTACCGGCCTGCGCGGCAAGCGTGGCTGGCACGCCTGATGCAGTCCAGCCGACTGCGGCCGGGACTGCTGGCGGTGCCGGCTAATTTGAGCGGTATTCGGCAAATGCACAGGGCCCTCAAAGGCAACGGTGCGGTGGCTTTGCTGACCGACCAAGTGCCGCCAGAAGGTCTGGGTGTTTGGTCCCCATTTTTTGGCAAACCGGCGTACACCATGACCTTGGCGGCGCGTTTGGCGTTGCAAAGTGGCGCAGTGATGTTGCCTGTGCGCACCTTGCGCTTGCCGCGCGGGCAAGGCTATTCGCTGGAGATTTTGCCGCCGGTGGTTGGACTAGACACGCCGCCGCCTGACTTGTCGCAGGCGGTGAGCATCGTCAACCAAGCCATTGAGGCCTTGGTTTTGAGCCAGCCCGGTCAGTATTTGTGGGGCTATGCGCGCTACAAAACACCGCGCCGAGAAACGTCCACGCCTGCGCCGAATCCGGCCACACCGGCTAAGCCTGCCGACGACAATGGGCAGACAGAAAAAAATAAAAAGTGAGTATGAACGTCGGACTATTTTTCAGCACCCTGGCCACCCGAGCTGGCATTGCTTTCATGCGGCTACTCGCCCACTTTCCCTTGCCTTTTTTGCGCGCTCTGGGGGCTGGGCTGGGCTGGTTGTTGTTCTGGGTGGCGATGCCGCGTCGGCGTGTTGTATTGATCAATTTGTCGCTGTGTTTTCCTGAGCTCAGCGGCGCGGAGCGCGACACCTTGGCGCGGCAATCGTTTGTTTACTTTGCGCAGACATTCATAGACCGCAGTTGGCTCTGGCACGGCCGTCCTGAGGTGCTGGCCCAGCGGTTGCAACTGCACGGTGCCTTGCATGAGTTCGACGGGAACGAGCCGACGATTGTCTTCAGCCCGCACTTTTACGGGCTGGACGCTGGCGCAACCGCCATCAACATGAACATTGACCGCGATTTCACGTCGATCTATTCGGAGCAGAGCAACCCGCTACTTGACCAGTGGATCAAGGCTGGACGCCTGCGTTTTGGTCGGGTCAGGTTGTTTTTGCGCAGTGAAGGTGTCAAGTCCAATGTCAGCGCCTTGCGTTCTGGCGAAGTGCTGTATCTGTTGCCCGACATGGACTTTAGCTTTGAGGGCACGGTATTTGTGCCCTTTTTTGGCGTGCCGACCGCCACGGTCCCGTCGATTCCGCGCTTTGCCCGACTTGGCCGTGCCAAAGTGATTTCAGTGGTGCCGCGGTTGACGCCCACAGGTTATGACGTCGAGGTGATGCCGGCCTGGGAGAACTATCCCACCGGCGATATTGAGGCCGACACCGCCTTGGTGAATCAGCATCTGGAGCGTTTCATCCGGACTATGCCAGCGCAGTATTACTGGGTCCACAAACGCTTTAAAACCCGTCCTGAAGGCTCACCGTCGGTCTACTGAGTTACCAAGTTATTTGGCGGGCTGCTCTGGATCTGGCTTGACAGCTGGGCTGTGCGCACTTGCCACATTTTGCACATTTGGATTCGGCAGGCCTTCGGGATGGGCCCAGTTCCACAAATGGAGGGCGACTTCATCGACGCCTTTGCGTTTGAGGGCCGAAAAGAGTTTCACATCGCCGCCGCCAGCTTGCAGTTTGACAATCGACAGCACTTTGGCAGCTTCGGTTTTATTCAGCTTGTCTGACTTGGTCAACAGCACCAGAAACTTAAGGCCTTCGGCCACGCGCGGTCGAACCACGTCGAGCAAGACCTCATCAAGCTCAGTCAAACCGAGCCGGGGGTCACACAGCAGCACAATACCGGTGAGGTTGCGGCGGGTTTGTAAGTAGTTGGCCATCACTTGTTGCCAGCGGTACTTGGCCGCCTTGGGCACTGCCGCGTAGCCGTAACCTGGCAAGTCGGCCAACACGGCGTCGGTGATGCCTTGTTTGCCCAGCGAAAACAAGTTGATGCTTTGCGTCCGGCCTGGCGTTTTGGAGGCGAAAGCCAGCCTGTGCTGTTGCGTCAAGGTGTTGATGCAGGTTGATTTGCCGGCGTTGGAGCGGCCCACAAAAGCAATTTCAGGGTAATCGAGCGCTGGAAGGTGGTGCAATTCTGGCGCGGTGGTCAAAAATTTAGCCGTGTGCATCCAACCCATGGCGATTTTTTCAGGATCGATGGGCAGACCCGCGGAGGGGGAAGAAGCAGCGGGGGAGGTCATAGGTCAATTTCGGTGAAGGGCTGTGAGGCGGTTAAACAGCTCTGTGTGTGGCCAAATGCAGGTGGCTGAAACAGCCAACGGCCCGCTCATGTCGTCTGAAATAGTCTGTTTTTGACTCTTAAAGACCAGAGATTCAGCGTCGCCTGGAACAAAGGCCCGGTTCGTCGGGGCTAAGCCATTGTAAAATCAGAAGCTGTAAGTTTTGTTGTGCCCCCTAATTAAAACGCCCTGATATGAAGCTGTTCGCTACTTATGTCCTCGCCGCCTTATTGGCCGTCCCCGCTGTTTCGTCTTTTGCCTCGGAGGAAACTGCCCCGGCCAAAGTCGCCAAACCTGACCTTGTCAGCGGTGAAGCCAAGTTCGCTGCCGTGTGTGCAGCCTGCCACGGCGCTGACGGCAATTCAGGCTCACCAGCCTATCCCAAGCTGTCCCAGCAACACCCTGAATACTTGGTCAAGCAGCTCCATGAATTCAAAACTGGTGTCCGCAAAAACGCCATCATGCAAGGCTTTGCCTCTCAGCTCAGCGACGATGACATGAAAAATATATCTTTCTGGGTGGCTTCTAAAAAGGTCAAGCCTGGCTTTGCCAAAGAAAAAGACCTCGTGGTGTTGGGCGAGCGTATTTACCGCGGTGGCGTGTCCGATCGCCAGATCGCAGCATGCGCAGGCTGTCACAACCCAACCGGTGCTGGCAATCCAGCTCAGTACCCACGTCTGGGTGGTCAGCATGCCGACTACACGGCAGCCCAACTGACCAGCTTCCGTGACGGCGTGCGCAATAACAGCCTGCCCATGTCGCAAGTGGCCGCCAAGCTCAACGACCGTGAAATCCGCGCTTTGGCCGACTATATTGCGGGCCTGCATTAATTTGGCGACTTTTCTGCAGGACGCCAGTTTTCATGGAACCCTGAGCTGAAAAAACAGTCACAAGCAGGCGGGTCTTTCTTAGAAAGGCCCGCCTTTTTTATCGGCTCTTCGTTTTTCATACGATCTGCCCTTCATTCATTGGTTTTTCATCGTTTCAAACTTCCAACGGCATGACAGTTTCCACCCAAGGTATTGAGCTTGACTCCGGTTCCCGTACATGGCGGAGCTTGGTCGAATTGCTTTCGTCGATGCGATTTTCGATTTCGCTGTTGACCGTCATTTGCATTGCTTCGGTCATCGGTACCGTGCTCAAGCAGCAAGAGCCTCTGAGCAATTACGTCAACCAGTTCGGGCCTTTCTGGGCGCAGGTGTTCAGTCTGGTCAGTCTCAACACTGTTTATAGCGCTTGGTGGTTTTTGCTCATCTTGGCTTTTTTGGTCATCAGCACCAGCTTGTGCATCAGCCGCAACGCCCCGAAGATTTTTTCGGAGCTGAACCAGTTCAAGGAAGATCTCCGCGAACAGAGCTTGAAGGCTTTTGGGCACCGCGCTGAAAACACCTTGGCTGAAGCTCCAGAAGTCGCCGCCCGTCGTATCGGCCAAACGCTGGTGCAGGGTGGCTGGCGCGTCAAGCTGCAGCAGCGCGACGCTGGCTGGATGGTCGCAGCCAAAAAAGGCTCGGCTAACAAGCTCGGTTACATCGCTGCGCACAGCGCCATCGTGCTGGTCTGCATTGGCGGTCTGCTCGACGGCGACTTGATGGTGCGTGCGCAGATGTGGTTCAACGACAAGGTGGTTTTTACCGGCGGTGGAATGATCGCCGATGTGCCGCAAAAGCACCGTTTGAGTGAATCTAATCCAACCTTTCGCGGCAATTTGTTAGTGGCCGAGGGAACGCAGGCCAGCGTGGCCATGCTGAACCAGCCCGGTGGCGTGTTGCTGCAAGAGTTACCTTTTTCAATTGAGTTGAAAAAGTTCATCGTCGAGTACTACTCCACCGGCATGCCCAAGTTGTTTGCCAGTGAGATCGTGATTCACGACAAAGAAACCGGTGAGCAAATACCGACGCGTGTGGAGGTGAACCACCCGGCCAACCACAAGGGCGTCGAGATTTACCAGTCGAGTTTTGACGACGGCGGTTCCAGCGTCACACTGCAGGCAATTCCGATGAGTGCGGCGAGCAAGGCGTTTGAGATTCAGGGCAACATTGGCGGGACTAGCAGCCTGAGCAATGGGCCTGACAAACTCACCCTCGAATACACCGCCTTGCGTGTCATCAACGTCGAAAATTTTGGTAATGGAGGTCGTCAAGTAGGCGACTCGGGTTCTGGTGTCGATGTGCGAAAAGTCGACTTGCGTCAAGCCATCGACAGTCGCCTTGGCGCCGCAAACAAAACGCGCACCAATAAAGAGCTGCGCAATGTCGGTCCTAGCGTCAGCTATAAGCTACGCGATGGCGCAGGTCAGGCCCGCGAATATCAAAATTACATGTTGCCGGTGCGCATGGACGACAACCCAGACAGCACTGCTGTGTTTTTGCTCGGTGTGCGCGAAACCCCGATCGATCCTTTCCAGTACCTGCGCGTTCCGGCTGATCAGGAAAGCAGTATGAACACCTTTTTTGCCACCCGCGCTGCGCTGGGTGATGGGCGCAAGCGTGATGAAGCCGTGAGGCGCTATGTGCGTCAGGCGATCGCTGCTAACCGCCCGGACTTAGCTGTGCAACTCACGGCATCGGCCTCGCGCGCACTGGGGCTTTTTGCCGGCGCCGAAAGTGTTGCCCCGCGGGTCGGTCCAACGACTGCTGCAGCGGCTCAAACTGGCAAGCCGACGGCGGGTCTTCAAGCTATCTCAGATTTCATGGAGATCAACGTGCCTGAAGCCGAGCGCAGTCGGGCTGGCGAAGTGCTGGTGCGTATCCTCAACGGCGTGCTGTTCGAGCTGGTCACCATGACGCGCGAGCAAGCCGGCCTGCCGCCACTGGCACGCGACGAAAAGACGCAAAATTTCATGGCCCAAGCGGTGTTGAGTCTGAGCGATGCCGACCACTACCCGGCGCCCATGACATTTGAACTGAAGGACTTTACGCAGGTTCAGGCCAGCGTTTTTCAGGTGGCCCGTGCCCCCGGTAAAAAGATTGTGTATCTCGGTTGTGCTTTCCTGATCGTGGGCATCTTCGCCATGCTTTACGTCCGCGAGCGGCGTGTCTGGGTCTGGCTGTCACCAAGGCCGGGCACACTGGACGCTGACAACACGGCCAAGGCGAGTCATGCCACCATGGCGCTGTCAGCCAACCGCAAGACCATGGACGGCGACAAGGAATTTGAAATGTTGAAAACCCGACTCTTACAGGTGTCCCCATGAAAACCACCACACTCAAGCGCAGCGACGCCAAAGATGGCTTCGTTCTGAATGAAGGCTATTTCAAGCGTCGAAATTTGCTCGACTGGCTGTTTGCAGCGCTCGTTGTCTGCGGCGGTCTCTACGGTTTTTTCCGTTACCAAGCGCACATGGATGTGTACGAAAAAGGGATCCTGCTGGGTGTTATTCCAGCGGCTATCGCGATGGGCTGGTTCTGGCGCCCGCTGCGTGCCTTGATGCTGGTGGTAACGGTCGTTTCGCTGCTTGGCATCGTGTCGTATCAGGGGGATCTGGCGCGTGCCGAACAGGTGTTTTGGCTGAAATATTTCCTCTCCAGTCAGTCGGCTATTTTGTGGATGAGCGTGCTGTTTTTCATGGGCACCATTTTTTATTGGCTTGGCATGGTGGCGAGTCGTGGTGAAGGCGGTCACAGCGCGGCTTTCGAGTCGATGGGCTCGAAAATTGTCTGGGTTGCCATCACCATGGCCCTGATTGGCACGATGGTGCGGTGGTACGAGGGCTACTTGATTGGGCCAGACATTGGTCACATTCCCGTCAGTAATTTGTATGAAGTGTTTGTCTTGTTTTCTTGGATGACGGCAGCCTTTTACTTGTACTTTGAAGCGCAATACAAAACCCGCGCCTTGGGCGCTTTTGTCATGCTGGTGGTCAGCGCTGCAGTGGGTTTTCTGCTCTGGTACACCGTCGTCCGCGGCGCCCACGAAATTCAGCCATTGGTGCCAGCCCTGAAAAGCTGGTGGATGAAACTGCACGTGCCCGCCAATTTCATCGGCTACGGAATGTTCTCTCTTGCGGCAATGGTCGCGTTGGCTTACTTGATCAAGCAGCAAGCGACAGAAAAACGCTGGTACAAACTGACACCCTTGTGGATGCTGGGTGTAGTGATCTGCTTTGTGCCGATTGTTTTTCGCAAATCAGAGGTCGCTGGCAGCCATTACTGGCTCGGCTACTTGTTTGTGTCGGGCTTGATTTCAGCCGGTATTTTGCTGGGTCGCCAGCGCCTTGCCGAGCGACTGCCGAGCTTTGAAGTGCTCGACGACGTGATGTACAAATCCATCGCCGTTGGCTTTGCGTTCTTCACCATCGCCACCGTCTTGGGTGCGCTATGGGCGGCTGAAGCTTGGGGTGGTTACTGGAGCTGGGACCCGAAAGAAACTTGGGCCCTGATCGTCTGGCTCAACTACGCGGCTTGGTTGCACATGCGCCTCATGAAGGGCTTGCGCGGCACCGTGGCGGCTTGGTGGGCGCTGGTCGGTTTGGCTGTCACGACCTTCGCCTTCCTGGGCGTGAACATGTTTCTGTCTGGCCTGCACAGCTACGGCGAACTGTGACGTCAACCGGGTGGCCGGTGCTTGCTGATTATTGACACGCTCTTTTTTAAAGGAACCATCATGCTTATCAAGACAGACCACGACGGCTTCATTCATCCCGTTTCCAGCGAAATCACCTCTGAAAAGGTGTATCGCGATCGACGCGCTCTCATCAAGCTGATGGCTGGCGGCGCGGCTGGCGCGGCGCTGGCGGGCTGGGCTGGCCGCGAGGCGATGGCGCAAGCGATCAGCAAGCCGGGCAAGCATGCCGCCTTGGTCGGCGGCAAATCGGCCGTGGCGGGTGCGATGACGATGGACAAAGTCACCGAGTACAAAGATGCCAGCAGCTACAACAATTATTACGAGTTCGGCACCGACAAGGCCGACCCGGCCCGCAACGCTGGCACGCTGCAGACGCGGCCTTGGACGGTGAGTATCGAAGGTCTGGTCAAGCAGCCCAAAACTTACGGCATTGAAGAGTTGCTCAAGCTCAGCGCACAAGAAGAGCGGATTTACCGTATGCGCTGCGTCGAAGGTTGGTCGATGGTGATCCCGTGGGTCGGTTATTCGCTGGCCGAGCTGATTAAAAAAGTCGAGCCGCTGGGCAGTGCCAAGTACGTCGAATTCGTCACGCTGGCAGATCCGAAGACCATGCCTTTTGTCGGTTCACGCGTGCTCGATTGGCCTTATGTAGAAGCCTTGCGCATGGACGAGGCTATGAACCCACTGACGCTGCTGACCTTTGGCATGTACGGTGAGGTGTTGCCGAATCAAAACGGTGCACCGGTGCGCTTGGTTGTGCCTTGGAAATATGGTTTCAAGAGCGGTAAGAGTATTGTCAAAATTCGCTTCACCGACAAAGAGCCGCGTACCGCCTGGAACAAAGCGGCGGCGCAAGAGTATGGTTTTTATTCCAACGTCAATCCGAACGTCGATCACCCACGCTGGAGCCAGGCGACTGAGCGGCGGATTGGCGAAGATGGCCTGTTTGCCAAGAAGCGCAAAACGTTGATTTTCAATGGCTACGAGGCGCAAGTAGCGCAGCTGTATGCCGGCATGGACTTGAAAAAACTGTTCTGATGCTGCGTGACTCGTCTGTCGAAATGCGTTCAGGCCGGGTGCGTTCATGAATAAGTGGCTGTTGCAGCCCTCCGCCAAACCTGTTGTTTTTGCGCTGTGTCTGCTGCCTTTTATCTGGTTGCTTTACCGTGCCCTGGCGGACCATCTGGGTGCCAATCCGCAGGAAGCTTTGATCCGCGCCACAGGGGATTGGGCTTTACGGTTTTTGTGCCTTGTGTTGGTCGTCACGCCGCTGCGGGTGCTGAGTAAGACGCCAAGCGTGGCACGCTTTCGGCGCATGCTCGGTTTGTTCATGTACTTTTATGTGCTGCTTCACTTTTTGAGTTACAGCGGTTTTGACATGGGTTTCGACTTCACCGAGATCGTCAGCGACATCATCAAGCGGCCGTTCATATTGGTCGGCACACTGTCGCTAGTGCTGCTGACGCCCTTGGCTGCAACATCCTTCAATGCGGCCATCAAGGCCATAGGTGCGAAACGCTGGCAGATGCTGCACAAGCTGATTTATGCCGTAGCCGGCTTGGCCATCCTGCATTTTTTCTGGATGCGCGCCGGCAAAAATGACTTTGCCGAAGTGGCGGTTTACGCTGGGATTCTGGCCTTGCTGCTGGGCTGGCGACTGCGGCAGTATTTACGCAGTCGCACCAAGTCGTAGTTCGGTTGGGGCTGTTTAAATAGCAACAAGCCGCTCAAGCCGCATCTGATCGGCAGCGCTTTCACGCTCACGGATCACATGCACCTTGGCACCGTCTACCAACAGTTCGACGGCGCGGCCGCGGGTGTTGTAGTTGCTGGACATGCTCATGCAGTAAGCCCCCGCTGAGAGCACCGCTAACTGGTCGCCCGCTTTCACTGCCAGCGTGCGGTCACGGCCGATCCAGTCACCACTTTCGCAGATCGGGCCGACCACGTCGTAGCGCACTTCTGGGGCGTCACCGGACTTTGCTAGCAAGGGCACGATGGCATGGAAAGCTTGGTACATGGCCGGTCGCGGCAGGTCATTCATGGCAGCATCAATGATGCAGAAGTTCTTCTGTTCACCTGGCTTGACGTAGAGCACCTCGGTCACGCAAACACCGGCATTGCCGACGAGGGAACGACCGGGCTCGATCATGAGTTTTTTCTGGCCGAAGCCGCGCTCATCCAGCTTGCGCAGCAGCTGCGCCCAGAGCGCGTCCGCCGCAGGTGGTGTGTCGTTGTTGTAGTTGATGCCGAGGCCGCCACCGAAGTCGATGTGCGCCAATGAAATGCCGCTGGCCTCGATGCTGGCGACCAGATCGAGCACGCGGTCCATGGCGTCTAGGTAGGGTGTGGCGTCGGTGATTTGTGAGCCAATGTGGCAGTCAATACCGACCACTTGCAAGCCTTTGAGACTGGCGGCGTGTTGGTAAATCCGCAGCGTGTCTTCGTGGGCCACGCCAAACTTGTTGTCTTTCAGGCCGGTCGAAATATAGGGGTGTGTTTTCGGGTCGACGTTGGGGTTGACGCGAATGCTGATGGGGGCTCGCAGTCCGAGTGATTCAGCCACTTGCGACAGCACATCGAGCTCGGCTTCGCTCTCGACATTGAAGCAGCCAATGCCGGCATTCAAGGCTAGTCTCATCTCGGCGCGGGTCTTACCGACACCAGAAAAAATGATTTTTGCGGCGTCGCCACCAGCAGCTAAAACCCGTTCGAGCTCACCGCCGGAGACGATGTCAAAACCGCAGCCGGCGGTGGCAAAAACTTGCAGCACGCCGAGTGAGGAATTCGCCTTCATGGCATAGCAAATTTGCGCATGGCGGCCAGCGAAGCCGCGCTGATAAGCTGCCAGCGCTGTCAACATCGCGGATTTTGAATAGACAAACAGCGGTGTGCCGTGGTCGGCGGCGAGCTGGCTCAAGCGAACGTTTTCGACTTGTAATTCAGCGCCGTGGTAGGCCACAAAAGGATGACCTGGCAGGGCTTGCGCAGCGCCTGCGGCTGAAGGTTGTTGGCTCATTGGGGCGTGGAGGCGGAACGGGTAGGCGCGCCAGAGATGGCTTGCGCGGGTGCGGAGGCAGGTGTTGATGTCGAGGTTGTTGGCTGCAACGGCGGGGGGGGGCCAGGTAAAAACAGGGGCCCTTTTTGCCCGCAGCCGACCAATGATAGGGTCAACAGTGCGCCAATCAATATACTCGCAAGGCCTTGTGGCCTGCCAGACAACGCGCGGCGGCCTAAAATTTGGCCGTGAATTTGAAGTAAAGCAAACATGATGGGATTGTAATGACCGACTTGGAATATCTCGACTGCGCAGAAGCTGCTCTGCAAGCGGTGGAAACAGCTTGCGACCGGATCAACGATGAGTCCGACGCTGATGTCGACAACCAACGCACCGGCGGCATGGTGACGCTGACTTTTGGAAACCGCAGCCAGATCATCATCAACTTGCAAAAACCCTTGCAGGAAATTTGGCTGGCCGCACGGGCAGGTGGCTTTCATTACAAATACGTCTCAGGTCAGTGGCTCGACACCAAAACCGCCCACGAATTTTTCTCGGACTTGTCGCGCTACGCCAGCGTGCAAGCTGGTCAGACCTTGCTTTTCAGCGCGGTCTAATTTTTAAACAAGTCCAAAATGCGACTGCGTTCGTCCGACGGTGGTAGTACCTGAATTTGCGCCCCTTGGCCACTCATGCCATTGGACAATCTCGCAGGTCGACCATCAACGCCCAAATTGCGGATGCCCGATCCGCCGGCATATTCTTCGTAAAACCATTCTCCGTTGACGTTCACCACGCCTGCGGGTACGGGTAATTCAGTCACTGGGGTTGATTTCAGAGCTGTTTCCATGAAGTTGATCCAGATCGGCAGACTCAGGCCGCCGCCTGTCTCGCGATCCCCCAGTTTCTTCGGCTTGTCGTACCCCATCCAAACGGCCCCCATCAGCGTTGGCTGGAATCCTACAAACCAGGCGTCGATGGAATCGTTGGTGGTGCCTGTCTTGCCGTACAGGTCGGGACGTTTGAGCATGGCTTGGGCTCTGGCTGCCGTGCCAGAACGCGTCACCTC
>CANFSO010000025.1 GCA_947449895.1 Comamonadaceae bacterium
CCCTTTCCGCTGGCGCACACGCCATCGGTGGTGTTCACTCAACCGCCGGTGGAGCGCATCTTGCGCGCGCACGCGGCGAGTTTTCCGTCGGTCACCATCGCACTCGGCCAGCAACTGCTGAATCTGTCGCAAGACGAGACCGGCGTGACGCTCGAACTTCAAGACGACAAAGGTCAACCGTCGACGGTTCAGGCGCGCTATTTGATAGGTTGCGACGGTGCCAGCAGCACCGTCCGCTCCTTGACTGGCATGGCGTTGGAGGACTTGGGGTTTGACGAACCTTGGCTCGTCGTGGACGTGTTGGTCAATGAGCAAGGCTTGTCGAAACTGCCGACCACCAGCGTGCAGTATTGCCATCCAGAGCGGCCCGCCACCATGGTGATTGGCCCCGGACGTCATCGGCGCTGGGAAATTTCCATCAACCCGGGGGAAGACCCCGAGCAACTCGCCACGCCTGAAGGCACTTGGAAGTTGCTGGCACCGTGGATCAGCCCAGCTGACGGTGAACTCTGGCGTCAAGCCAGCTACCGCTTCCACGCCTTGGTGGCCGAAGACTGGCGCAAGGGGCATGTCTTCATTGCCGGTGACGCAGCCCACCAGCAACCGCCATTTCTTGGGCAAGGCATGTGCCAAGGCTTGCGTGATGTGAGCAATCTCTGCTGGAAACTTGACGCGGTGTTGAAGGGCGCAGCCCCTGTCAGCTTGCTCGACAGCTACACACCGGAGCGCAAAGGCCACGTGACCGCGCTGACCACGCGCATCAAAGCGATTGGGAAGATCATCGGTGAACGCGATGTCGACAAAGCACGCGCCCGTGACGCCCATTTGCTGGAGGAGTGTGGCGGCGTGGTCAAACCCGTGCCGCGGCAAGACGTGCAACCGGCGCTGCAAGGGGGTCTGCTCAGCGCCCTGCCCCACGCCAAGCGTGGCACGCTCTTTCCGCAACCATGGCTCTTGACTGCCAACGGCGCGCGCCGCCGCATGGACGATGTGATCGGCACGGGTTGGCGGCTTGTACTGGCAGCCCATGCCAGCCAAGGGATGCAGCAAGCAGCGACTTCAAACAGCATGGGGGCACAGCTTGTGCAACTTGGCACGCCAGAATTGACAGAGGCAGACGGCTTGCTGGCGAAATGGTTTACCGACAACAACGCAGTCGCGGCCATCGTGCGACCCGACCATTACGTCTACGGCGTTTGCCAAACGGCAGCTGAACTGAGCGAGCAACTCAGCGCACTCTGCGACGTGTTTGAACCTGCGCAAGTCAGTCACTAAATTTTCAATGCGCCCTGAATTTTTAATTAAAAAAAACCACCTAGGAGACAAATATGAAAAGTTTCAATGCACCGTCAAGCGCCAAGTCATCGACTCTGGGTCGCAGACAACTGCTTCAGGCAGCGGCCAGCGTGGCCGTGCTCCCATCGCTTTTGACATCGACCGCAAGAGCCCAAGCTTGGCCAGACAAACCCATCCGCTTTGTGTTGTCACAGCCTGCGGGCTCAGGCCCTGACAATGTGGCCCGCATCATCGGCGAGCGCGTCGGTAAGGGGCTTGGCCAAGCGCTGATCATCGACAACAAACCTGGCGGCCAAAACATCATCGGCGCGCAGGCCGCCGCGCGTGCCGCCGCTGATGGCTACACCTTTTATTTCGCCACCACCGCAGCGCTGGTAACCAACGCCTACATGTTCAAGTCGATGCCTTACGATCCACAAAAAGACTTTGTACCCGTCGCTTTTGTCGGTAAAAGCCCGTTCGCCGTGCTGGTCCGTGCGGAGTCACCATTCCAGAATCTGCAAGATCTGCTGACTCACGCCAAAGCCAGTGCTGGCAAAGTTTCATTGGGCAACGAAGGCCCCCGGACCTTCAGCGGCATGATCGCGCGCTTTTTGAATGCCCGTTCCAAAGCCGAGTTCAACCTGGCGTCTTACGCTTCGGTGAGCGTGGCGGTGCAAGATGCCATCGGTGGTCACATTGACGCCGTGGTCGCAGACATTGCGTCCACCGCACAGTTGGTGCGCCAAGGTCGGCTGCGCATGCTGGCGGTGACCACCGCCACGCGCGTCCCGGGTTGGGAGCAAGTGCCAGCACTCGCCGAAAGTTTCCCTGGTTTTGACATGAGCGGCTGGTTCGCACTGGTCGCACCCACAGGGACGCCGAGACAAGTGATTGAGCGCATGAACCGTGAGTTCAATCTGACGACTGCCGATAAAGAGATTGCAGCCAAAATCACGGCTGCCGGCCCGCTGCCTGAGTCCGGCATGTCTGCAGACCAAGTAGGGACATTTCTCAAAAACGAATTTCAGCGTTGGGCACTGATCACCAAAGAGATTGGCGTCTTGCCAGAGTAGCCCGTCACAAATGTCAGCAGGGCCCTGAACCTGCATTTCAGCAAGCCCTCATGCGCCAGCATGGAAGGCGCAAATTTGTAACGAATAGATGCAAGACATCGTGTCACGGCCTTGCGCGACGCATCTATGGCTAGAATGAAATTCAATCCATCACCGATTCGTTTCATCGGGCGATGAATACCACGGGCCTTGTTGCCGTTACCGGCAACAAGGCCATCACCCCGACGCTGCGTTTGATACGCACGCTCCTCGACACAAGTCCCAGCAACCCGCGCGGCCAGGAACAGCCGCCAACCCGTTATCGGCGTCATCACGCACAACGGGTCGCCACAGCGCCTTTGCATCAACAAGAATGCGGCGCGGCCAATCTTCAATCTCTGTCTCCGATGCTTCACGGCCATGACGTGAAGCATTTCACGCTTAACTGAAAGGAAAAAAATGGCCGCTTATGACCCCGAAGATGTTGTCCAAGAAATCCGCAAACGTGCCTCAGCACTCGGCACAAAACCTATCGCCTTGATTGTCACAGGGGTGGTGTTGCTGTACTTTGTCGCCACCAGCTGGTTCACAGTGCAACCCGAAGAAACAGGCATCATCCAGCGATTTGGTGCGGTCGACCGCACGGTCGGGCCGGGCCTGCACTTCAAGTTCCCTAACGGCATCGAAAAAGTCCGCATGGTGCCCACCGCTCGTGTGTTGAAAGAGGAATTCGGCTTCATGACGACGTCCATGGAAGGCGGGCGCACCCAGTACGCGGCCAACGAGAATCCTTTTAAAAATGTCTCGCTGATGTTGAGCGGTGACCTGAACGTCATCGATGTGCAGTGGATCGTTCAATACCGTATTGAAGACCCCACCAACTACCTGTTCAAAGTGCGCGAGTCTCGGCAAGCGATCCGCGACACCGCCGAGGCCGTCATGCGCCAAGTCGTGGGCAATCGGCTGGGCAGCGATGTGCTGACCGTCGGACGTGTCGCCATCTCGGTTCAGGTCAAAGAAGAAATGCAAAAAATCCTCACGGATTACGGCACAGGCGTTCGCTTGGTCACGGTGGAACTGCAAGATGTGACGCCGCCGGATCCCGTCAAGCCAGCATTCAATGAAGTCAACGAGGCACGCCAAGACCGAGAGAGAACCATCAACCAAGCGCAAGAAAAAGCCAACCAGCAAATTCCAAGGGCACGCGGCGAGGCCATCCAAACCGTCACCGAGGCCGAAGGCTATGCGGTCGAGCGGGTCAACCGCGCCGAAGGCGAAGCCAACCGATTTAAAGCCATTCTTGCTGACTACAAAAAATCACCCGAGGTCACGCGCAAGCGCCTCTACCTTGAAGCCATGGGCAGCATTTTGCCAAGTGCCAAAGCGCTCTACATCGTCGATAGCGAGCAACAAGCCATGTTGCCCATGTTGAACATGGATAGCGCTCAGAGAACCACGCCAACGGCTCAGCCCGCAGCCACGAATCCAAGGTCAACACAGCCATGATGAAAAAAACAAGTATCGGATTTGGTCTCTTTCTCTTGGTCATCGTCATCGCATTCTCTGGTACGTTTTATACACTGGAAGAAGGCGAGCAAGCGGTGATCGTCCAGTTCGGACGCCCGGTTGGCCAGCCCGTCACAGAGGCTGGGCTGCACGTCAAACTTCCCTTGATTCAAGACGTTCGTCGATTTGACCGACGCCTGCTGGTGTGGGACGGCGACCCCAATCAAATCCCCACTAAAGGGCGCGAGTTCATCTGGATCGACACGACAGCACGCTGGCGCATCGCCGATGCCACGACGTTTCTCGAAAGCGTCGCCAGCGAGGCGGGTGCACGCTCCCGCCTAGACGACATCATTGATTCGGTGGTACGAGACCAAGTTTCGCAAAGTGAACTGGTGGAACTGGTCCGCAGCGCTTCATGGGAAGTGCCCAAGGGGGAAGCTCTGGCGGAAGTGATACCTGAGGCTCAGGCGCAATTAGCCCTAGAGATCACGCGTGGCCGCGAAGAAATCACCCGCAACATTCTGACCGAAGCCCAGAAAATCATGCCGCAGTATGGGATCGAGCTGGTGGATGTACGCATCCGGCGCCTCGACTACATCGAGAGCGTGAGAGAACGCGTCTATTCAAGAATGATTTCAGAACGCAAACGCATCGCCGCTGAGTTCCGCTCTGAAGGCGAAGGCCAAAGTGCCGAAATCCTCGGCACCATGGAGAAAGAACTGAGCCAAATCCGCTCCAATGCGTATCGTCAGGTTCAGGAAATTCGCGGCAAAGCTGACGCAAAGGCTGCACGTGTCTACGGCGACGCCTACAACGGAGATCCAGAGTTCTACGCGTTCTCTCGCACGCTAGAGGCCTACAAAGAAGCGCAAAACGAGAACGCCGTGATGATCCTCACCACCGACAGCGACTACTACCGCTTCCTGAAGGAGTCGGGCATTTCCCGCAAGTAAGCGGTGAGGGCTGAAGGCCTTGAGGCCTGAGTCGCGATTAGACTCAGGCCTCATGTCCTCCGCCTTTCAGACTTTTCTCAATCCCGTTCTGCCGATTTTTGCAGTTTTGGGCTTTGGCATACTGTTCGCACGCCGTGGCATTTTTGACGCCACCGCGGCCGCTGTACTGAACCGCTTTGTGTTTTACATCGGCGCCCCAGCACTGACTTTTTCCTTGCTGACCAGCGCGTCACTGGCCGAGTTTGAGTGGCAGGTCTTGATGCTGTATTTCGCCTCTGAAATGGCGATCTATGCGGCGGGGATGGCCTTTGCGCGCTATATATTCCACCGCGAGTGGCGCGAAGCCATGCTGCTCGGCATGACAGCTTGCTTTGTCAACCACGTGTTTTTCGTGCTGCCGATGGCGCGTGTCTTGTACGGTGATGCCGCCAGCGCGCCTATTGCGGCCATCATCGTCGTGGACACGGTGCTGATTTTTGCCCTCACCATTGTTGCGCTCGAACTCAGCGGGCCGGGTTTTCACTCAGGGCGCAAAGTACTGGCGCTGCTGATCAAACACCCCATGCTGCAAGCCATTGCTGCAGGCTTGATGGTCAATCTCGCTGGCATCCCGCTCCACGACGGCCTCAGCACCTTTACCCACTTTGTCGGCGCGGCAGCATCACCCATCGGGCTGTTTGCATTGGGCATCGTCTTGTCATCCACGGGCAGCCGAATGGTGGACAAGATGGCGCTATCTATCGTCGGTTTGAAAGTCGTCGGCCATCCCATGCTGGCTTGGCTGCTGTTTAGCGGTGCGGCGACACTCGCGAATCCAGCATGGACTAGCACTGCGCTGCTGGTAGCTGCAGGCCCCTGCGGAGTGATGCCTTTTGTGCTGGCGCTACAGTACAACATCAACGTCACCACGATTTCCCGCGCCGTTGGTTATTCGACCTTGATTTCCCTCGTCACACTCGCTGTGATGGCTTGATGCACCAAGACATCATTGACGCGTTCATAGACCATTGCTAGACAAATAATAAAGGACACACATCATGGAGCATCCCCTCTCTTCCATCCTGCTGGCAGGCATCGCATCGTGCTTGGTCTTGGATCTTTGGCAACAGATCTTGAAGCGTACAGCGGGTATACCCACAGCTAACTGGGCTGTCGTGGGGCGGTGGTACTTACGCTTGTGGATTGTCAAATCCATGTATCAACCAACCATAGACGCAGCGCCACGACAATCCAACGAACTGCGAGTAGGCTGGTTGGTGCATTACGGTGTGAGCGTGGGCTATGCGGTGGTGCTCTACACACTGATGGTGGTTGTGCCTGTCTTCAAACCCACTTTGATCGACGGTTTGATTTTTGGAGCGCTCAGCGTGGCGGTGCCGTGGTTTTACTTCATGCCTTGCATGGGTAAAGGTGTGATGGCCTCACGGACACCCACACCCGTCAAAGCCTGCTGCATCGCACTGGCCAATCATCTGGTTTACGGCGTCGCTTTGGTTTTCGCGCTGGGCTTGGGAATGTGACTCACCGCCACAATGCATCACTCGGATGCAGGTGCCAGTTTGTCTTGCGTTTGGGTTGCAAAATCACTGGCATCGTGACGCTCATGCAGCTGCGACGCCAATGGCCCCATCGCCCGATTGACCATCCGGCCGCGGATCACGGCAGGACGCTTGGCAATGTCATTCGCCCAGCGAAGCACATGCGTGTACTCGTGCACCGCCAAAAACTCAGCGGCGTCGTACAACTGCCCCAAGACCAGACCGCCGTACCATGGCCAGATGGCGATGTCGGCAATGCTGTAGTCGTCACCGCCAACATAGCGGCTTTCAGCGAGTCGTTTGTCGAGCACGTCCAACTCGCGTTTGACTTCCATCGCAAAACGGTTAATCGGGTATTCCATTTTTGTTGGCGCGTAGGCGTAAAAGTGACCGAAGCCACCGCCCAGATACGGCGCGCTGCCCATCTGCCAAAACAGCCAAGACAAGCACTCGGCCCGGGCGGCTGGTTCAGTTGGCAACAGCACGCCGAACTTTTCTGCCAAGTACATCAAAATCGAGCCGGATTCGAACACCCTGATAGGTTTTGATCCGCTGTAATCCATCAACGCAGGAATTTTGGAATTCGGGTTGACCTCGACAAAGCCGCTGCCGAACTGATCACCCTTGTTGATGCGAATCAACCAAGCATCGTATTCAGCGGCGCTGAAGCCGAGCGCCAACAACTCTTCGAGCATGACGGTGACCTTGACCCCGTTGGGTGTGGCCAGCGAATACAACTGAAACGGGTGTTTGCCACGCGGCAGAACCTGCTCATGCGTTGGCCCCGAAACCGGTCGGTTGATGTTGGCAAACTGCCCGCCGTTTTCGCTGTCAAAGGTCCAGACTTTGGGCGGGGTATAGGTGTCGGTATTTGTATCAGCCATGCGCTTATTTCAAATCTGTGGTTTGCAAACGCGCGTTTTGTGGAAACAAAGCGTTTCTGGCGCTGTCATCCATGTCTGCCTTGAACGCATATTGGGTCTTCAAAGCATCTGCACGCTGGGCGGCCGGGCGGGCATTGATCTCATCGAGCAGACGTTTTGCGTTGGGCAGTTTTTCCCACGCGTCCGCACCCAACACAAAGGGAACCGCTCTGGCCCAGCCCCAAAAGGCCATGTCGACGATGGTGTACTCGTCGCCCAGCATGAAGCGATGGCTGGCAAGATGGGCATCCAAAATGCCCCAATGTCGCCATGCTTCAAAGTCATAGCGGTTCAGGGCGTAAGTCTTCGGCTCGGGCGCGAAATGGCGAAAATGCACCGCTTGTCCTGAATAGGGGCCGACACCTGTTGCAATGAACATCAGCCAAGAGTACATCTGCGCACGGGCTTGCGGACTGTCCGTCGGCAGGAACTTCCCTGTCTTTTCGGCGAGGTAGAGCAAGATGGCATTGCTGTCAAAAACGACAACACCATCGTCATCAATCGCCGGCACCTTGGCGTTTGGGTTGATGGCGGTGTAATCTGCAGTGTGTTGTTCGCCCTTGCGGGTGTCGACCGGCACGACCTCGTAGGCAAGCGCGGACTCCTCCAGAAACAAGGCCACTTTGGCGGGGTTCGGTGCGGTGTTGTAGTAGAACTTGATCAAAACGTCATCCTGATTAAAATTTTTATAGGTTCATTATGGTGTGCCAACCTCATTCCTGCAGGCCCCTTGGTTTATACCCAGCCTCACTCAACTTCTGCAGATGACTCCTCCCTCTCAACGTCATCGCGTTCATGACCTTATAGCTGCGTATTTCTGGAGCGGAGATGCCATCCGCAGTAGACGTGTCAGTGATCTTGTTCTGACCGGCACGGTCGACATCCCTGCGCTGCCTGCAAGGCTGGTGGCAGATTGGGCAAGAGACATCTCGTTGCTGCTGGAACTGAAATCAGGCGACGTCGAAGCCTTGTCTTTGGCGCGAGCGCGTGTGCGCTGGCCTGACTTCAAGCACTGTCTGCAGGCGGTGACTGAATGGACGCGCACGCTCGGTCTGCAAGATCTGCTGGCCTCCAGTGACGTCGCCTTGATGGCCTGCCGCGGCGCAAAGTACCACCATGACGGCGGCCAGTACGGCAGTGCCGCCTTTTGCAATCTGTTTTTGAGCGAGGACTGCGGATTAGACTTGCACTTTCCGTATACCGACCAACGAATTCCCCTGACCCGGGGAACAGCGGTGGTCTTTGATACTGGACAGCCTCACGCGGTCATTGATCGGCACAGCACAGGCTTTAAGGAGGCCGACTTCCCCGCCGACCGTGATTGCACCCAAGTCTTCCTGACCTGGGAGCTTCCCATTGAGAACGCCGATGTCGCTCAAGCCCTGCGCATCGACTTTGACATCGCCCCTTCAACCGCCTTGAGACTAGACAGAGAACAAGTCTGGTTGAACGGCGCTATTGCCAATGTCTGCCCAGATTCAGGTGAATGGTGTGGGGCTGACTGAGCAGCAATTCAGTGTGCAGCGGGGGGGTATTTTTGACATGGATGCATGTTTTACATCAGTGCGTCTGTGACACCGAGTACGTGAATCGCCAGCAAGGTCAACAGGCCCGCCATGAACAGGTAATAGGCGGTCGGAACAATGGTCATGCGAAGCACTTGGCCCTCGCGTCCTAGCAGCCCGACGGTGGCCGAGGCTGCCACCACGTTGTGAATGGCGATCATGTTGCCGGCCGCCGCACCCACCGCTTGGGCCGCCACCAGCATCGCACCCGACACGCCGATCAAATGCGCGGTGTCGAACTGAAACTGCGCCATCATCAGGTTGGAGACCGTGTTGGAGCCCGCGATGAATGCGCCGAGCGCGCCAACCGTGGGTGCGAAGAATGGATAGACACTGCCCACGCTGCTGGCGACCAGCTCGGCCATGGCTCTTGGCATCGACGGCAGTTCGGCCATATTGACGCCGGAGTTGATCAAAATACGGACCATGGGAATCGTGAAAATCAGCACGAAGCCGGCGCCCAGCAAAGTCCGCGACGACTCACTGACCGCGGCCCTGAGCTCTGAAAATTTCATGCGCTGCAGCACGAAGGTGGCCAGCACCACCATCACCATGATGCCGCCGGGCAGGAACAGAAACTCGATGCTGCCAGACAAGCCGGCCTCGCCCAAGATGTTGGTCCAGCTCAGCACCCAGTTGTTCAGAAAGAATGCTTTGACATCGGCATTGACACGCGACAGCACCAGCAGGCAGGCCAGCAACAAGTAAGGCAACCAAGCCAGAGCGACAGACATGGGGGCTTTGGAAGTCAACTCATCGAGTTTGATTTCGATGCTGCCCATCCAGTGAACCGGCCAGTCCTTGGCATCAGCAAAGTCCCAAGACTTCTTGGGCAACAAAAAGCCGACCTTAGCAGCCGGGACAACAATGAGCAGCCCCACCAGCGCACCCAGTATGGAAGGAAATTCAGGACCCAAGAAGACGCCTGCGGCCGCATAGGGAATGACGAAAGCAAGGCCAGCAAACAGCGCGAAAGGCGCAATGGCCAGCCCTTCGCTCCAAGACTTGTTGCGGCCAAAAAAGCGTGTCAGCATCACGCACATGAAAAGCGGCATGGCGATGCCAATCACTGCGTGCATGATGGCCACTTCGGACGTGATCAGCCGGTAGAAAACCTCCCAGTCCGAACCTCTACCGATCAATTGTTCGGTAATTCCAGCCTTGTTCAGACCTCCCGGTATACCGACCACAATCGGTGTGCCCACGGCCCCAAACGACACAGGTGTGGACTGAACCATCATGCCGATCATGACGGCACCCAGTGCTGGAAATCCCAGTGCGACCATCAGTGGCGCGACGACGGCAGCCGGTGTTCCAAATCCTGACGCGCCCTCGATAAAGCAGCCAAACAACCAAGCCACGATCACGACCTGGACTCGCCGGTCGGGGCTGATGTTAGAAAAGCCGCCGCGTATCGCTTTGATGGCGCCTGAATGTTTCAGCGTGTTCAGCAGCAGAATGGCGCCAAAAATAATCCACAGAATGGACCCGGTCAATATCAAGCCCTGAAGGCCAGACGCAATGACCCGATTGACAGACATATCCCATGCCAACAAAGCAATCAGGATGGTCACCAGCAACACCACGGGCATTGCGCGTTTGGCTGGCCAGTTACAGCCCACCAGAAGCACGGCAGCCAGCACCAGCGGAGCGAATGCCAATAGTGAAAGTAAAGTCTGGCTCATGACAAAATCCTTGGGTTATGCTTTTTTGAATACCAAAGAGCTCAATTAACGCCACTTAACGTCACTTGACTTGCTCATTCTGAAAGTCCACGTGAGTTCGTGAATGCCCGCTTGTGTGAATGAAGACTAGGCTTGCTCCACGACCACATGTAGCGATTTTTTGAGGTATTAAAAATACATTAAGAGTGTTTAAAGTAAGTACTTTTAATATATTTTTAAAAACCACATGACTGGAAGTGTTGCGTAAAGGTCTTTCGGATAGACGTACGCCCCCCCCGGATGTGCTCAAGATCGAAGGCAACACTCTTCAAGTTGAAGCTCTACCGTCACTCGACTTGTCCTCAGTGGACTAATTGGACAAGGCAAAACTATTTTTTTCAACGTCGCCAGTTGATCCACAACGAAACTTCATATCAAAAAGATAATTGTTGACAATGATTTTATTGACTTGTGCGTTTTATATGTTTAAATTAAACCAGAATTGTAATAAAAACTAACTTTAAAAATTATTAATATAGAAACTATAGAAATATTTTTAGTCGTACTTTGGGTCCTCGGCGTGGTGTCTGCCTACACAATTGGCGGGTTCATACACCTCTTGCTGGTGATCGCCGTGATTGTTGTCGCGATACGTGTGATTCGTGGCCAGCCTGCTCATCGTTGCAGGGGCACTGGGCGCCGCTTATGGCGGCTTTAACTACACCAAGGAAACACACGAGGCCAACATTGGACCGCTGCAACTTCAAATAATGGAAAAAGAACGCATCAACATCCCAATGTGGGCGGGGATCGGCACTGTTGGCATTGGTCAATTGCTATTACTCATAGGATCACGCAAAAAGTAAACAGAACATGCGGCACTGAGCTGCAAATTTTTTATATGACAAAACCTAGCCACACATTGGTGCTAAACGAAAGTGAATGGGTCCTGATCAGGGAGGGTTTAGCTTTGCTGATTCGGCACTGCGCCGAGGAAATAGACCAAGGCTCAGAGCAACCATTTATTTTTTGTCATGAAGAGGCCAAAAAAGTCTTAGAACGACTTAGTTTCTAAGGGCACCCCCAACGAATCATCTTTAAAGAAAAGCGCATGACCCCATTCAAAATAGCTGTCGTTGTCGGGAGCCTCCGAAAAAACTCGATCAACAAACAATTGGCTCAAGCACTGGCCAAGTTGGTGCCTTCCGATTTTTTGTTCGAATCACTGCGGATTGATGACCTGCCGCTTTACAACCAAGACGATGACGGTCAGCCTTCCGAATCGGTCAAGCGCATGAAGTCCCAGATCTCAGCCTCTCAGGGTGTGCTGTTCATCACGCCTGAATACAACCGCTCGATTCCCGGTGTATTGAAAAATGCACTAGACCATGGCTCCCGTCCCTACGGAAAAAGTGCTTGGAATGGCAAGCCGGCTGGGGTGATGGGTGCATCGGTCAGCCCGATTGGCACTGCAATGGCGCAGCAGCATTTGCGGAATATATTGGCTCACCTCAACATGCCGACACTGGGTCAGCCTGAGGCGTTTATCCATCACCAGGACGGTCTTTATGACGCAACTGGCAACATCGGCCCTGACAGTTTGAAGTTCTTGCAAGGCTGGATCGACGACTACATGGCGTTTGTAAAAAAGAACACCTGAAACGTTTTAAAAATCCCAAAAGCCACCTGCATCACAGGTGGCTTTTTTTATCGACTCCAACCGATGACCAATAACCAGATCCTGATTCTTGCCATTTTGGCCCTTACGGTACTGATGTTTTTATGGGGCCGCTGGCGCCACGACATAGTCGCTGTTGCCGCGCTGCTGGCTTGTGTGCTGGGCGAGCTGATAGTGCCGGGTGATGCCTTCACTGGTTTTTCAAATCCTGCAGTGATCTCGGTGGTGTGCGTTTTGATCTTGAGTCGCGGCCTGCAGCTGTCCGGCGCGGTCGATGTGTTGGTCCGCCTGACCCTGCCGAAGAAGGCCGGGCCAACGTTGAGCCTCGCCGCGCTGGTGGGTCTGGGCGCGATGCTGTCGGGTTTCATGAACAACGTCGGTGCCATGGCGCTGCTGATGCCAGTGGCCGTACAACTGGCCGGCAGACTTGAACTGCCGCCCGGGCGTGTGCTGATGCCGCTGGCCTTTGGCACCATTCTTGGCGGCATGACCACGCTGATCGGCACTCCCCCGAATCTGATTGTTTCTGGCTTCAGGGCGCAGAGTAGCGCCGGCAGTTTTGGCATGTTTGATTTCACGCCAGTCGGCTTAGGGGTTGCTCTAGTTGGCGTAGCTTTTGTGGCAGTTGCTTGGCGCTTGGTGCCATCACGCAAACAGCAGGGTGCGGGAGACTTTGAAACGGGCTCCTACCAGACAGAAGTGCATGTGCCGCCAGACAGCAAGGCGGCGGGCATGACGATGAGCGAATTGGAGATGGTGCTGGACGAGGCTGATGCTCTGGTGTTCGGCGTGGTTCGCCAAAATCGGCATCTGACCGCTCCTCAAGCAGGGCGGCTGGTGCTGGCTGGTGACATTTTGATCATCGATGCCGATGTGGCAACTCTGGGCACAGTGCTCTCAGAACTGGGGCTGAAACTTGAAGAAGCGGTGAAGCCTGAACCAGATCTTCCAGTGAAGGCGCCAACTTTGGGAGGTACTGTCAAGCTCAATGCTAGCGCCGATGACAACGAAGCTCCTGAAGCGAACGCCCCACCTTCGGACGAAATCGAGTTGATGGAATTGGCGGTGCTGCCGATGTCGAATATTGCAGGCTTGTCGGCCAAGGATATGCGGCTGCGCATGCATTACGGATTGAACTTGCTGGCCGTGTCTCGCGAAGGGACCCGCTCAAAAGCCAGGCTGAGCCACCTGACGATACAGGCTGGGGACCTGCTGCTGATGCAAGGTTCAAGCGAGGCACTCGCCGAATTTTCAGCTGATACCGGCTGCGTTCCGCTGGCAGAGCGCGAGTTGCACATGCCAAACAACAAGAAGGCGGTGATCGCCAGCTTGATCATGGCGTTGTCCGTAGGCGCGGCTGCGGTCGGCGTGTTGCCGGCGGCGATTTCTTTTGGGCTCGGCGTCCTGGCCACGATGGTGTTCCGTACGGTCCCGCTACGGGCCGTCTATGACGCGATCGACTGGCCGGTCGTGGTCTTACTGGGCGCGTTGATTCCGGTAGCTGGCGCGATGGAGTCAACCGGCACGGCTGATCTGATAGCTCGCGTTCTGCTTGACAGCGTCGCTCAAGGTAACGCGGTGATAGCACTGATGCTGATACTGGTGGTCACGATGTGCCTGTCAGACCTGATGAACAACGCAGCCACTGCGGCAGTGATGTGCCCGATTGCCATTGGCACTGCCAGTGCTTTGGGGGTTCATGTCGACCCTTTCTTGATGGCGGTGGCGATCGGTGCGTCCTGCGCCTTCTTGACGCCAATCGGTCATCAGAACAACACCTTGATTCTGGGTCCTGGTGGTTTTCGGTTTACCGACTACTGGCGGCTTGGTCTACCGCTCGAACTGCTGGTGATCGTCGTCAGCGTTCCGCTGCTGCTGTGGGTCTGGCCACTTTGAGCATGTCAGCACGCATGGAAATGCGACGCGCCAATTAAAAATTTAACCAACATAAAGGGTCTTTTCATACGCACAAGCAATGGCGTGAATCCGGCCAAACTGTTTTATTTGTTTACCGGACTGACCCAGAGGACCCAAAAGCTACATTCGGGCGCCCTCAATAACTGGCGGCGAGAATCCCTTACTGGGTCGTACGAATATTTGGGCAGGGTTGTCTCCTGCCAATGGATGTTTTGAGCGAGACATGTCGTTCAATTTTTATCCTGCTCGTTTTCACAACTTTACCAAAAACTCATCTTTAAATCATTTTCAGTGCTTGTCCACTCAAGTTTGGCCTGACTTTCCACAGGCGCAGAAGCACAAGAAACGCGGCCCAAGGGTATTTCCTAATAAACTCGACTGATAGAGTCGTCATACCATCAGACCACTTTAAAACTGGAGGATGAAATGACATCTATTGCATTGTTTGGAGCGGGGGGAAAGATGGGTGTGCGTTTGTCAAAGAACTTGCAAGGCTCGCACTACGAGGTTCGCCATGTTGAAGTGGGCGAACTTGGGAGAAAGCGGCTACAAGATGAGCTGGGAATCACTTGCTGCGCCGTGGAAGAAGCGCTGCGAAACGTGGATGTTGTGATTCTTGCTGTTCCAGACACCCTTATTGGCAGACTTGCTAATGAGATTTCACCCCAACTCAAAGCTGGAACCATGCTGATGACGCTCGATGCGGCAGCACCATTTGCAGGCCATCTACCCAATCGACCTGACTTGACGTACTTCGTAGCGCATCCATGCCACCCAAGCATCTTTAGTCCCGAGGTTCACCGTCCGGGTGCGCCCGATTACTTTGGTGGAGCGACGGCCGCACAGTCCATTGTGAGCGCGCTGATGCAGGGTCCAGAGGACGCCTTTTCTCTGGGTGAGGACATCGCCAAAACGATTTATCAACCGATATTGCGCTCCCACCATGTCACCGTGGAGCAAATGGCTTTGCTAGAACCAGGCTTGTCAGAGACAGTTTGCGCGACACTGCTAGATGTGATGCGTGAAGCCATGGATGAGGTGGTGGCTCGTGGCGTTCCTGCTGAGGCCGCCCGCGATTTTCTGCTGGGTCATATGACAATTTTGTCGGCGGTGATCTTCAAGCAAATTCCAGGGCAGTTTTCTGACGCTTGCAACAAGGCCATCATCTTCGGCAAACCGCGCCTGATGCGCGACGACTGGAAGCATGTTTTCGATCATCAAGAAATTGCTGACAGTATCCAGCGGATCACCTGACATTCCACTTCGAATTGAAAGAACGGTGATGAACGACAGAATTTATGCGCGCTACTGGCTCGAAACAGGTGACGATCCAATGCGCGCGGCCGAGACCATCGCTGGCGAGCAGTCCAGTGGAACTTATTTGAAGCTGGCCACAGAGACTCCCGCAATGAAAGCACGTTCTGGTGCCAGAGTGGAGTCATTGCGAGTTTTGGAGACAGTGGGTAAGCCAAGCTTACCGGGTGGCATGAAGTCCCAGATCTATTCGCGCTGCTTGCTCGAACTCTCATGGCCGCTAGAAAATATGGGGCCTTGTCTGCCAACCTTGATGGCGACCGTGGCCGGCAACTTGTTTGAATTAGCCCAAGTGTCTGGTTTGCGCTTGTTGGATTTGACATTACCAGAAGAGTTTTCGAAAGCCTATCAGGGGCCGGCTTTCGGAATGGAAGGAACGCGACGTTTAAGTGGTGTTACAAAAGGACCCCTGATTGGCACCATCATCAAACCGAGCGTGGGCTTGAATGCAACTGAAACCGCTGAGCAAGTCCGTCTGCTGATAGAAGGACATATCGACTTCATCAAAGACGATGAGTTACAAGCAGATGGGTCGTACTGCCCCTTTGATGACCGTGTCGACGCTGTGATGCGTGTGGTGAATGAGGCCACGCAAAAATTAGGTCGCCAAGTGATGGTGGCGTTCAACATCACCGGTGAGCTGAGTCAAATGAAGCGACGCCACGATTGGCTGCTGAAGCATCAAGGGTCCTGCGTGATGGTGTGTTTGAACTCGGTTGGATTGACGGGCTTGACCGAGTTGCGGCGCCACAGCCAGGTCCCCATCCACGCCCACCGTGCTGGTTGGGGGTACCTGAGCCGCAGCCCATATGTCGGCTGGGATTTCGCAGCATGGCAACAACTCTGGCGTTTGGCAGGAGTCGACCACTTGCATGTCAATGGCCTGCGAAATAAGTTCAGCGAACCCGATGAAATGGTCATTGCTGCGGCACGCTCAGTCATCAAGCCGCTGTTTGATGAAGCTCCAATGTGTGCTGTACCCGTTTTCAGTTCAGCACAAACAGGATTACAAGCCCACGACACCTATGCAGCACTTGGAAATGCGGATTTAATTTGCACTGCTGGCGGTGGAATATTTGGCCATCCTGATGGTGTTGCTGCCGGTGTGACCGCCTTGCGTCAAGCTTGGGAAGCGGCAGAAGCGGGAATTGATTTGGCCAGTTATGCCAAAGATCGTCCAGCTTTAAAACGCGCTTTGACTTTTTGGTGAGCGCTGTGACAGACGAGTCCAACGCTTGGCCGCAAGGCCTGTTACTCACTTACTACGGTGACGACTTCACGGGCGCGACCGATGTGCTGGAGGCATTTACGGCGGCTGGGGTTGCAACCGTGCTTTTTTTAGAGCCGCCCAAGGCGGCTGATTTGGCGCGATTTCAACACGTCCGGTGTGTGGGACTGGCAGGACAATCTAGAGGAAAAAGTCCTGAGTGGATGAGGTCTCAGTTGCCCGCAGTCTTTGAATGCTTGAAGCAAATGGGGGCACCCATCTTGCAATACAAAGTCTGCTCAACGTTTGATTCATCCCCTGCTGTGGGATCGATCGGTCAAGCGATTGACCTGGGCGTCAAAACCTCAAGTGCCCGCTGGTCACCCATGGTCGTCGGGGCACCAAGACTGAAACGCTTTCAAGTGTTTGGCCATTTATTTGCAGGCGCAGAAGGCGTCGTGTACAGGATTGATCGTCACCCAACCATGTCCCGTCACCCGGTCACACCGATGACCGAAGGTGACTTGCGTGTGCATTTAGGGGCGCAAACACTACGCCGCATTGAACTGATCAATTTGGCCGAGCTGGAAGATGGTTTGGGGCAAGCCCGTTGCGATGAGTTGCAAGGCGATGATCAGCCAGTCGTGATGATTGATGTGGCAGATAAAGCCAGTCAAATTGACGCTGGGCGTTTGGTGTGGGAGAACCGCGGCGAAGGCCTATTCAGCGCTTCGTCTTCGGGCTTGCAATATGCATTGGCTGCCTATTGGCGTCAGCAAGGGCTGATTCCACAAACGCCGAGTCTGCCAGCAGCGCAAGCCGTGTCTTGCATTGCGGTGGTGAGTGGCAGCTGCTCGCCCATGAGCGGCGTACAAATTCAATCGGCACGGGCCAAGGGCTTTTCCACACAGCGACTTCATATTGCAAGTTGTTTGGATGTGCATCAGTGCGACGCAGAAATTGCACGTCTGGTGTCAAACGCTGTATCCAGCATTGCTCATAATATGTCCCCCATTGTGTTTTCTGCAGAAGGCCCAGACGATCCAGCAGTCTTGAACTTTGAAACAACAGCCGCGAACGCGATGCTGAGTAAAACCGATGCGGCGGTGCGTATCGGGCAGGTCCTGGCGGAGATCATGCGTCAGATACTGGATCAATCATCGGTCCGTCGGTTCGTGGTGGCCGGCGGAGATAGTTCGGGTGCGGTGGGTAGCCATTTAGGGATTCGGGCTTTGACGGTAGAGGCAGGAATGGCGCCCGGTGCCCCTTTGTGCAGAACTTGGTCAGACGATCCAAAACGGGATGGACTGCAAGTGGTGCTCAAGGGTGGGCAAATGGGAAGCGTGAACTTTTATGAGCAGGTTCGGTCAGGCGTTTTTCTATGATGGTAGATTCATAACATGACTGCAGAACCCATTCAAAGACGACGACTCTACCAAGATGTACTTGAAAGACTCATGCAACGCATTGAGTCCGGTGAAATTGGCTCGGGCGAGCAACTGCCTTCAGAGCGTGAGTTGATGGCTTTTTACGGTGTTGGCCGTGTTGCCGTGAGGGAAGCGATGCAGGAATTGGCTCGCTCTGGGATTGTTGAAATCTCGCATGGCGAACGTGCTCGGGTGGTGGTGCCAACAGCCCGTTTACTGATTGATCAAATTGCCGGAGGCACTCGACACTTGCTTCGCATGCAACCTGAAACGCTAGATCATCTCAAAGAAGCTAGGTTATTTTTAGAAGTCGGTATGGTCAAACTGGCTGCTGAAAAGGCAACAACTGACGACGTGATGCGCTTGCACTCGCGACAGGCCGACCACCGCGCCTCCATGGTTAACCTTGATCAGTTCATGAAGCGAGACATGTACTTTCACCGAGAAATCGCACGCATCAGCGGAAACCCGATTTACCCTGCCATCGTCGAAGCCTTGTTTGATTGGGCAAGTGCCTACTACCAAGCCATTGTTCGAGCCCCTGGCGCAGAAGAACTCACCTTGGCAGAGCATCAAAAAATCATCGATGCGATCGCTGTTCATGATGCTACCGGCGCTGTGAAAGCAATGACAGATCACCTAACGCGCGCAAGCGAACTGTACCGACAGGTCAACTAAATGGTTGGCTCACCTCACCGACGTCGAGATCAAGACATAGATGTATTTTGAAAAGCCATTCAACACCAAGGTTGATTGGGTTTAATTCGCATAAAAAAAGGGACTGGCATCGCTGTCAGTCCCTTTTTCATTGGTGAAGTTGGTGGTGGGTGCTGACGGGCTCGAACCGCCGACCTACGCCGTGTAAGGGCGCTGCTCTACCAACTGAGCTAAGCACCCAACTTCTTAATTCGTCAGCTTCAGTTCAAAGCGTCTTTGAGGGCTTTGCCTGGACGGAACTTTGGAACTTTAGCTTCTTTGATTTTAATCTCATCGCCAGTGCGTGGATTGCGGCCGGTGCGGGCAGCGCGAACACCAACAGCGAAAGTGCCAAAACCGACCAAAGCCACGGCGTCGCCGGCTTTCAGGGTCTCGGTGATAGCGCCGATGGTGGCTTCCAGCGCGCGCGTGGCGGATGCTTTGGAAATGTCAGCTTGCTCGGCAATGTGTTCGATCAATTCAGTTTTGTTCACGGGATGTCCTCGGTGATGTCAAAAATAATCTGGCGTGAAGCTATGACGCTTCTGCCAGATACCCCCTTAATCGCTAAAAGCGGAATAAGCGGGAGCGGGTTGGGTGCAACAAGCGCCAAAAGCTGCTTGAAGCGGAAATGATAAGACGCCCTTGAAGGGCGCCAGCACCGTCACAATAATAGTCGCAACGCCTCACTTGCTTTATTTCACAAGTGAGGGGCGGATTCTAGACTGTTTTACAAGCGCATCACGCCAACGTTAAAGCCAGCCTCAAACGGCTGCGGCAATCGCCTTGCCAACATCAGCTGTGCCAGCAGTACCGCCGAGGTCTGGGGTGCGCGGTGCGCCGCTGCCGGGAGCCAGCGTCTTTTCAATGGCGCTGAGAATCGCATCGTGGGCTTCTTTGTGACCGAGAAACTCCAGCATCATGGCACCGCACCAGATCTGTCCAATCGGGTTGGCCAAGTTGCGTCCGGCGATGTCAGGGGCCGATCCGTGCACGGGCTCAAACAAGGATGGGAACTTGCGCTCTGGGTTGAGGTTCGCGCTAGGCGCAATGGCGATGGTGCCGGTGCAAGCGGGGCCCAAGTCACTCAAGATGTCACCGAACAAATTGCTGGCCACGACCACGTCAAAAAAGTCAGGGCGCTGCACAAAGTGCGCAGTCAAGATGTCGATGTGGAACTTGTCGAGACGCAGGTCTGGGTAACCTTTGGCCATCTCTTCAACGCGCTCATCCCAGTATGGCATGGAGATCGAAATACCGTTCGACTTGGTGGCGCTGGTCAGGTGCTTTTTAGGGCGCGACTGGGCCAGTTCAAACGCAAACTTGAGCACGCGGTCCACCCCGATACGGGTGAACACGGACTCTTGCAAAACGAACTCGCGCTCGGTGCCCGGAAAGGCTCTGCCGCCAATGCTGGAGTACTCGCCTTCGGTGTTTTCGCGGACGATGTAAAAGTCGATTTCGCCAGGGGCGCGTGCGCTGCCGTCACGCCGCACCACAGGGGCGATGATGCCGGGCATGAGGCGTGCTGGGCGCAGATTGATGTACTGGTCAAACTCGCGCCTGAACAGCAGCAAGGAGCCCCACAAAGACACGTGGTCGGCAATTTTTTCAGGCCAGCCGACAGCGCCGAAATAAATCGCGTCATGGCCGCCGACCAAGTCTTTCCAGTTGTCCGGCATCATCTGGCCGTGCTTCTCGTAGTAGTCCCAACTGGCGAAATCAAAGTGGTCAAACTGCAGGTCAATGCCGAACTTGGTAGCCGCCGCTTCCATCACGCGAACCCCTTCAGGCATGGTTTCTTTGCCGATGCCGTCGCCGGCGATCACAGCGATTCTTTTTTTACCGATATTTGTAGCCATGGTGTGTCCTTGCGTTAAAAATTAGTCAGGGTTTGAAAAACTGAAAGGCCTCTTCAAGCAACAATTCTGGTGCTTCTTCGGCGATGTAATGACCGCAGGGCAAACTTCGGCCAGACATATTTTGAGCGCGTTCAGCCCACAGGCCCGGCACGTCGAAGCACTTGCCGACAGCGCCATGCTCGCCCCACAAGACGCTCAGCGGCTGCGTGAGTTTGAGGCCGGCCGCCACATCGGCGCGGTCATGCACCAAGTCGATGCCAGCCGAGGCCCGGTAATCTTCGCAGAGGCTCGTGGCCGTGCCCGGAATCTGCGCACAACGCTCGTAGTCGGCCAGCGCTTCCGGCGCAAAAGCGGCCAGTCCGGCATGCCGCTTGCCCATCACGCTGCGCAAATAACGAACCGGGTCAGACTCGATCAAAGCCTCTGGCAACGGCGGTGGCTGAATCAGAAAAAACCAGTGCCAATAAGCCCGCGCAAAAGCGTCCGAGGTGTTGTTGTACATGGCCAGCGTGGGCGCGATGTCGAGCAGCATCAAGCGCTCTACTTTGTCGGCATGGTCTTGCGCCAGCCGGTGCGCCACGCGCGCGCCGCGGTCGTGCGCCAGCACCTGAAAGCGCTCAAAGCCGTAGTGACGCATCACGGCCACGGCGTCTTGCGCCATGGCGCGCTTGGAATAAGGCGTGTGTTCGGCGTCGCTGGGTACGCGCGCTGAGTCGCCATAACCACGCAAGTCCATCATGACCACCGTGAACGACTGACTCAACGCGCCCGCGACGCGGTGCCACATGGCCTGCGTCTGTGGATGGCCGTGCAACAACAGCAAAGGCGCGCCACTGCCGCCCATGCTCGTGCGCAAGCTGCCTGCGGGGCCGGTCACATCGATCGTCGTAAAACCGTCAAAGAGCACTGAACTGTCCCTGTTTTTTTGAATTCGCTGCCGACCTCACACGAAACTCGGCAATCTCTATTTTGAAGCAGTATCAACACCTACTCAAGCAATAATCGAGCAATCGATTATTTCTTTTAAAGCATCAATCAACGATCTTGGCAGCGAACACATGGACCGCAGTGATTTGAAGTTAGTGCTCGCCGTGCGCGAGCAGGGCAGCTTGGCCGGCGCCGCGCTGAGTCTGGACTTGGCGCCCCCCATCGTGACCAAACGGCTGGCAGCACTGGAAGCCCGCCTCGGGCAGAAGCTGTTTCAGCGCACAACGCGGCGCGTGAGCGCGACTGCTGAAGGTGAAACCTTGTGCGAACGCGCCATCGTGCTGTTGCAAGGGTTTGAAGCCCTGGAAGCCGAACTGCAAGAACGCAAGGCTGAACCGACCGGTTTGATCCGTCTGGCCGCGACCTTTGGCTTTGGGCGCTTGTGGCTGGGGCCGGCGCTGGCCAGTTTTCAGGCGCAGTACCCGCGCATCGACATTCAATTACAGCTCACCGAACAATTGCCCGACCTAGCTACCGACGGCTATGACGGCGCCATCTGGCTGTGGTCGGTCGACAGCCGGCAAGCCGCGCAGTGGGTGTCGCGACGACTGGCACGCAACCAGCGCGTGCTGGTGGCCTCCCCGGCCTATCTCAAGCAACGCGGGCTGCCTGCCAACCCGGAAGCGCTGAAAGACCATGCCTGCCTGATCGTGCGTGAAAACGGCAACGCAGCCGGTCAACGTTTTGACGTTTGGACATTGCAAAAAGAGCGCGCCAAACTACCCATTCGGGTTCGCGTCAGCGGACCGCTCTCCAGCAACTCCGGCGAATTGGTGCGGGACTGGTGCACTGCGGGACACGGCATCATGCTGCGCAGTCTGTGGGACATTGCGCCACAGCTGGCCACAGGTGAGTTGATCCGCGTGCTGCCCGCCTTCGCCATGCCGGACGCCGACATTCACTGGCTGGCCCCCTACCGGGCAGACGCGCCACGGCGGATTCGACTGCTGATTGATTTTTTGGTGACGCAGTTTGCAGCAGCGCCTTGGGAAACCAAGACCGCCTCGGAGGTCAATTCCTGAGAAAAGGACGCACCGAAGTTGTGCAACTTCAATCACGCGGCGCTGGAAACGCTTGGCACAAAGCTTGCACAAGAAACAAGACCATTCACCCACAAGGTCCGTCATGTTTGCTCGCAGAAAATTCATCGCCTCGATGGCCGCTACAGTTGCCGGCGCATCACTGCCCTTCGCGGCAATGGCTGCTGACAAAGTCATCCGCGTTGGCACGCTCAAGCTGATGCACTCCATCACGCCGCATTTTTATGAGCAGTTTGCCCCCGCTGGCTACAAGATTGAAGTCATTGCATTTGAAACACCCACCGACGGCAAAAATGCCGTCGTCACCAAGTCCGTTGACTTCGGCGCATTTGGCATTGCAGCCGCAACGCTGGGCGGTGCTGCAGGCGAGCCCGTGGTGGTCATCGGTGCACAGTGCAACAAGGGCATGGCCGTTGTCGCAGGCAAAGACTCCGACATCACATCCATCAAGGCCTTGAAAGGCAAAAAAGTCGGCATTCTTCCAGGCTCCACCCAAGAGGTCGTGATCCTCGACCGGCTCAAGCAAGAGGGTCTGACCATCAAGGACATTCAATCGGTGCGCTTGGCATTCAGCGAGATGCCGTCGGCGCTTGAGCGCGGTGATATCGATGCCTATGTGGGTGCCGAACCCGGTCCATCGATTTCGGTGAGTCGGGGTGTCGGCAAAGTCGTCGAATATCCCTACGGCACCCCCACCGGTTCGCTCAACATGGTGTTGGGAACGCACGCTGACACCGTTAAAAACAATCCTGCGCTGGTCAAGCTTTACCTGCAAATGCACCGCAAGGCCACTGAATATGTGCTGGCCAACCGGGCTGCATTCGTCGAGATGTCCGAGAAAAAGTTGGGACTGCCAGCCAAGACCGTTGAGATGGCCGCGCCCAATATCGAGCTGACCTGGCGCATTGACGACGACTGGGTCACACGGGCCAAATATTACGGCGCACAAATGCTCGACAAAAAGCAGATACGCCAACTGCCTGACTACCCAACATTCATCAACACCAGCTTTGCGAAGAGTCTGTAGTTGAAGCCGGACACCTTGCGGCGTCTGCTGACGCCCGCCCTTTTGCCGATGCTGTTGCTACTGGCCTGGCATGTGGGTGTGCGACTGACGGGCACGCGTCTTATTCCGTTACCGCAAGACGTGGCTCTGATGCTGTATGACTTTGCATTCGGCGGCATCTACGATGACGCCTTCAGCCAGACCCTGCACCTGCATTTGTGGAAATCGGTGACCCGCGTCTATGGCGGATTTTTCGCAGCGGCCCTTGTGGCGATTCCGTTGGGCTTGTTGGTCGGCCGAATCAAACTGATACGCGAACTGGTCGACCCCACTTTGCAGCTATTGCGTCCTGTGCCCGTGACAGCGTGGTTGCCCTTGTCCATGATTTTTTTCGGCATTGGTCCCAACGCCGCTATTTTTCTGGTCTTCCTAGGCGCGTTTTATCCTATCGTTTTCAACACGATATTCGGCGTTCGCTCAGTTGACGAGCGTTTGTTTGAGGCCGCAGCGATGCTGGGTTGCAATGGCTCATCGCTGTTTCGGCAGGTGGTTTTACCGGCCGCCTTGCCGGCGATTCTGAACGGCTTGCGACTGGGCCATGGCTTTGCCTGGATTCTCATCGTCGTCGGCGAAATGACGGGGGTTCAAGCAGGTCTCGGGGCCATCATCATGGACGGTCGCATGTTGTCGCGAACAGAATTGGTGATCGCCGGCATGGTCGTCATTGGTGTCGCTGGTTTTGCGACCGACCGACTGCTGGTTGCACTCAACAATCGCCTACTCAAATGGAGCCCCCAACACAATGTCTGAACCCGCAGCACCACTTTCGCAACGCCAACCCCTGCCCGTCCTGTCGGTCCAACACCTGGGCAAACAATTCAGCGTTGGCGGGCGCACCGTTCAGGCTTTGCAAGATGTGAATTTGAGCATCAAAAAAGGCGAGTTTGTTTGCCTGATCGGCGCCTCCGGCTGCGGAAAATCCACCCTGTTGCGCATCCTTGCAGGCTTTGACAGCCCGACGCATGGAACGGCACAAATGTACGGCATGCCGATCAAGGGACCCAGCCCAGAACGCGGCATGGTGTTCCAAGACTTTGGGCTGTTTCCATGGCTCACCGTCAGACAAAACATCGGCTTTGGACAATTCCAACGCAACTTACCGAAGGTCCGACTGGCAGAGTTAACCGCGCACTACATGAACATGGTCGGCCTGGAGAAATTCGCCGACTACTACCCAGGCCAACTGTCAGGTGGCATGAAGCAACGCGTTGCCATCGCCAGAGTTTTGGCCAACGACTGCGAAGTGCTGTTGATGGATGAACCTTTTGGTGCACTGGATGCCCTGACCCGAGAAAAGCTGCAGCAAGATCTTCTGGAAATTTGGGCGCGGACCAAGCTGACGGTGATTTTTGTGACCCATGCGGTGGAAGAAGCCGTGTTGCTATCCGACCGCGTGGTAGTGATGACCGCTGGCCCGGGACGCATTGAAGAAGACGTGCCGCTGA